>NZ_JBWKNQ010000002.1:185342-674301 GCF_059415645.1 Variovorax sp. GW821-FHT10B04
TGCGGTTGCGGTTGCGGTTGCGGTTGCGGTTGCGGTTGCGGTTGCGGTTGCGGTTGCGGTTGCGGTTGCGGTTGCGGTTGCGGGGGAGGCGTCGGCGGATGGGATGCCTTTGGGCGGCAGACGTCTCCGGTCCTTCGGACTTCGCTGCTGCTCCTCGCGTCAGGCGGGGTCCGCGCAAACTCGCTTCGCTCAAACATGCGCGGCCCTTATCCGCCTGCCGCTGCGGTGCTCGCCGGAGCCTCAACAGCCGCCCAAAGGCATCCCACCCACCGACGCCCGACACGCCCGTTGCGTATCCGAAAGCCGAACACCCACCTGCGTTCGCTTCCAACGATGAGCTTTTGCGAACCATGGCGCAACCAAGACGCGCAGCGCTGGCTGTTCCCTTTGAGGTGCACACAACCGTCGAACACCCCCGAGCGCCCGGTATGCGGTGTGGGTCAGGCGATTCCCTTCTGCGCCGCTGAGGAGCGCAGCTTCAGGCGGATCAGGGCCGCAGCTGTTTGAGTGGAGGCGAAGCCGGAGCGAGTTCTGCGGACCCCGCCTGAAGCGAGCACCGCAAGGAAGCCCGAAGGGCCGGTGCAGCGGGTCGCCTGGCCCACACCGCATACCGGGCGCGTCCCACCAACGTCCACACGACCCGCCCACCCACGCCGAACGTCAGCCGTCAGCCGTCAGCCGTCAGCCGAAAGGCTAGCCGGCCGTCCCGCGAAGCCGCTCGATCAACCCGTTCAGTGCGTCGATCGACCCGAAATGGATCGCCAGCTCACCGCTTTGTTCGATCTTCCCGCCACGCTTGCTGCGCTTCTTGATCCGCACTTCCACTTCGGCGGTCAGCAGATCGGCGAGTTCTTCTTCCACCCGCTGCAGGTCCCGCGATTTTTCGGTGGCGCGGCGTGGCGTCGACACCGGGTTGTAATCGGCGGCCAACTTCTTGACCAACGCCTCGGTCTCGCGCACCGACAGCTTCTTGCCGGCGATCTGGTTTGCTGCCGTGATCTGCGTGGCCTTGTCCAGTGCCAGCAGCGCACGCGCGTGCCCCATATCGATGTCGCCCGCCATCAGCATCGCCTGCGCCGGCTCTGCCAGATTCAACAGTCGCAACAGATTGCTCGCCGCGCTGCGTGAACGTCCAACCGCCTGGGCAGCAGCTTCGTGAGTGAGCCCAAACTCAGCGACCAGGCGTTGAAGCCCTTGCGCTTCTTCCAGCGGATTCAGATCTTCGCGCTGGATGTTCTCGATCAGGGACATCGCCGCCGCAGCTTCGTTCGGCACGTCGCGCACCAGCACCGGCACGCTGTCCAGCCCGGCCAGCCGGGCTGCGCGGAAGCGGCGCTCGCCGGCGATGATCTCGAACTCGGCGTTCTTCGCAGCCGCCATGTCCGCATCGAGGCGGCGCACCAGGATCGGCTGCATGATGCCCTGCGCCTTGATGCTCTCGGCCAGTTCGTAGAGCGCGCCCTCGTCCATGCGCGTGCGCGGCTGGTAGACGCCAGCGACCATCTGGTCGAGCTTCAGCGTCGTCGGGTTCGGGATGACGAGGTCTTTCGCGCCGCCGGCGTCGGGACCGTTGAAGGTCGGACCCAGCAAGGCTTCGAGTCCGCGGCCGAGGCCCTTGGGTTTCTTGGTGGCCATCAGTCAGCTTTCTTTCAGGAGGTCGTTCAGCATGGCGCGGCCCTGAGGCCAGTCGCCCAGGCCGGATTCGCCATTGAGGTGGCCGCCGTCCGGCCCGGCGTCCACGAAGCGTGCACCCCAGTCACGGGCCATCTGGCGCGCACGTTCTGCGTCGCAATAAGGATCGTTGCCGGCGGCCACGAGCAGCGCAGGGAACGGCAGGCGCTGGCGGAAGATCGGCGCCCAGCCGGGGATCATCTGGCGCAGGTCGTCGCGCTCCAGATCACCCGGCGCGACCAGCAGCGCTGCCCGCACCTTCGCGGTGTTGAGCGAGTGCGCGGCCCAGGCGGCGACCAGCAGGCAGCCCAGGCTGTGCGCGACCAGCACGACCGGACGATCGGCGGCGAGCACTTCTTCTTCGAGCCGCATCGACCAGTCGCCGCGCAGCGGACGCAGCCAGTCGTGCTGCTCGACACGGTGATCGCCATACAGCGCTTCCCAGCGGCTTTGCCAATGCGCAGCCTCGCTGTTCAGCCAGCCGGGCAGCAGAAGGACACGCTGAGGGCTTTCGGGCGCCTTGCCCGCCGTCGGAGAAAGGGTCGGTTGGGCGTTCACAGCGCGCTGTCATGCGAGATGACGGCGGGCGGCGACAGATCGACCGGCGGTGGGGCCGACGGCACCGGCGGCGCCGTGCCCGTCAGCGCGCTGGCGGGCGGCATCTTGGCGACCAGCTCCTGCGCAAAGGCCACGAAGGCCTGGCTGCCCTTCGCCGCCGGGTCGAACACCACGCCGGGCAGGCCGTAACTCGGTGCCTCGGCCAGGCGCACGTTGCGCGGAATGACGGTGTCGAACACCTTCTCGCCGAAGTGCGCCTTGAGTTGATCGCTCACCTGCTGTTGCAGCGTGATGCGCGGATCGAACATCACGCGCAGCAGGCCGATGATCTGCAGATTCTTGTTGAGGTTGGCGTGCACCTGCTTGATCGTGTTGACGAGGTCGGTCAGGCCTTCAAGCGCAAAGTATTCGCACTGCATCGGCACGATCACGCCATGCGCCGCGCACAGGCCGTTCAGCGTGAGCATGCTGAGGCTGGGCGGGCAATCCATCAGGATGAAGTCGTATTCGGCGCCTACCGCCGCCAGGGCGGTGCGCAGGCGCTTCTCGCGGCGATCGAGCGCAACCATCTCGACCTCGGCGCCGGCGAGTTCGCGGTTGGCACCCAGCACGTCGTAGCCGCAGCGCTCGGCACGGACGCGGGCCTCGGCGACGGACGACGACTCCAGCAGCACGTCGTACACGGTGGTTTCAAGCTGACGCTTGTCGATGCCCGAACCCATGGTGGCATTGCCCTGCGGGTCCAGGTCGATCATCAGCACACGCTGGCCGACGGCGGCAAGGCCAGCGGCCAGATTGACGGTGGTGGTGGTCTTGCCGACGCCGCCCTTCTGGTTGGCGATACAGAAAATCTTGGCCATGGTGAGATCAGCGCGAAATCGCGAGCTTGGCGCCGAAGGCGATCAGGAACACGCCTGCGAGCTTTTCCAATGCACCGGAGATACGCGGATTGGCGCGCATTCGTTCCGCGAGAAAGTGGGTCAGCAAGGTCGCGGTGAGGCCGTAGAGAAAGGTCAGGAAGGCGATGGTCATGGCCATCACACCGAAGGTCTTCATGCCCTGATGGTGGACCGGATCGATGAACAGCGGAAAGAAGGCCATGTAGAACACGATGGCCTTCGGGTTCAGCAAGGTGATCGTGAAGGCCTGGCGCAGGTACTGGCGCGGATGGATGTTCAATATCGGCGCATCGCCCGGCTTGGCACGCAGCATCTTGAGGCCGAGCCATGCCAGGTACACGGCGCCCAGCCACTGAACGGCCTTGAAGGCTGCAGGATAGGCCGCCAGCACGGCAGCCACGCCACCCACGGCCGCCCACATCAGCACCTGGTCACCCAGGATCAGGCCCAGGGTTGCGGCGAGCCCACCCCGGATGCCGCCCTTGCCCGTGGACGTGATCAAGGCCAGGTTTCCCGGACCCGGAATCAGGAGAAACAGAACGATGGCGGCGACGAACGCGCCGTAGTCAGCGATGCCGAACATGTGGGATGTGCCTGAGATGGGAGAGCGTCGAGTCTAAGCGAGGGTCATTGCCACGAGCACTTTCCACCGATTCAGCTGACTGTTTTGCGCGCCCAGACAATGCAACGATCGGCGTCCAGACCTGGAACCTGCAGTTGTTCCACGTGAAACACACCCACGCCCGCGGGCAGTTGAGCCAGCTCATCGGCCGGCAGCTTGCCCTTCATCGCCAGCCAGACGCCGTCTGCCGCCAGCAGCTGCGACGAGCCGTTGTAGAAGTCCGGCAGCGACGCGAACGCCCGGCAGCTGATCACGTCGTAAGCCCCTGTCAGGGCTTCCACGCGTGCATGCACGCCGCGCAAGTTGGCCAACGCCAATTCGGCTGCCACCTGCTGCACGAACGCGGCCTTCTTGGCGACGGCGTCCAGACAGCTGACTTCGATGTCGGCGCGCAGGATCGCAATCACGACGCCCGGCAAGCCGGCGCCGGCGCCCACGTCCAACAGCTTTGCACTGCCCGGCCGTTCACGCTGCAGCGGCGCAATCACCGAAAGGCTGTCCAGCAAATGGTGCGTGAGCACCGAAGCCGGGTCGCGCAACGCTGTCAGGTTGTAGACCTTGTTCCACTTCAGGATGAGTGCGCCATAGGCCGCCAGACGTTCGCATTGGCGATCGTCGAGCGTCAGCCCGAGTTCGGCGGCGCCTTGGCGCAGTGCGGTGGAATCGATCATTCGGTAGTCTGGGCAGCGTTGGCATGTTCCACCGCCGGATCCGCGGCCTCGCGCGAAAAGGCGCGGTGACCGCCCTTGCGCAGATGCACCATCAGCAGGGAAATGGCAGCGGGGGTGACACCGGAAATGCGAGATGCCAGGCCAAGCGTCTCCGGCCGATGACGCGCCAGCTTCTGACGCACCTCGAAGCTCAAGGCGGTGACCTGACCGTAGTCGAAATCGTCGGGCAGCTTGAGATTCTCGAAGTGCGATGCCCGCTGGACTTCGTCGTGCTGACGATCGATGTAGCCCGAGTACTTGGCTGCAATCTCCAGCTGTTCAATTTCGGCCGCGCCCAGGGCAACGCCACTGTCGTACTTGCCGCCGTCGAGCGACATCAAGGCCGCGTAGCTCACATCCGGCCGGCGCAGCAGATCGCCGAGGTTGTACTCACGCTCGATCGCCTTGCCCAGGACACGCTCGGACTCCGAGGCGGGCAGGCTGCGCGGATTCACCCAGGTCGACTTCAGGCGCTCTGTTTCACGTGAAACAACGTCTCGCTTCCGAGAGAAAGCGTCCCACTGCGCGTCGCTGACCAAGCCTAGCTTGCGCCCTGCTTCAGTCAAGCGCATGTCGGCGTTGTCCTCGCGCAGCTGCAAACGGAACTCGGCCCGGCTCGTGAACATGCGGTACGGCTCGGTCACGCCCTTCGTGATCAGATCGTCGACGAGAACGCCCAGGTAGGCCTCGTCGCGCCGCGGCAGCCACGGGCCGTCACCGCGACATTGCAGCGCTGCGTTGATGCCCGCGAACATGCCTTGCGCAGCCGCCTCTTCATAGCCCGTCGTTCCATTGATCTGGCCCGCAAAGAAGAGGCCCTGGATGGCGCGCGTCTCGAAGCTGCTCTTGAGCTCGCGCGGATCGAAGTAGTCGTACTCGATCGCGTAGCCGGGCCGAAGGATGTGCGCGTTCTCCAGCCCCACCATCGACCGCACCAGCTGGTACTGGATGTCGAAAGGCAGGCTGGTGGAAATACCGTTCGGGTAGTACTCGTTGGTCGTCAGGCCCTCGGGCTCCAGGAAGATCTGGTGGCTTTCCTTGTCGGCGAAGCGATTGATCTTGTCCTCCACGCTGGGGCAATAGCGCGGGCCGATGCCGTCGATCTTGCCGGTGAACATCGGACTGCGGTCGAAGCCCGAACGGATGATTTCGTGCGTACGCGCATTGGTGTTGGTGACCCAGCAAGGCATCTGCTGCGGATGCATGTCGGCGCGGCCCATGAAACTGAAGACCGGCATCACGTCGGCCGTACCGCCAGGCATGCCGTCACCAGGCTGCTCGACGCACTTCGAGAAGTCGATGGTTCGGCCATCGAGCCGCGGTGGCGTGCCGGTCTTCAAGCGGCCCTGCGGTAACTTGAGCTCCTTGAGCCGTGCGGACAGGCTCACCGCCGGCGGATCGCCCGCCCTGCCCGCCTGGTAGTTGTCCAGGCCGACGTGGATCCGGCCGTCGAGAAAGGTGCCCGCCGTCAGCACCACGGTGCGCGCGCGGAAGGAAATGCCCACCTGCGTGATCGCGCCGACCACCCGATCGCCGTCGATCATCAGATCGTCGACGGCCTGCTGGAACAGCGACAGATTCGGCTGGTTCTCCAGCCGGCGCCGGATCGCCGCCTTGTAGAGCACGCGGTCGGCCTGTGCGCGCGTCGCACGAACGGCCGGGCCCTTGCTCGAATTGAGGATTCGGAACTGGATGCCCGCCTCGTCCGTGGCGATGGCCATCGCACCGCCCATCGCGTCGACCTCGCGGACCAGATGGCCCTTGCCGATGCCGCCGATGGACGGGTTGCAGCTCATCTGACCGAGCGTCTCGATGTTGTGGCTCAGGAGCAGCGTCTTCGCGCCCATTCGTGCGGAGGCGAGTGCAGCTTCGGTGCCGGCATGGCCGCCGCCGACGACGATCACGTCGAATTCTTCTGGATAAAGCATGGGGAGGAGGCGCACTTTTCGCGTGCGCAGCGCTGACTCTGCTGGAGAGGGGGCGCTGATTTTAATCCGCCGCTCCTACCACGGAACACGTGAGGGCATCCGCAGCCGCGGCTGAAAAGAAGGCAAGCGCTTATCGCAGAAGCGCTCTCGCTATCAATTGAATAGCGTCAACCAGCGCTGACGGCAACGTCGTGCGCCGCTCCCAGCGCAGGGTCGGCACGCCCCACTCGGCCCGCATCGGCCACCTCGGCATCCGCATCCGGGGCCTGCGCCATCAGCTGCGTCACCGGCACCGGTTTCTCGATACCCACGACCAGCCCGGTGGCCTTGGGTTCGACCTGCGGCGTGGCCGACTCGTCCTGGTACTCGCGCACGGTGATCGCCTTGTTCGTCATGCGCACCGGCCCGAAGATCGTGCAGAACGCCACATCCTTGGCGTCGCGCCCGGTGCCCACCCGCACCAGCCGGTCGACCGGCGCCATGCGGGTCGCGTCGAACAGCACCCATTGGCCACCGATCCAGGCCTCGAACACCGCATGGAAGTCCTGCGGCGGCTCCTCGAAATACACGTAGCCCACCACCAGCCGCGCCGGTATGTTGAGCGCCCGGCAGAAGGTGATGCCCAGATGCGCGAAATCGCGGCACACCCCGGCCCGCTGCACGAACACCTCGCGGGCGGTCGTGGTCGACTCGCTGCTGCCCGGCTCGTAGGTGATGCTGTCGTGGATCCAGTCGACGATCGCCTGGACCCGCCCGATGCCCTGCGGCAGATCGCCGAAGAGCTGCTGGGCGGCACGCGCCATGACGTCCGATTCGCAGTACCGGGTCGGCATCATGTAATGGAGGATCTCGCTCGGCACCTCGTTGACAGGCACTTCGGGAAGATCGGGCGCCACGCTCGCAAACGAGCGTTGGACGCTCGCCCGATAGCGGATCGTCAGCGGCCCTGGCGCGGCGTCGAAGCGGATGAAGCGGTTGCCGCTGTTCTCGTCGCAGAAGGCCTGCATCGGCACAGGCGGTTCCAGAACGAGGTCTTCGCTGATCAATGCCTGCGCACCGCTGCGCGCGGCCTCGATGTTGAGCAGCAGGTGCGACGGTGCCGCAACCTCGTAAGAGAGCACCGTGTCGATATGGGAAAAATGCACAGCGCCTTCTGCGCCATGCGCGCAGCCTCTGAAAGGGATCGATGAAGAAGATCAGGCTGCGGCGAACGCGCACGCCTGTGGAAGATGCAGACAGGCGGCATGGGATGCCGCCGAAGAAGCAGGAACCGGCCCGCCCCGACGCCCTCTTCGCTCAGGCAATTGCCAGTGCGACTGCGTGACGTGCAGCACCCGCATCACACGGTGCGCGGGCGACTGCAGCAACACGCCGAGCGGGCGCACACGGGGCCAGCGAGCCTCGAGCCGGGTCATCAGTCGATGGCCTTTCGCACCGCGCCCACGCCCAGCGCAGCCAGCACCAGGAACACGACGGCCAGAACCAGGAACAGCCCGAACAGGATCTTGGCAATACCGGCCGCACCAGCCGCCACGCCGCCGAAACCCAGCGCGCCGGCAACGATCGACACGATGGCAAAAATAATCGCGTACTTCAACATCACGCATCTCCTTGAAACGGCACATCGCCGCAATGGAACAGAGCTTAAAAAGCTGCCCCCGGCGTCCGGATAGTCGGCGCGCCCAAGCAGCCGTAGGACAAAAACGCCGCGCGAACCGGCTAGCATCCGCGTGCGATCCGTTCCTTTAAAACCCGTCACAGACATCCCTTCGGAGCCCGACACCATGAAGCTGTATTACTCCCCTGGCGCCTGCTCGCTGTCGCCCCACATCGCGCTGCACGAAGCCGGCATCGCCTTCGAGGCCGTGCTCGCCAGCACCAAGACCCACAAGCTGCTGGACGGCACGGACTACTACGGCATCAACCCGCTGGGCTACGTGCCGCTGCTCGAACTCGACGACGGCACGCTGCTGCGCGAAGGCCCGGCCATCGTGCAGTACATCGCCGACCAGGCGCCGCTGAAGAACCTGGCACCCGCCAACGGCACGCTCGCGCGCTACCGCCTGCAGGAGTGGCTGACCTTCATCGGCACCGAGCTGCACAAGGGCTTCAGCCCGCTGTTCAACCCGGCGATGCCCGACGAGGCCAAGACCATTTCGCGCACCCGCCTGCTGTCGCGCTACACCTGGCTCGACAAGGAACTCGCCGGCAAGGACTTCGTGATGGGCGAGCACTTCAGCGTCGCCGACGGTTACCTCTTCACGGTGACCAACTGGGCCAAGGCGATGAAATTCGACATGTCGGCCTTCCCCAACGTGCTCGCCTGGCATGACCGCGTCGGCGCCCGTCCGGCCGTTCAGGCTGCCTTGAAGGCCGAGAGCGCAACCCGATAAACGCCACGTAAGCCTGCGCACACTTCTGGCGCAGCTGCAGCCGTTTCGACGATCGGGTGATCAGGTCGGGCTCAATGGCTGCTGGCGCGCCGCCAGGAGCGCGCCCGCCCACAGCGCCAGTGCGGACGCCACCAGTCCGCGCGCCAGCCCGCCCGGGCCGTCCGAGATCCAGCCGGTCGCGGTCGGCCCGACGATCTGCCCCAGTGCGAAGGCGATCGTGAAGGCGCTGATGCCCGTCGCCCATCGCGCAGGCGGCAGGTTGTGCCGCACCAGCGCCGTGGTCGACGCCACCACGGACAGGAAGACCCCGCCGAACAGCAGCCCCGAAGCCAGCGCGACGGGCCAGGCATGGCTCAGCACCGGCAGCAAGGTCGCGACGCCCAGCAGCGCATTCAACACGGCCTGCGGCCTGCCGCCACGGTGCCGATCGAGCAGGCCGGCCCAGAGGCGCGACGAGGCGACGACGGCCAGGCCCAGCAGCGCATAGAACCAGGTGATGCCGACGCCGCTCGCGCCCTGCTCCCGCAGCAGCGCGATCACGAAGGTCATGTAGCCGATGTACCCCGCACCGAACAGCGCATAGCCCGTCAGCGCCCAGCCGAAACGCCGGATCGGCGCACCTGCCGGCGCGACCGCCGTGGCCGCACCGGCAGCCGTCGGCGCAGCCGCGGACTCCGGCCCGGACCGGAGCCCTCGTGCCGCCAGCGCGAGCCAGGCCGTCGCCAATCCGCTGGCGATGGCCAAGGCCCACCAGGCCCATGCCCACCCGTGCAGCCGGCCTTCCGCGGCATGCAGCACCTGCGGCACCAGCAACGCCGACAGCAGGATTCCGAAACCCGTGCCGCCGTAGTACACGCCCAGCAGGAAGCCCATGCGGGACGGATGCTGTGCACCCAGCCGTGCGGCCAGCAGCCCGCCCGCGACGAACACCCAGGCGCTCGCCACGCCCGCCAGCAAGCGCTGCAGCAGCAACGAAGGCGCAGCGCTGAAGAAACCACTGGCGGCCATGAACAGACTCGCGAGCAACGCACCCACGACCAGCAGCCGCGTCGGCCCGACCCGCCGCATCAGCGCGGGTGTCATGAGGGCGCCGAGCAGATAGCCGGCCGCGTTCGCCGTGTTCATGCCGCCGGCGAGCGTGTAGCTCCAGTCCAGGTCGGCGCGCATCGGCGGCAGCAGCAGCCCGTACGCGAAACGCGTGATGCCCAGCGAGATCGCCGCACCCATCGACAGCCCGAGTGCCAGGCCGAAAACCCGCCATGGCGAGTCCTGCGGCACAGCGGAGGAAGACGGGGAAAGCGGTTTCGTCATGCGCAGCCATTCTCGCGCAGGCAGGCATCGGCTGCCTCGGGCCGCACCCGCGCCGGCACCTAGCAAAACTTCGACAACCTTGCGACAGCAGGTTTGTGCAGCGGCGCTTAGGCTTGCCCACCCTTGACCCTCCAATCTCACCGAGAAACACCGATGCCCACCCTCTTCGACCCCGTCCAAGCCGGCGACCTGCAGCTTGCCAACCGCATCGTCATGGCGCCGCTCACGCGCAACCGCTCGCCGAACGCCGTGCCGCCGGCCATCGCAGCCACCTACTACGCCCAACGCGCCAGCGCCGGCCTGCTGATCAGCGAAGCCACCGCCATCAGCCACCAGGGCCAGGGTTATGCCGACGTGCCCGGCCTGTACGGCACCGAGCAGCTCGATGCCTGGAAGCACGTGACCGACGCCGTGCATGCCGCCGGCGGCAAGATCGTCACGCAGCTCTGGCACGTCGGCCGCGTCTCGCACACCAGCCTGCAACCGGACGGCGGCGCACCGGTTGCGCCTTCGGCCATCGCGGCCAACACCAAGACCGTGCTGATCGAGAACGGCGCGGCGACCTTCGTCGAGACCTCGAAGCCACGCGCGCTCGATGCCGGCGAACTGCCGGGCATCGTCCACACCTACGCCGCCGCCGCACGCAACGCGGTCGAGACCGCGGGCTTCGACGGCGTGGAAATCCATGGCGCCAACGGCTATCTGCTCGACCAGTTCCTGAAGACCGGCAGCAACCAGCGCACCGACGACTACGGCGGCAGCATCGAGAACCGGGCCCGCCTGCTGCTCGAGGTGACGCGTGCCGTGGTCGACGCCATCGGCGGCGGCAAGACCGGCATCCGGCTGTCGCCCGTGACGCCCGCCAACGACGTGAACGACCCCGACGCGCAGGCGCTGTTCACCTACGTCGTGCGCCAGCTCGCGACGCTGAACCTGGCCTACCTGCACATCATCGAAGGCGCCACCGGCGGCCCGCGCGAGATCGCCGATCGCCCGTTCGACTACGAAGCGCTGAAGGCCGCCTACCGCACGGCCGGTGGCCGCGGTGCCTGGATGGTGAACAACGGCTACGACAAGCCGATGGCCGAAACCGCCGTGGGCGAAGGCGACGACCTGGTCGCCTTCGGCCGCCCGTTCATCTCGAACCCGGACCTGGTGCGCCGCATTCGCGAAGGTGCCGCCTTCGCACCCATCGACAAGGCGACGATGTACGGTGGCGGCGCCAAGGGCTACACCGACTACCCGACGCTGGGCTGAGCCCGCTGCCATGGCCGCGTTGCCGATCCGGCTCGCCCATGCCGCCGATGCGCCGGGCGTCGCGCGCTGCGTGTCCGATGCCTTCGTGCACTACATCGATCGCCTGGGCCGCACGCCCAGGCCGATGCAGGCGGACTTCCCTGCGCTGATCCGCGCGGAGCAGGTCTGGGTGGTGGCCGACGGCGACGCGATCGCCGGCGCGCTGGTGCTCGACCCGCAGCATGAAGGCGGCTTCTACGTCGACACCGTGGCGGTCTCGCCCTCGCACCAGGGCACCGGCCTCGGCCGTGCGCTGCTGCACTTCGCGGAAGACATGGCGGCACGCGCCGGCCATGCGTCGATCCATCTCGTGACCAACGCGAAGATGACCGAGAACCAGCGGCTGTACCCCTACCTGGGCTATGTCGAGACCGGCCGCGGCATCACCGAAGGCTACGACCGCGTGTTCTACCGGAAGACCTTCGCCAACGGCTGAGGCCGCTGCGCACCGCCCCCGCCACCAGCAGCGCGGGACGGCTCAATGCCGCGGCAGCACGACCTGCGCGCGCAGACCGCCTTCGGGCCCCGCGGCGTCCAGCGTGAGTTCGGAGCCGAGCAGTTGCGCATAACGCGCGACGATCGCCAGGCCCAGCCCGGCACCCTGCCCCAGCTTCTGCCCGTCCGGCCCCTGCGCCCAGCGCGCCAGCAGGTCGTGCCGCTGCGCTTCCGTGATGCCCGGCCCATCGTCGACCACGGCCAGCGTGCTGCCGCCACCGGACAGCTCGATCGTGATCGTATGGCCGCCGTAGCGCAGCGCGTTGTCGATCAGGTTGTCCAGGATGCCTTCGACCAGCGCCGCGTTCGCCAGCACGGTGAAGTCGGCTTCGTCCTCCAGCCCGCGCGCGCCCAGGTCGACGCTGCGCGCATCGGCGCGCGCGAGATGGCGCAGCACCGCCTCGCCGACCAGCGCGTCGAGTTTCACGGGTGTGCGCTGCAGCACGGCCTCGGCCTCGTCGGCCAGCGCGAGCGCCAGCAGCTGGTCCACCAGATGGCTGGCGCGCGCCTGGCTGGTCGCGATGCGCACCAGTTGCTGGCGCCACACGTCGGGCTCGCCGTTCGCCAGACCGTAGTCGGCCAGCGCGCGGATGCCGGCCAGCGGCGTGCGCAACTCGTGCGCCACGTTGCCTGCGAACTGGCGCTGCGCTCGCACGCTGCGGTCGAGCCGGCCGAACAGCGCGTTCACGGCGGTGCCCAGGCTTTGCAGCTCGCGCGCGGTATGCGGCACCGGCACCGGCGACAGATCGCTCGCGTCGCGCCGGTCCAGCGTGTTCTGCAACTGGTTCAGCGGCGCCAGATCGCGCGCGATGCCGCGCCAGAGCCAGCCCGCCAGCAGCAGCATGAGCACCGTCTGCGGCAGCGTCGCGTAGACCAGCAGCCGGCTCAGCAGCGCCGTGCGCGTGCGCGTGGTCTGCGCCACCACCACCTGGTAAGGCTCGTTGTCGAGCTCGACGTGCAGCGCCACCGCCCGCAGCGCCTTGCCCTGGTAGGTCACGTCCGAGAAGCGATAGACCATGCTCTCGGTCGGCGAGGCCGGATGCAGCCCCGCATGGCCGGACAGCAGCGAGCCGTCGGGCCGAAGGACCGCGAAGAACACCGACTCGGTCTGGTCGAACAGCACCGCGGTGACTTCACGCGGCGTCAGCAGCAACTGCACGCGGCCGCTCTCGTCGGCCCGCACGTTGACCGAGATCGAATAGGCGTCGTCCAGCATCGCGCGGTCGAAGGCCTGCTGCGTGAAGTAGTTGGCGACGATCATCGTGACCACGCTGCCGGCCAGCCAGGTCAGCGTGAGCGGCAGCATCACGTGCCGCAGCACGCGGGCGCGCAACGACGGGATGGGCCGGCGCGGCGCGTCTCCCGCCGGCTCCGCCGGCGCCACGCTCACGCCTCGGCTTCCAGCAGGTAGCCGATGCCGCGCAGCGTGCGGATGCTGGCCCCGCTGCCGGCCAGCTTCTTGCGCAGCCGCGAGATGAAGGCTTCGAGCGCGTTGTCGCCGAGCGACTCGTCGAAGCTCGACAGCTTGTCCGACAGCGTCCGCTTGCTCACCGCATGGCCGGCCGGGCTCATCAGCTCCCAGAGCACCTCGAACTCGCGCGCCGGCAGGTCGAGCGGCGCGGTGCCGACCGAAAAGCGCCGCGCCTTGCGATCGAGCTTGAGCTGTCCCAGCATCGCGACGTCGTCGGTGCCCTGGGCACGCCGCACCAGCGCGCGCAAGCGGGCCTCGACCTCGGCCAGATCGAAGGGCTTGCCGAGGTAGTCGTCGGCGCCCGCATCGAGTCCGGCGATGCGTTCCTCGGTGCGGTCGCGCGCCGTCAGCACCAGCACCGGCGTGCGGTCGCCGCGGCCACGCGCCTGGCGCAGCGCCGTCAGCCCGCTGCCGATGCCGCTGGTCGGGCTGGCGGTGGACGGCAGGTTGAGATCGAGCAGCACCGCATCGAAGGGCTGCACGCGCCAGAGGTAATCGGCATCGGCCACGCTCGCCGCGACGTCGACGCGGTGGCCCGCATCGGCCAGGCTGCGCCGCATCACGTCGCTCAGGACGGCATCGTCTTCGACCAGGAGGATTCGCATGTGCCAAGGCTATCAGCACCGGCCTTGACCCCACAAGCGGTCCGTCAGTGATCGGTCAGTACGCGGCGTCGATAAACGGCGCCATGACTTCTGGCACCCGGGCCGCACGCATGGCCTTGCTCACCACCGCCGCCCTGGCTGCGGGGCTGGCCTGCGCCCAGGCATCGGTGCCGGCCGGCGCCCGTGTCCTCACGCTGGCCGAGGTGCTGCAGGCTGCGAGCGACAGCACCGAGGTGGCCATCGCACGCCAGTCCGTGCGGGCCGCCGAAGCCGACGTGCAGGCGGCCGACCACGCGCCCGCGCCCGTGCTGTCGACCAAGCTGAGTTCGATCGACCTGCAGAACGGCATCGGCGCCGGCGCACCGGGACGCAAGCGCATCGACACGGCGCTCGGCATCGACTGGACCTGGGAGCGCGGTGGCAAGCGCGTGGCACGCACGCAGACGGCGCAACGCGCCGCCGAAGCCGCGCAGGGCGACCTGGACGAGACGCGGGTGCAGCAATTGATCGCCGCGGGCAGCGCCTTCTACGACCTGCTGGCGGCGCAGGATCGGCTGCAGGAAGTCGGCGAGATCGAACGCAGCGCGGCACAGCTGTCGGCCAGCGCACAGCGGCGCGTGCAGGCCGGCGACCTGCCGGCACAGGACGCATCGCGCGTGCAGATCGAAGCCGAGCGCAGCCGCGTCGACACCCGCGCAGCGCAGCTCGAGCGCGACCGGGCACAGCTCGCGCTGGCCCAGGTGCTCGGCCCGGCAGCGCAAGCCTCGACCGGCAAGCCGCTCGCGAGCGCGACGGCCGACCCGGCCGCCTGGAACGCCACGCCCATTGCATCCGCTGCCTCCGTTGCAACAGCCGCACCGGCCGGCGATGCCGACATCGACGCGCTGGTCGAATCGCGGGCCGACGTGCGGGCCGCCGCAGCCCGCGTGGCGGCAGCCGAAGCCGCGCTGGCCACCGCCGAAGCGCAACGCAGCGCGGACGTGACGCTCGGCGTGTCGCTCGACCACTATCCCGGCACCTCGAACCGGCTGCTCGAAGTCCGCGCCAGCATGCCGCTGAACTGGGGTTATCGCTTCGACGGCGAGATCGGCCGCGCACAGGCGCAGCTGATGCAGTCGCAGGACCTGCTGGCCAAGGCCAGGCTCGACGCCCGGCTCGACCTGCAGCGCCTGCGCACCGAAGCCGACATCCAGGCACGCCGCTGGCAGGCCTTCGACGCCGACATCCTGTCGCGCGCCCGCCAGGTGGCCGACAGCGCCGAACTCGCCTACCGCAAGGGCGCGATGTCGCTGTCGGACCTGCTCGATGCGCGCCGCACGCTGCGCGCCACCCAGCTCGACGCCATCGCCGCACGGGCCGACCACGCCAAGGCCGCGCTCGCCTGGCGCCTGCGCACCCAAGCCCTCGCCACCCCATGACCGCCATGCCGCACCCCATCCCCTGCACCCGTGCGTCGCTGCACGCCCTTGCCCTGGTCATGGCCGTGGTCAGCCTCGGCCTGCTCGGCGCCTGCACCGACCGCAGCGCCGTCGCCGCGGTGCAGGCCGAGGCACCCGCGCCCAGCGTGCAGGGCAACCAGATCCGCTACGCGCCCAACCACCCGCAGCTCGCGATGCTCGGCGTCACGGCCGCCGTGCCGAGCCACGCGCTGCGCGTGGAACTGCCTGCGCGGCTGGTCTGGAACGAGGAGCGCACACAGCGCCTCTACCCGGCCTTCGCAGGCCGCGTGAGCGCGATCGAAGCCGACGTCGGCAGCCGCGTGAAGCGCGGCAGCGCGCTCGCCCAGATCGCATCGCCGGACTTCGGCATCGCACAGGCCGACACCGCCAAGGCACAGGCCGATGCCCGCCTGAGCAGCGCCAACCTGCAACGCCAGCGCGAGCTGTTCGAGGCCGGCATCGTCGCGCGCAAGGACCTGGAGCAGGCCGAGGCCGACGCCGCGCGCGCCCGTGCCGAGGTCGCACGCGCCGGCGCGCGCACCGCGATGTACGGCGGTGCCAAGGGTGGTGTCGACCAACGGCTGGCCATCGTCTCGGGCATCGATGGCGTGGTGGTCGAACGCAACCTCAACCCCGGCCAGGAACTGCGGCCCGAGCAGTCGGGTGTCGGCGTGCCGGCGCTGTTCGTGCTGAGCGACCCGACCTCGCTGTGGGTGCAGATCGACGCGCGCGAATCGGAAGTCGGCACCCTGCAGCCGGGCACCGTCTTCACGCTGACCGCGCCCGGCCTGCCGGGCCAGACCTTCGAAGGCCGCGTGACCGCCGCCGCGGACTACATCGATCCGCTGAGCCGGACCATCAAGGTCCGCGGCGTGGTCGCCAACCCCGACCGCCGGCTCAAGGCCGAGATGATCGCGACGGCCCAGTTCGAGCGCTCGCCCGGCAACGGCGTCACGGTGCCGGCCTCGGCCGTGCTGCTGCGTGGCGCACGCCATTCGGTGCTGGTGCAGGTCGAGCCCGGCGTGTTCGAACCGCGCGAAGTGCAGATCGGCTGGTCGGGTTCGCGCGAAGTCATGATCTCGCGCGGCCTCGCCGTGGGCGAACAGGTCGTGAGCGACAACACGCTGCTGCTGGCCCGCCAGCTGCGGCTGGCGCAGGACGTGGCCGTGGCCACCACCGACGGCAAGCCATGAAGCGGCTGATCCATTACGCGCTGCACCAGCCGCTCATCATCGTGCTGGGCACGCTGCTGTTCGCGCTGGCCGGCGTGATCGCGTTCAAGAACCTGTCCGTCGAGGCGTTTCCCGACGTGACCGACACGCAGGTCACGATCATCGCGCTGTACCCCGGCCGCGCGGCGGAAGAGGTCGAGAAGCAGGTCACGCTGCCGATCGAAGTCGCGCTGTCGGGCCTGCCGGATTCGATCCGCGTGTTCTCGCACACGCAGTTCGGCCTGTCGTACACGGTGGTCACCTATGGCGACAAGGCCGAGGTCAACCTGGTGCGCCAGCAGGTCGCCGAACGGCTGCGCGGCATCGACCTGCCGCCGGGCGTCGAGGCCGACATCGCGCCCAACGCCACGCCGGTCGGCGAAATCATGCGTTACCGCGTGCGCGGCGACGGCAAGAACACCACCGACCTGCGCACCATCGAGGACTGGACCGTGGAACGCGCCTTGCGCCAGGTGCCGGGCGTGGCCGACGTGGTCGCGATGGGCGGCGCCATCAAGCAGTACGAAGTGCAGCCCGATCTCGACAAGCTGCGAGCCTACAAGCTCACCTTCCAGAACCTGCTCGATGCGCTGGGCCGCGGCAATTCGAACGCGGGCGGCAGCTATGTCGCCCAGGGCGCGCAGCAGTATGCGATCCGCGGGCTCGGCCTGCTGCAGTCGGCCGACGACATCGGGCGCATCGTGGTGTCGGCACGCGGCACCACGCCCGTGCTGATCCAGGACGTGGCCCAGGTGCAGATCGGCGCGGTGCCGCGGCTCGGCGTGAACGGCCAGGACGACGACGACGACGTGGTCACCGGCATCGTCGTGATGCGCAAGGGCGAGAACCCGAGCGTGGTGCTCAAGGGCGTCAAGGACAGGATCGCCGAACTCAATGCGCGCGGCCTGCCGCAGGGCGTGCAGATCGTGCCTTTCTACGACCGCACCTGGCTCATGGCCAAGACGCTGTCGACCGTGTTCCGCAACCTGGTCGAAGGTGCGCTGCTGGTGTCGCTGGTGCTGTACCTGTTCCTGTCGAACATGCGCGCCAGCCTCGCGGTGGTGGTGGTGATACCGCTCGCGCTGCTGGCGACCTTCCTCGGGCTCAAGGTGATGGGCGTGCCGGCCAACCTGCTGAGCCTGGGTGCGATGGACTTCGGGATCATCGTGGACGGCGCGGTGATCGTGGTGGAGAACATCCTGCACCGACTCGCCGAGAAGGGCGAGAACATGCCCGACGAAGAGCGCCGCACGACCATCATCGAGGCGGCCAACGAAGTCGGCCGGCCGACGCTGTTCTCGATGCTGATCATCATCGCGGCGCACATCCCGATCTTCGCGCTGCAGCGCCACGAAGGCCGCATCTTCCAGCCGATGGCGCTGTCGGTGTCGACCGCGCTGGTGGGCTCGCTGATCTTCTCGCTCACGCTGGTACCGCTGCTCGCCTACTGGCTGCTGCGCCGCAAGCTGCCGCACGGCGACAACCGCGTGGTGCTGCGCGCCAAGGCGATCTACGCACCGGTGCTCGACTGGGCGCTGGACCACCGCCGGCAGGTGGTCGGCATCGCGCTCGCGGTGTTCGCGCTCGCGCTGGGCGCCGCCTCGCGGCTGGGCTCGGAGTTCCTGCCCGAGCTCGACGAAGGCAGCATCTGGGTCAACCTGCGGCTGCCTTCCAGCGTGTCGATGGACGAGGCCACGCGCATCCTGCGCAACGTGCGCCACGCGCTGCATACCGTGCCCGAAGTGCGCACCGTCGTGAGCAAGGCCGGCCAGCCGGAAGACGGCACCGACCCGAAGACCATCAGCATGGCCGAGATCTTCGTGGACGTGAAACCGGCCGAGGAATGGCGCAAGGGCCTGAGCAAGGAACAGCTGATCGACGACATGGACAAGGCCGTGTCGGCGATCCCCGGCATGGAGCCCGCGTTCTCTCAGCCGATCCGCGACAACGTGCTGGAGTCGATCTCGCAGATCGACGGCCAGATCGTCATCAAGATCGCGGGCGACGACCTGGCCGTGCTGCGGCGCCTGACCGAGTCGATCGAACGCGAGATCAAGGAAGTGCCTGGCGTGTACCGCGCCGAGATCGACCGGCTGGGCGACCTGCCGCAGCTGGTGATCGACATCGACCGCGCACGCGCCGCACGCTACGGCCTGAACGTCGGCGACATCCAGGACGTGGTGGAAGCCGCGCTCGGCGGCAAGACCGCCACCACGCTGTGGGAAGGCGAGCGCAAGTTCGCGGTGGCCGTGCGGCTGCCCGAGGAGCGCCGCGCCATCGCCACGCTGGGCAGCACGCCGATCGCCACGCCCGACGGCAACTACACCACGCTGGGTGCGGTCGCCAACATCCGCGAGACCAGCGGCGCGATGAACATCGCCCGCGAGGCCGGCCGCCGCACCATGGCCATCGGCATCTTCATCAAGGACCGCGACATGGGCTCGGTGGTGAAGGACATGCAGGCGCGCGTGGCCGCGAAGATCGCGCTGCCCGCCGGCTATGCGGTCAACTGGTCGGGCGAATTCGAGAACCAGGAACGCGCGATGTCACGGCTCGCGGTGGTCGTACCGATCTCGCTGCTGCTGATCTTCGTGCTGCTGTTCGACGCCTTCAAGTCGCTCAAGATGGCCGCGCTGATCCTGGTCAACGTGCCGCTCGCGCTGATCGGCGGCTTCATCGCGCTGTGGGTCTTCGGCATTCCGCTGTCGGTGTCGGCGGCGATCGGCTTCATCGCACTGTCGGGCCAGGCCGTGCTGAACGGCGTGGTCATGCTGTCGGTGTTCCAGCAGCTGCGCCAGCAGGGCCGCAGCGTGATCGACGCCGTGCGCGAAGGTTCGATGCAGCGCCTGCGCACCGTGCTGATGACCGCCATGCTCGCGGCGCTCGGCCTGCTGCCGATGGCGTTGTCGCACGAGATCGGCGCCGAGACGCAACGTCCGCTGGCCATCGTCGTGATCGGCGGCCTGGTGACGGCCACGCTGCTCACGCTGGTGGTGCTGCCCGCGCTGTACGTCGCCTGGTTCGCGCCGAAGCGCACGGGCGCTGGCGCGGTCGAGCTGCCGGCGCAGGAGGCCACGGTATGAGCTCACGCCACCCGACACCCGAAGCGCTGCGCGTCGACCAGTCGGCCGCCGCCCGCACCGCCGTCGTGCTGCTGCACGGCCTGTGCAGCACGCCCGACGAACTGCGCTCGGTCGACACCGCACTCCGCACGCTGGGCTACACCGTGCAGGCGCTGGCGATCGAGGGCTATTCCTTCGACGCGAGCACCGAACTGCAGGTCGCCGCGCCGTGGGTCGAATGGATCGACACCATCGAGCGCCGCGTCGATGCACTGCGCCTGGCACACGACCGCGTGCTGCTGATCGGCATCTCGGCGGGTGCATCGCTCGCGCTGGGCGCTGCCATCCGCTGCGGCGAACGCATCGACGCGCTGCTGCTGATGTCGACCGCACTGCGCTACGACGGCTGGGCCGTGCCGCGCACCCAGTGGCTGCTGCCGCTGGCGCTCTACACACCGCTTGGCCGCTTCTGGCGCTACCGCGAGCGCCCGCCCTATGGCGTGAAGAACGAGCGCGTGCGCGCCTGGATCGAGCGCGAGCTGCGCACGCGCCGGATCTCCAGCGCCGGCAGCTCGGTGATCGGCATCGGCCATCTGCGCGAACACGACCGGCTGTTGCGCCACGTGCGCCGCAACCTCGGCCGCGTGCAGTGCGCCAACGTGCTCGCGCTGCATGCGCGCGAAGACGAGGTCGCGAGCCTCGAGAACGTCGCGCTGCTCGCGCGCGGGCTCGGCTGCGGCGCGTTCCGCAGCGTCATCCTGAGCAACAGCTTTCACATGATCACGATCGACAACGACCGCCAGCAGGTGGTTCGCGAGACCGTGGTATTCGCCGCTGCCATTGCGCACGGCACCGCCTGAAGGCGCGGTCCGCCTTCGTCTTGTTTTTACGGGGACACCATGAACTCACTCACCTTCAACAGCGTTGCCGCCATCCTGGAACACGAATTCCATCTCAAGCCCGAACAGATCGAACCGAGTGCGGCGCTGACCGATCTCGGCCTCGATTCGCTCGCGCTGATGGAATTCGTCTTTGCCGTCGAGGACGCGTTCCGCCTGCGCATCCCGGAAGAACGGCTCGACCCGCGCGAAGCCGGCATCACGCTGCAGCGCCTGTGCACCGTGATCGACGAGATGCAGGCCAGCTCGGGGACGGCATCGGCCACGATGCTGGCAGGCGCATGAGAGACCCGTTCGGCAGCGCCGGTGTCGCCACCGCGCACCGCGGCACGCCGGTCGCGCACGCTGCACGCATCGCCGTCACCGGGCTCGGACTGGTCACGCCGCTCGGCCGTTCGCTGGCCGACTTCGACGAAGCGCTGTTCGCGGGCCGCTCGGCGGTCACGCCCTACACGCTGACGATCGGCACGCTGGAGCCGATGACGATGGCCATCGCGGCCTGCGACTTCGACGACAGCGAACGCAGCAGTTCGCGCCTGCCGCTGGACCGCGGCACCGCGATGGCACTGGCCGCCGCGCGCGACGCGGTCGCGCAGGCCGGGCTGGCCGACGCGGCACTCGACGGTGACCGCATCGGCGTGTACTGGGGCAGCGGCATGGCGGGTTCGTCCAGCTTCGACGCGACGGCGCGCGGGCTCTATGCCGACAACCGCCGCGTGCGCCCGACCACGGTGCTCACGACCATGCCCAACGCTGCGGCGGCCGAACTGGCCCTGCTGTTCGGTGCGCGTGGCGCGGCATTGAGCTTCGCCTGCGCCTGCGCCTCGTCGGCGGTGGCCATCGGCGAGGCGATGCGCGCCATCCGCGGCGGCTGGCTCGACGTGGCGATCGTCGGCGGGCATGAGGCGATGCTGACGGCGGGCACGATGGCCAGCTGGCACGCCATGCGCGTGATGGCACCGCCACCGGCCGATGCGCCGTCCAGCGCCTGCCGGCCGTTCTCGGCCGATCGCGCCGGCTTCGCGCTGGGCGAAGGCGCGGGCGCACTGGTCATCGAGTCGGAGGCGCATGCACGCGCGCGCGGCGCCGCCGCGGCCTTCACGCTGAGCGGCTACGCAACCAACTGCGACAGCGTGCACATGACCAACCCGGACGCGTCCGGCCAGGTCCGTGCGATGCGCGCCGCGCTGAAGGACGCCGGCCTGCAGCCGGAAGACATCGGCTACGTCAATGCCCACGGCACCGCGACCGGCGCGGGCGATGCGGCCGAGGCCGCGTCGGTGCACGAGGTCTTCGGCGACCGCGTGCCGGTGAGCTCGACCAAGGCGATCCACGGGCACCTGCTCGGCGGCGGCGGCGCGGTCGAACTGATCGCATCGATGCGCGCGCTCGCGCACGAATCGCTGCCGCCGACCGCGAACCTGCAGACGCCCGACCCGGCCTTCGCGCTCGACCTGGTGCGCGGCGAAGCGCGTGCGGCGCCCGGCATTCGCCACGTGCTGTCGAACTCCTTCGCCTTCGGCGGGACCAACGCCGTGCTCATCGCCAGCAAGGTCGCCGCATGATCCATCACATCGTCGGCAGCACGCTGGTCCAGGGCATGGTCATCACGCTGCAGGGCATCGCGCTGGCCAGCGTGGCGGCGCGCCAGCTCGGCGCGCACGAACCGCGGCGCCGCCTCGAGACCATCGCCAACATGCTGCTGTTCGCGGCCATGCATCCGCGCGCGACCCTGCGCTGGCTGCGCTACCTCGAGCACCCAACGCTGAAGACGCTGGTGCAGCAACAGCCGCACCTGCTGGACAAGCCGCGCCGGCTCTACCTCAACAGCCGCTGGACGCCCGACGAGCGCGTCCAGGCGCTCATGACACACTACCGCTGGATGGCCGAGCACCTGCGGCCCGACATCGTCGAAGCGCTCTACGCCGGCCAGCCGCTGAAGCTGTGCGACATCGCCACGCGCGGCGACACGCACCGGGCCAGCCTGTGGCTCGACCACGCGCGCCTGCAGATGCGCGAAGGCGAACTTGCATTGCAGCTGCGTGCCGCAACCACCGAGGCCATGCCGGGCGACGGCCTGGCACCGGTGCTCGCCACGCTGTCCTTCAGCGTGGTGGACGGCAGCGGCCGGCCGAACTTCAGCATCGGCTGCGTGCAAGGTCCGCGGCAGGCCGGGCTTCCGGAATTCAAGGCGCTGACGAAGGCCATGAACGGGCTGCGGCCGAAAGCCTTGCTGGTGCTGGCGGCACAGACCTGCGCGATGCGCTGGGACCTCGACGTGCGCGGCATCGCGTCCACCGCCCATCCGCTCACCGACAAGCGCTACCGCCGCCGCAACCCACTGCGGCATGCGGCCGCCGAGAACATCCACGCAGCCTACGGAACGCTGTGGCGCGAGAGCGGCGGCGCCGACGCCGATGCCGACGGCTGGGTGCAATTGCCGGCAACGCCGACGGTCAAGTCGCGCGACGAAGTCGAGAGCGCCAAGCGCAGCCTCTACGAACGGCGCGGCGTCCTGCTGGCGCGGCTCGATGCCGACCTCGCGCAGGCGCTGCAGAACATCGCACCCGGGCACGCCGAGGTGCGCAACGCAGCGGCCGCGCCGCTCGCAGCCAACGCCGACTGGCACGCCGCGCACGACGCCACGGCCGCCTGAGCCAGCGCCGCTTTCCGACCGCAACGGCACGCAAGCCACATCCGCCTCCGCCATGCATCGGCTCGTCGTCCTCGCCATCCCGGTGTTCGCGCTGCTGATGGCCTGCGAGTTCGTCTACGGATGGCTGCGGCAACGCAACACCTACCGGCTCAACGACAGCATCAGCAGCCTCGGCCAGGGGCTGCTGAGCCAGGCTGTTGCGGTCTGCACGCAGCTTTTCCAGATCGGGCTCTACGCGGCGGTCTGGCGGTGGATTCCGCATCCCGCGGCCGATGCGTTCTGGGACGGTGCAGCCGGCTGGATCGTGGCCGTGCTGCTGTTCGATTTCTGCGACTACTGGCTGCACCGCACCGGCCATGAATGCGCGGTGTTCTGGGCCGCGCACGCGGTGCACCACCAGAGCCAGGACTTCAACTTCTCGACGGCACTGCGCCAGGAAAGCACCGTCGCCTTCCTCGGCTGGCCCTTCTACCTGCCGATGGCGCTGGTCGGCGTGCCGCCCGACCTGTTCGGCATCGCAGGGCTGATCGTGCTGGTCTACCAGTTCTGGATCCACACCGAGCACGTCGGCCGCCTCGGCTGGTTCGACCGCGTGTTCTCGTCGCCGTCCAACCACCGTGTGCACCATGCGGTGAACGACGAATACCTGGACCGCAACTACGGCGGCATGCTGGTCGTCTGGGACCGGATGTTCGGCACCTTCGCCGAAGAGAAAGCGCCATGTGTCTACGGCACGCGCCAGCCGCTCGACAGCTGGCGGCCGATTCAGGCGGTGCTCGGCCCCTACGCGCCACTGCTGCGCGACACCTGGCGCACGCGGCGCTGGCGCGACAAGCTGCGCGTGTGGTTCAAGGCGCCGGGCTGGCGGCCCGCGGACCTGGCGGCGCAGGACGCACAGGAGGGGCGCCCGGCGTTTTCACTCGACGCCGTGCAGCGCTACGACCCGCCCGCCACCGCCGCGCAGCAATGGGCGGGCGGCCTGCAGTTCCTGCTGTGGATCGGCATCGTGCTGACCTTCCTCTGGCAGGCCGACGCATTGAGCTTCGGGCGCAGCCTGGCGCTGCTCGGGCTGAGCGCGGCCGGTTTGCAGGCGGTGGGCCAGGTCTTCGAAGGCCGATGGCACACCGCATGGAGCCCGGTGGCGCAGGCGCTGCTCGCGGCCGGTGCGATCAGCCTGCTGGTGTTTCCGTCCTGGCCGTCCTGAGCGGCTTCCAGCGCCGCAGCAGCAGCGCGTTCGTCATCACGCTCACGCTCGACAGCGCCATCGCCGCGCCAGCGACCACCGGGCTCAGCAGCCCGAAGGCCGCGAACGGAATGCCGACCACGTTGTAGGCGAAGGCCCAGAACAGGTTCTGCCGGATCTTCGCGACCGTGCGTGCGGACAGGTCGAGCGCATCGGCCACCAGCGCGAGATCGCCACGCATCAGCGTGATGCCGGCCGCCTCCATCGCCACGTCGGTGCCGTTGGCCATCGCGATGCCGACGTCGGCCGCGGCCAGCGCGGGCGCGTCGTTGGCGCCGTCGCCGACCATCGCGACCACGTGGCCGCCCTGCTTCAGCGCGGCGACCTGCGCGGCCTTGTCGGCGGGCAGCACGTTGGCGCGCACGTCGTCGGGTGCGATGCCGACGCGCAATGCCATCGCCTGTGCGGCACGCAGGTTGTCGCCGGAAATCATCACGACGCGCAAGCCGCGTGCGCGCAGCGCGGCGATCGCTTCGGCGGCCTGCGGCTTCGGCTCGTCGGTGAAGGCGAGCAGCGCGCGCACCCGCGGTACGCCGCCATCGAAGGCCAGCAACGCCGACACGGTGGCGCCGGCCGCTTCCAGCCCGGCACGCTGCGCGGCGTCGGGCTGCACACCGAGCTCGTCGCACCAGCGCAGGCTGGCGATCGCCCATTCGGTGTCGCCGATCCGCCCGCGCACCCCGCGGCCGGGGACGGACTGCATGTCCTGCGCGGCATCGGCCGCGAGGCCCCGCGCCGATGCCGCGGCCAGCACCGCATGGGCGAGCGGATGCGTGCTGCCGGCCTGCAGCCCGGCGGCGATACCAAGCAGCGCGGCGTCGTCGTCGTCGCCAGCCACCGGCCGCAGCGCCGTGAGCACGGGACCGCCCAGGGTCAGCGTGCCGGTCTTGTCGAAGGCCACCGTGTCGACGCGGTGCGCACGTTCGAGCGCGCTCGCGTCCTTGATCAGGATGCCGCGCCTGGCCGCCACGCCGGTGCCGGCCATCACGGCCACGGGCGTCGCCAGGCCGAGCGCGCACGGACACGCGATCACCAGCACCGCGACCGCATGGATCAACGCCGTTTCGACGGCTGCGCCCGTCGCCAGCCAGGCGCCGAAGGTCAGCACCGCGATGACCAGCACGACCGGCACGAACACCGCCGCAACCTGATCGACCAGCCGCTGGATCGGCGCCTTGGCCGCCTGCGCGTCCTCGACCAGCCGGATGATCCGCGCCAGCACGCTCTCGGCGCCGACGGCGCGCACTTCGACGACCAGCCGGCCGTCGCCATTCACCGATCCGCCGGTGAGCAGATCGCCGGGCGCCTTGGCCACCGGCAACGGCTCGCCGGTGAGCATCGACTCGTCGACTTCGGAACGTCCTTCGAGCACGCGCGCGTCGGCCGGCACGCGCTCGCCGGGCCGCACGGCCAGCCGGTCGCCGGCCATCACCTCGGCCAGCGGGACGTCGCTTTCGCCGCGGCGGCCGATCAGGTGCGCCAGCTCGGGCCGCAGTTGCTGCAGCGCACGGATCGCCGAGGTCGCCTGGCGCTTGGCGCGCGCCTCCAGCCATTTGCCCAGCAGCACCAGCGCGATGACGACGGCCGAGGCCTCGAAGTACAGGTGCGGCATCTCGCCCGGTTCGGCGCGCCACCAGAGCCACAGCGACAGTCCGAAGGCTGCGCTGGTGCCGAGCGCGACCAGCAGGTCCATGTTGCCGGTCAGCGCGCGCGCCGCATGCCAGCCGGCGCGGTAGAAGCGCGCGCCCAGCCAGAACTGGACCGGCGCCGCGAACAGCAGTTGCCAGGCCGGCGGCAGCATCCAGTGCACGCCGGCCAGGTCGAGCAGCATCGGCGCCAGCAGCGGCAAGGACAGCAGCAACGCCGCAGCCACCGGCGCGAAACCCTGCCAGGCGGATGCGGAAGCCTCCGCCTGCGCGGCCGCGGCACTGCGCGGCTCATAACCGGCGGTGCGCACGGCGCGCCGCAGCCGCGGCTCGAAATCGTCCGCGGCCTGGCCCGGCCCGGCCACGCCCACGATGCGCGCGGATTCGGTCGCCAGATTGACGGAGACGTCCTGCACGCCAGGAACCTGGCGCAATGCACGCTCGACACGCGCCACGCACGACGCGCAGGTCATGCCGCCAACGGAAATATCCAGGGTTTGGGTGTTGTCCATGGTCCGAGGCTAAAGCCTCACACCATGGCAAGGTCAAGGCCCGATCGCTTGACCTTGCCACCGCGTCAAGGTTCACACTCTTCGCAACCCATCCACATCCAGAAGGAGCCCTGAAATGAGTCAGACATTCGAAGTCACCGGCATGAGCTGCGGCCATTGCGTCAACGCCGTCACCGAAGCCGTGCTCACGGTCGATCCGCACGCCCAGGTCACGGTCGACCTGCCGACCGGCCATGTCGACGTGCTGAGCGAACAACCGCGCCAGGACCTGGTCGCGGCGATCGAGAACGCGGGCTACAAGGCGCGATGACCCGCGTGGCCGGCCCGGCGGCATCGCCGGCCGTCTTCAACATCGGCGAAGTCGCGCGCCGCACCGGTGTGTCGGCCCGCATGGTGCGGCACTACGAGGGACTGGGGCTGCTGGCCAGGGTTGCCCGCACCGACAGCGGCTACCGCCAGTACGGCGAAGCCGACATCCACACCCTCCAATTCATCAAGCGCTCGCGCGACCTCGGCTTCTCGATGGACGAGATCGCCGAACTGGTCAGCCTCTGGCATGACCGCCAGCGCGCGAGTGCCGCCGTCAAGCACATCGCCCAGCGCCACCTCGGCGAACTGGCCCAGCGCATCGCCGACCTGCAGGCGATGGAGCGCACCCTGTCCCACCTCGTCCACTGCTGCCACGGCGACGCCCGGCCCGACTGTCCGATCCTGGACGACCTGGCAGGCAAAACCGCGCACTGAGCTGACAAACGCCGGCAGCCGCCAGCGCCGTTACGGCTCCCCCTCTTCCCTCTTATTCCAGAAACACCGCGGACGGGCTTCGCCCGGCCGCCGGTGTTGCCCCCGGAAGGGGGTTGGCGAAAGCGACACGAAGTGCGCGAAGCCTGGGGGAGAGCCAATGTTTCCCCCGAAACCTTGGACAACTCTGTGAGTAACTCAAGCACTTCCTTGTAAGGATGCGCTAAGTCCTTGTTTTTCAATGCGAATCTACAGTCTGCTCAATTTTTGAGCAGTGGAATACTTTCGTCTGTTTTGCGCTTTCTCAGATTTTTCCGGTGCTGTCAAAGGACAACTCTGGGGAGCATTCCGGCACAACTGGCCAGTTATCCACAGCGCGAAGGCGTTTACTTAAGTTGTACCCGTTTGCGTGCCACCAGAAAAGCAGGGCTGCGCACATGCATGTGACAACGCCAAGTCATTGCTGTGAAAGGAAAAAGAGCGCCTGTCCACAGAAATGGCCAAACACCTATTACTACTACTAATTTAAATAAGAGAAGTAAGAGATAGAAGCGAAAGCGAAGCCGCGCCCGAAAAAAACCGAATCCCGTGGGTTCGCCGCCACTCGGCCCGAAAACATCCGTCCCCTTTTCGATGGGCGTTTCGGACCGGACAACGCGCCGAAGTCGCAGTGGAGAAAGCGCTGAGGTGCGCGGCGCCACCGCCGAGCCGAAGCAAATCCAGCCGGCAACGCCGGCTTGTCCTCACAAAGCTTGCACAACTTTGTGAATAACTACGGCGTTTCCTTGTAAGAGTGCGCCAAGTCCTTGTTTTTATTGAGCTATCGACAATCTGCTCAAAAAAAGGGCAGTGGAATAACTGCCACCGGCCGCTCCTTTCCCAGATTTCCGATTCGCTGTCAAAGGACAACTCTGGGGAGCGTTTCCGCGTAAACGGGTGCTTGTCCACAGCACGAGCGGTCTTCGCCAGGTTGTCCCTGTGCGGACGACAGCAGAAAACACGGCTGCGCACATGGCTGTGACGGCGCCAAGTCCTTGTCGTGACAGGAAAAACAGCACATTTCCACAGAAACGGCGCGACACCTACTACTACTACTAAATTGAATTAAAGAAATAAGAGATGAAGACAGGGGACAGCCGGGTGCGAAAAAGAAAAGCGCGACCGTCGAAGGCCGGGGCCTGGGCCCCGCTCTGCAGCTCCCCATGGTCGCTACCATTCCCGGATGAGCGTTCCGACCCCCGTCTTCAAGCCGCGCATCCTGATTGCGGAGGATGAGTCGGGCATCGCCGACACGCTCCAGTACGTGCTGAAGAGCGATGGCTTCACGCCCGTGTGGTGCGCCACGGCGGAAGAAACGCTGGCGGAGTTCGCGCGCGAGCCACCTGCGCTGGCCATCCTCGATGTGGGTCTGCCGGACATGAACGGATTCGAGCTCTTCAAGCAGCTGCAGGCGTTGCCCGGCGGCGCCGGCGTGCCGATGATGTTCCTGACCGCACGCAGCGACGAGATCGATCGGGTCGTCGGGCTGGAGCTCGGCGCCGACGACTACGTGGCCAAACCTTTCTCGCCCCGGGAACTCGTCGCCAGGGTCAGGACGATCCTCAGACGCAGCGTACGCGGCCTGTCGCCGACCCCGGCAGGGGGGACCCCGCCCTTGCCCCCTGCAACGCCGCCACGGCCCTCTGAGCCTGCCGGACCTTTCCTCATCGACGGCGAGCGCCGGCAGATCCGTTATTACGGCCGCGCGCTCGAACTCTCCCGCTACGAATACGGCCTGCTGTGCCTGCTGGTGCAGCGGCCGGGCCGCGTCTACACGCGCGACGAGCTGCTCGACATGGTCTGGGACGATCCGGGCGACAGCCTCGATCGCACGGTCGACGCGCACATCAAGACGCTGCGCGCCAAGCTGAAGGCGGTCGCGCCCGGCATCGAACCGATCCGCACGCTGCGCGGCACGGGCTACGCGCTGTACGAAGACCTGCCGCCGCGCGCCGAACCGTGATGAGCCGGCGCTCCCGGATCTTCCTGGGCATCCTGCTGATCTACGTCGCGGGCATCGCCTTCCTGCTGTACCGCGTGGTGCTCGACATCGACCCGCGCTACCGCGAGTCGGCTGAGGAGTCGCTGGTCGAGAGCTCGCAGCTCATGGCCAGCCTGGTCGAGCAGGACCTGATCGCCGGCGCGATCGACGTGCGGCGGCTCGAGCCCTTGTTCCGCACGGTCTATTCGCGCCAGTTTTCGGCGCAGATCTACAACCTGCACAAGAACCGGGTCGAGCTGCGCGTCTATGTGACCGACCGCAACGGCCAGGTGCTGTTCGACTCGCTCGGCCACAGCACCGGCGCCGACTTTTCGCAGTGGAGCGACGTGCGGCGTTCGCTCGCCGGCACCTACGGTGCGCGCACCACGCGCGACCTCGAATCGGACCCTCGCACCTCGGTGATGTACGTCGGTGCGCCGATCCGCTGGAACAACGAGATCGTCGGCGTGGCCACGGTCGGCAAGCCGGTGCAGAGCTTCGGCCAGTTCGTGGAAGATGCGCGCGCCCGCACGATCTGGGTCGGCGTCGGCTCCGCCTTTGCGCTGCTGCTGCTGGCGATCATCGTGTCGATCTGGCTGGTGCGACCTTTCGGGCTGATCACCGACTACATCGCGTGGGTGCGTGCGCAGCGCAACCTGAGCCTGTGGCGCATGGCGCGCCGCGCGGTCGATGCGCTGCGCGGCGGTTTCAGCGAGATGCGCGATGCGCTCACCGGCCGCAACTACGTCGCCGACTACGTGCAGACCTTCACGCACGAGGTGAAGAGCCCGTTGTCCGCGATCCGTGGCGCGGCCGAGCTGCTGCAGGAACCGTCGATGCCGCAGGCCGAGCGCGAACGCTTTCTGGACAACATCGCACGCGAGACCCAGCGCATTCAGGAAATCGTCGACCGCATGATGGAGCTGACGGCGCTCGAGACGCGCCGCGTGCTCGACCGCAGCGAACCGGTGAAGCTGGCCGTTCTGCTGGAGGACGTGGTGGCCAGCGCCCAGGCCTCGGCGGCAAAGCGCGACGTGCGGCTGGTGCTTGCGCTCGGCAGCCGGCCGGCGACCGAGGGCGACCCTTTTCTGCTGCGGCGCGCGATCAGCAACCTGCTCGACAACGCGATCGACTTCGCACCGGCCGGCAGCCAGGTCGAGATCGCGCTGCAGGCGACGTCGCGCCGGGCGCGCATCACGGTGCGCGACCATGGGCGCGGCATTCCGGCCTATGCGCGCGACAAGGTGTTCCAGAAGTTCTATTCGCTCGCGCGTCCGCACAGCCAGAAGAAGAGCACCGGCCTCGGGCTGGCCTTCGTGAAGGAGATCGCGGCGTTGCACCGTGGCCGGATCGAACTCGCGAACGCGACCGGCGGCGGTGCGGTCGCGACGCTCAGCCTGCCGTTGCTGCAGCCGCGGCGCTGACGCCGGCCTTGTTCCCGGCGGGCACCGACGGACCGCCGAGCGCATACCAGTCGACCTTGCGTGTGGCCAGCATCAGGAGCGACAGCATGCCGAACACCAGCAGCGCGCCCAGCAGCAACGCATCGTTCTCCGAGGCGAGCAGGCCGTAGAGCGCGCCATACAGCAGTGCGATGTAGCCGCCGAAGGCCAGGCCGAGCCGCCAGCTCGCCAGCACGCCGCCGAAATACAGGCCGAGCACCGACACGCTGGCGCCCGCCGCCAATGCATAGGCCTGCCAGAACGCCAGCTTCTCGGACAGCGCGAGCAGCAGCAGGAAGAACAGCGCGATCGACAGGCCGACCAGCGCGTACTGCACCGGATGCAGGCGCAGCTTGCGGAACAGCTCGACCATGAAGGCGGCCATCAGCACCAGCGCGATGAACAGCGCGCCGTACTTGCCGGCGCGCGTCGACATCGCATAGACGTTGAGCGGCTGCGCCAGCGTGACGTCGAAGGTCTGCAGCGGCCCGCGCGCGCGTTCGTCCGCCGCGCGCATCGATGCCGCCTCGTCGGAACCGACCGCCGTGGCGTGCGTGGCCAGGTCGCGGCCGACCATGCCGGCGCGGACCTGTTCGCGCGCAGAAGTCACCAGTGACGAAATGCGCCAGCGCGCATCGAAACCCTGCGCGCTGACGCTGCGTTCGGTCGCCAGGAAGTTGCCGCCGAAACTCGGATGCGCCCAGCTCGATGTCAGGTGCGCCGTCGTTTCATTGGCGATCGGTGCCAGAGACAGGGTTTCATGGCCGACCAGGCCCAGAGCCAGGTTGAACGGCAGCGGCCGGCCGGCACGCCATGCGGCCAGTGCCTGCCCCGACAACGGCGCATGCAGGCCGTCGGCATAAGGCGATTTCTCGGCCAGGCCGGGAATGCGCTGCGCAAAGGGCAGTTTCTCGCCGTCCAGGACGAGCACCGGCGAGCCATCGAGCCCACGCAGGTCGCTCACGTGCAAGGCGATGAAAGGCGTGCCGATCTCGAGCCTCGAGTCGTCTTGGTTGCGCTGGATGTTGTCGGGATCGAAGCCTGCGAAGCCGCCGGTCAGCGTGGCCCGGAGTGCATAGAACGGGATCTTGAAGATGCCGCGGTACCGCAGTTGCGGCGTCAGGCTGCCGTCGACATCGAGCGTGTCGGGGAAGACGACGTGACGCTGCAGCTTGCTGCGGACTTCGGTGCCGGTGATGCGCCCTTTCGCGTCGCGCTGGGTGGCCGTCCATCGTTCCACGTAGGGCACGACCAGCACGGGCGCGATCAGTGTCTGCGCGCTGGCATGTGTGCGCGCAAGTTCCTCGGCTGCTTCTCGCTGGCTGTCGCCGCGCTCGTTGTTGAGCATGTCGATGCGGGTGAGCGGTATGCACAGCAGCAAGGTCAGCAGCAGCAGGCCAAGCACCTTGGCGATCACGGAATGTCGAAACAGCATCAGCATGCGGGTCTCCCTGTCGATTGAAGAAGACCGGAGCTTCCGGTGCGCGATCGAAGGGCCGATGAAGCCACGCCGGTGCGCACCGTACATGGACTTCACGCCGACTTCACACAGCGCGCACGGCCGCACACAGGCTTCGCACCTGCTTCCCGCGTGGAACCGAAAGTCCTTGCTCGTGCAATCACAGGACCACCCCATGCAACATCACTCCACCCCATCCGGCCGCTGGCTCTGGTTCGCCACGCTGGCCGTGGCCGGCCTGGCGTTTGCCACGCTCATCGCCCGGCCGCTTCATCCTGCACACGCCACGCAGGACAACGGCACGCGGCGCAGTGCAGCCGCAACGCCGGGCGAGATGGAGATGCCGTGCGCCGATGCCATGCCCTCGATGCGCGCCATGATGGAACGCCGCATGCGTCGCCACGACGTGCGTCGCTACACCGCATGAAGGCGCTGGACATGCCATCGATGCCGCCTCGTCCGGCGCTGACGCTGGCCGCGCTGGCACAGCGGCGCCCGCAATTCGTCGACTGGGGAATCCGACTCGACCGTGCGCCGGCCTGCGGCTGGCTCGGACTGCAGGCCGTGGCGCTGATACCCACCGGCATCTGGATGACGCGCTCGCTGCGCAGCGGATGGGATGAGCCGCTGGGCCTGCTGGCCCTGGCCGTCCTGGCCTTCTTTGCATGGCGGGTCCGGCGCGAACTGCGTGCGTCGCCGCGACTGGGCTGGCTGCTGGCGAGCGCGCTGGCGACCTTGTCGGCGACGGGTGCCCACGCCGGCATCGGCGGCCTGCCCGTGATGGCTCCCTGGGTCGTCGGATTGCTCGCCGGGGGCGCTCTGGTCTGCGGTCTTCGTGCTTTTCTGCCGCAGCGCATCGCGCTGGCACCGCTGGCCGGTCTGGCCATGCTGGTGTTTCCGGTCCTGTCTTCCGTCAAGGGCGCTGTCGAACCGTGGTCGTCCGTGGCGCAGGTCGAATTTCTCGGCCGGTTTGCGGGGACGGACATGCCGGTCGACGGCATTCAACTGCTGTGGCTCGGAATCTTCACGGCCTGTTCGGTGGCTCTCTGGTTCGGCCGGGGCGGACACGCCTTCCGGTCGCGGCTGCCCTGGGCCGCGGTGGCGATCCTGATCGGCTGCGTCGTCGGCGACGCTTCATGGATCGGCCTGGTGGCATCCGGCAACGCATCGCATCCATGGCTGCGGCAGGCATTGAGCCTGCTCGTGCCGGCACTGACCTGCGGCGGCATCGCCGCGCTGATGGCGCCCGCGCGGCGCATGACCCGATCAACCCACGGAGACAAGCATGGTGCGCGCACTGTTTGAAGGCTGGTTCGACAACCGCTTCGTCAATCGCATCGTCCACAAGGCGGTGTTCGGTCTGGTCATGCTGCTCTGCCTCGGCTGGTCGGCGCTCGCCGCGCTGAAGTCCGGTGCTTCGGTTGCCACCTCGGCTGCCGAGCAAGGGCAAACCATGTGTACTTTCGAGCGACTCGTGGATGTAAAAGATCGTACTTTCCCCGACACTGCAACCTGATACCGGCTATCGGCGATTTCCATCGTCGGCACGGTTCCGGCAAGCCGTGACGGGTGTGGCACGACAAGGGTCGGTGCATGCGTCGTCGATGATTTGGAGGAAGTCTTGAAAAAGACACTGCGCTTCCTGTTCTTCGCTTTGTTGGCGCTGATGCTGACGGCTGGTGCAGCGGTCTTCCTGATCGTGAAGCTGGCCCTTGCGCCGGCATCGGGCGAATGGTCGACGCGTGTCGATCTCGGGCCGGTGGAGGTCGATGTCGGTGTGCCGACCGCGTTGCGGTTGATCACCTCGCCATGGGTCGCGCAGCAGCTGTCGGGCCGGACTTTCGACACCCGCTTCGGTCCGGTGCGCCTGGCATGGGACGCCGGCGGCCAGTCGCTCGAGGCGAGTTGCGCGGCTTGCAGCATCGCGATGGCATCGCTGGGCCCCCGGCCGCTGCGCCTGGACGGTGTCTTCGTCACGGTGCGTCGCGACGGCAACCTGCTGAGCGGGCTCATGCAGGGCATGCCCCTGGCGGGCACCGTGCCTTCGCCGGTTCCCTTCAAGGCCACCTGGAACGGGCGCCTGTCGATGCAGACCCTGCAATTGCATGTCGACGTGGCCGAGGCGCCGATCGGCCAGTGGTATGCCGTGCTTGCGCCGCAGGTGTCGGAGCTTCTGCGTGCCCGCATCGGTGGAACGATGGCCTTTGCCGGCGACTTCACGTTGCCCGCAGGAAGTTTCGCCGTGCAGCCGCGTCTGTCGCAGTTCACCGTGTCGGGTCTTGGCAGCGACGCCATGCTGCGTGCCCGTCCGTCATGCGGCGCACCGGCCCAGCTTGCCGTCGACAGCTGGCTCGCGCGTGCGGTGATGGCGGCCGAGGATCCGCGCTTTCTCACGCATCCGGGCTATGAGCTCGGCGATCTGGCGATGTCTTCGGACGAGAGCACGCGCGGCGGATCGCCCGCCAGGGCCCGCGGCACGCTCACGCAGCAACTGGCCCGCATGCTGATTCCGGGCGATCCCCGCAGCAGCGAAGGCCGGTTGCGCGAGCTCCTGTATGCGGTCGAGATGGAACAGGCACTCGGCAAGCCGCGCATCCTCCAGCTGTATCTGGACGGCATTCCGTGGGGCGGCGGTGTCTGCGGCGCCGAGGCTGCGGCGCGTCTCTATTTCAAGCGCAGCGCGCGCTCGCTCGAACCGGCGCAGGCGGTCTGGCTGGCGGCCATGCTGCACGATCCCGACGCCGAACTCGCGCGCTGGCGACAGAGCGGGGCGCCGGATGCGGCGCGCACCAAATGGGTGGCTGAAGGCGTGCGCGGGCTCAGTCGCGTTCAGCGTGACGGCTTCCTCAAGAACGTGGGCACCGCCCGATTCACCGCGCCCTGAAAGCGGTTTCATCGAGCCACGCCCAACACAGGGGCATGGTGCATCGCCGGACCCATGCCGCACAGCGTCAGTGCACGCAGCGCTTGGCACATGTCTTGCTGAATTTGTCCAAATGGATGCTGTCACCACCCTCCCGCCTGCAGCGGTCGAGATCATTGCGCTGACCAAACGTTATGCACCGGGCACACCGGCTGCAGTCGACCAGATCGACCTGCGGATCGCCAGCGGGAGCTACTGCTGCCTGCTGGGGCCGTCCGGTTGCGGCAAGAGCACCACGCTGCGCATGATCGCGGGCCACGAGTCGGTGACCAGTGGCGACATCCTCCTCGACAACCGCAACATCACGAACCTGCCCGCGGCAGCGCGCGGCACGGCGATGATGTTTCAGAGCTTCGCGCTGTTTCCGCATCTGTCGGCGCTCGACAACGTCGCCTTCAGCCTCAAGATGAAGGGCGTTGCCAAGGCCGAGCGGCGCCGGCGTGCAGGCGATCTGCTGGAGCGCGTCGCCATGGGCCATCTGGCGGAACGCAAGCCCGGCGAACTGTCCGGCGGGCAGCAGCAGCGCGTGGCGCTGGCGCGGGCCCTGATCACCGAGCCGCGCGTGCTGCTGCTGGACGAGCCGCTGTCGGCGCTCGATCCCTTCCTGCGCATCCAGATGCGCGCCGAACTGCGGCGCTGGCAGAAGGAACTGGGTCTGACCTTCATTCACGTCACGCACTCGCAGGAAGAGGCCATGGCGCTGGCCGACACCATGGTCGTGATGAACCACGGACTGATCGAACAGGTCGGTTCGCCGCACCAGGTCTACAACCATCCGGCCAGCGAATTCGTCGCGCGCTTCATGGGCGGCCACAACGTGCTCGACACGCCGGCCGGTCCGGTGGCCGTGCGCAATGACCACATGCAGATCGCACCGACTACCGCCGCGACCTATGGCGATGCGGGCATTGCGGCGCAGGTCACGGACGTCGAGTACCAGGGGACTTATGTGCTGCTCGGTCTCGAGCTCACCGACGGCGCGCCCGGCCGAAAGACGGTGTCGGTGCTGATCGGCGAAACCGCCTTTCTCTCGCGTCCCTACGTGCAAGGCGAGAACGTGCACTTGTCGTGGGGCCATGCGGATGCGCGTGTGCTCGGCCCGGGTGTGCAGCGGCCGGGCGATCGCGTGGTGCCGACATCCGGCGCGCTGCGCGACGACACCGTTGCGCTCGCCGGCATCGCCACGCTTTGAGCGTGCATCACGCGCGCTCGTCCATCGTTCAACTTTTTTCAAACCAGAAGCTGGAGGCTTTCATGTCCGACACCCCCGATTCGATCCATGGCGTGCAACGCCGCACGCTGCTCAAGGGCACGGCCGGCATGGCCGGCATCCTGGCCGCCGGCATGGCGCCCGCGGTGCATGCGCAAGACAAGGTCGTCCTGCGCTACCTCGGCACGGCCGTGAACCAGGACAAGGCGATCGCCGAGAAGTTCAAGGCCGACACCGGCATCGAGATCCAGTACGTCGCCGTGACCACCGACGACGTGACCAAGCGCGCCGTCACCGCACCGAACAGCTTCGACCTGATCGACACCGAATTCTTCTCGCTCAAGAAGATCGTGCCGACCGGCAACCTGAAGGGCATCGACAGCAAGCGCGTGAAGAACGCCGACAAGATCACCTCGCTGTTCACCAAGGGTGAAGTCGCCGGCAAGAAGGTCGGCGACCAGGGCACGGCGCCGGTCAAGGTGATCTATCTCGAAGGCGAGAAGAGCAAGGTCTTCGCGAAGTCGGCGACGCAGTTCATGTCGCTGATCCCGACCACCTACAACGCCGACACGCTGGGCATCCGCCCCGACCTGATCAAGCGCCCGATCGGCTCCTGGGCCGAACTGCTGAACCCGGAATTCAAGGGCAAGGCCGCCATCCTGAACATCCCGTCGATCGGCATCATGGACGCCGCGATGGTGGTGGAAGCCAAGGGCATCCACAAGTACAAGGACAAGGGCAACATGACCAAGGCCGAGATCGACCTGACGATCAAGACCCTGATCGAAGCCAAGAAGGCCGGCCAGTTCCGCGCGCTGTGGAAGGACTTCAACGAGTCGGTCAACCTGATGGCGTCGGGCGAGGTGGTGATCCAATCGATGTGGTCGCCGGCCGTGACCGCGGTGCGCAGCAAGGGCATCGACTGCACGTTCCAGCCGCTCAAGGAGGGCTATCGCGCCTGGGCGTCGGGCTTCGGTCTGCCGGCCACGCTGTCGGGCAAGAAGCTCGACGGCGCCTATGAGTTCATCAACTGGTTCCTCGACGGCTGGGCCGGCGCCTACCTGAATCGCCAGGGCTACTACAGCGCCGTGCTCGACACCGCGAAGACCAAGATGGAAGCCTACGAGTGGGCGTACTGGATGGAAGGCAAGCCCGCCGCGCAGGACATCAAGAGCCCGCAGGGCGACGTGATCGCCAAGGCCGGTTCGGTGCGCGACGGCGGCAGCTACGAACAGCGCATGGGCGGCATCGCCTGCTGGAATGCCGTCATGGACGAGAACGAGTACATGGTCAGGAAATGGAACGAATTCGTGGCTGCCTGACGGCAGTCCACGAATTCGACCCCCAGGCTGCGCTTCGCTTCGCCCACTCGCTGTAAGGGGGCGACACCAGCGGCCCGGCAAAGCCGGTTCCGCGGTGTCCCGCCAACGGGCTTTGCTTCGCTCGCCTGGGCCAGTCAACCTAGTTGCTCTTTGATCGATGAGTTCACCCGCAACCTCCGCCCACGCCGCCACCATGCCCACGCACACCGTCAAGGCCTGGTGGCAGGCGGCGCCGTTTGCGCTGGTGTTCCTGCTGTTCTTCCTGATCCCGCTGGCGCTGATCGCGATGGTCAGCCTGTGGGACTTCAACGAGTACGAGCTGATCCCGGCCTTCTCGCCGCGCAACTACCTGAGCATCTTCGAAGGCTGCTCGCATCTCACCGACAACGGTGACTTCTGCGTCACGCTGTCGACCTATCTCAGCACGCTCAAGTTCTGCCTGCTGGTCTGGGGCATCACGCTGCTGATCGGTTTCTCGGTGGCCTATTTCCTGGCCTTCCACGTGCGCTCGTCGGGCATGCAGACGGTGCTGTTCGTGCTGTGCACCGTGCCCTTCTGGACCTCCAACGTGATCCGCATGATCTCGTGGGTGCCGCTGCTGGGACGCAACGGCCTGGTCAACCAGGGACTGATGGGGATCGGTCTCGTGCACGAGCCGGTGGAGTGGCTGCTGTTCTCCGATTTCTCCGTGGTGCTCGCCTTCGTGCACCTCTACACGATGTTCATGATCGTGCCGATCTTCAACAGCATGATGCGCATCGACCGCAGCCTGCTCGAGGCCGCCAACGATTCGGGCGCATCGGGCTGGCAGACGCTGTGGAACGTGATCGTGCCGCTGTCGCGCACCGGCATCCTGATCGGCTCGATCTTCGTCATCACCATCGTGATGGGCGACTTCGTCACGATCGGCGTGATGGGTGGCCAGCAGATCGCCTCGATCGGCAAGATCATCCAGGTGCAGACCTCGTACCTGCAGTTCCCGCTGGCAGCAGCGAACGCGATGATCCTGCTGGCCGTGGTGCTGATGATCATCTGGGGCCTGACGCGCCTCGTCGACATTCGGAAGGAGCTCTAGGTGAGACGGAGTCATTCGATTCACTGTGGGCGCGATCACGCCGACGGCGTACTCTGCTCCGCGAATGTCCCCCGGCCTGCGGCCTCCTCCTTGATTTCGCTGCGCAGAGCACACCATCGACGCGATCCGTCACGGTCGTCGTGGTTCAACGCCTTGCACAACGCGGGGTTACCTGTGGCGAGGGCATGGGGTGTCCCCCGCAGCGAAATCAAGGAGGAGCCGACGCAGTCGGCGGGGGACATTCGCGGAGGGGGATACCCCTTGGCCTCGCCACGCGCCAACCGGCCACGACCATCATGAGCACCCGCATCGGCGAGAAACGCAGCCCCGGCTTCTGGCCGCTCGCGATCGTGTTCGCGCTGTTCGTGGTCTTCCTCTACGGGCCGATGATCACGATCTTCGTGCTGAGCTTCCAGGGGCCCGAAGGCGGGCTCACCTTTCCGCTGCGCGGCATGTCGCTGCACTGGTTCTACAAGCTGGCCGAAGGGCTGGGCACGGTCGACATCGGCGCGGCGTTCAGGCGCTCGCTGGCGCTGGGCGCGGTGGTGATGGGCTTCACCGTGGTGCTGTCGGTGCTGGCGGGGCTGGCGTTCCGCAAGAAGCTGGCGGGCAGCAATGCGCTGTTCTTCGTGACGGTGGCCAGCCTGATCATGCCGTCGATCATCGTGTCGCTCGGCATCGGCCTGCAGTTTCGCCTGCTCGACACCGGCATCAAGCAGGCGCTGACCGCGATGGAAGCGACCGGCACGCTCGAGAACTACGGCACCGCACTGGGCCTGTTCACTTCCGCACTGGGCGCGCACCTGACCTGGACGCTGCCTTTCGGCCTGCTCATCATGTTCGCGGTCTTCAACCGCTTCAACCCCGCCTACGAAGAAGCCGCGCGCGACCTGGGCGCCACGCCGTGGCAGACCTTCCGCCACGTGGTGCTGCCGCTGATCGGGCCCTCGGTCGTGGGCATCGGCATGTTCGGCTTCACGCTGAGCTGGGACGAGATCGCGCGCACGTCGCAGGCCATCGGCGATGTCAACACGCTGCCGCTCGAACTGCAGGGCCTCACGTCGACGGTGACGACGCCATCGATCTATGCGCTGGGCACGGTGACGACCATCGTGTCGTTCGGCGTGATGGCGATCGCGATCGGCTCTGCCGCATTGCTGGGTCGCCGCGCCAAACGCCGCCGCTGAACCGTCGTCGAACGAAAGCCGCCATGCATCGCCTGCTCGTGATCAACCCCAACACGTCGACGGCGATCAGCGGCCTGCTGCAGCGCCATGTGCAGGCCGGGGTGGGCGACGCGTTCAAGGTGCAGACCGTGACGGCACGCTTCGGCTCGCCCTACATCTCGTCGGAGGCCAGCTACGCGGTCGCCAACCACGCGGTGCTCGACGCCTGGGCCGTGACGATGGCGGCGGATGCCGGACGGCCCGACGCCGTGCTGATCGGCTGCTTCGGCGACCCCGGCCTGTTCGCGCTGCGCGAAGGCGCGGGCGTGCCGGTCGGCGGCCTGGCGGAAGCGGCGTTCTCTGCGGCGGCATGGCATGGGCGCTTCGCGATCGTGACGGGCGGCGAACGCTGGCGGCCGATGCTGGCGCGGCTTGCTCATGCGCTGGGCCACACGCAGACGCTGGCCGGCATCCACACCGTGGCGCCGAGCGGCGCGCAACTGGCTGCCGATCCGGCCGGTGCACGCACCTTGCTGGCGGAAGCCTGCTGCCAGGCTGCCGAGCGCTTCAAGGCGCAGGCCGTGATCCTCGGCGGCGCGGGGCTGGCGGGCATGGCGGCCGACATCGCATCGAAAGTGCCGGTGCCGGTGATCGACAGCGTGCAGGCGGGTGCGCAATGGGCGATCGACGCGCTGCGCCGCCGCGACGCGCCACGGCTCGATTCGGGCTTCGGCGTGCCGTGGCAGAACGTGTCGTGGGAGCTGGCCGCGCTCCAGTGAGCGCCGGCTGGAAGACCCGCGGGATCCCGCGTGCTGGCAGAGCTTTCGGCGGCGTGCCAACATCTGCGCCATGACGCTTGCCTACACCCCAGAAACACTTGACCGCAGCGCGGCCGACCAGTTGGCCGGCGCGACGGTGATCGACTTCGGCACCAACTGGTGCGGCCATTGCCAGCGCGCGCAGCCGCTGGTCGACGAAGCCTTCCAGGCGCACCCGGAAGTGCGGCATGTGAAGGTCGAGGACGGCGCCGGCCGCCAGCTCGGCCGCAGCTATGGCGTCAAGCTGTGGCCCACGCTGATCTTCCTGCGCGATGGCCGTGAAGTCGCGCGGCTCGTGCGTCCGCTGGAAAGTGCGCCGGTCGCGCGCGCGCTGGCCGAGATCACCTCCGCCTGACCCCTGTGCCCGCTGCGGGCGGGCGCCTGCCGCCCACTGCGGCTGTCGGCACCGGCCTACCGCGCGACGCGACGGCAGGTCGTGCACCGTGCCATGCCGCGCACCTAGCGTCATGGGCACCATGATCGATATCAGAAAAGGCCAATGGCCGGGACGCCTGGAGCGCGACGCGTTTCATCAACGCTTCATGCAATCCTTCGAGGATCCGGCCTTCGGTGCCGAAAGCGACGCGCTCAGGCGGATCGAAGACATCGCCTGGGATGCCTACCAGGAAGGCCGGAAGGCACCCGTCACCCGCAAGGCGGGGCCCGGCTATGCGGATCCCGACTACGACCTGGCGGTCGAGTGGATCGACACCCGCGCGAAGCTCGACCGGGCCCAGGCCGCCTGGGCGCTGCCCGGGACGCCATCGCGCGTGCTGCTGGTCAACGGGTCGCCGCGCAACGACGGCACCTGCCCCGGGGAGATCTCCAAGACCTGGCGCCTCACGCAGTCCGCGAAGGGCGAACTGCAGGAAGCCGGCATCGAGGTCGACTTGCTCGACCTGAGCCTGCTCACGTCCGATTACGGACGGCACATCCATCCCTGCAAGGGTTGCGTGTCGACCGCGATGCCGCTGTGCCACTGGCCCTGCAGCTGCTATCCGAACCATTCGCTGAACCAGACCGGCGACTGGATGAACGAGATCTACGAGCGCTGGGTGTCGGCGCACGGCGTGATCCTGATGACGCCGACCCACTGGTACCAGGCATCGAGTCCGCTCAAGCTGATGATCGACCGGCTGGTCTGCGCCGATGGCGGCAACCCCGACCCGACCACCACGCATGGCAAGAAGCCCGACGAGGCGAAAGCGCTGGAGATGAAGGGCTGGGACTATCCCAAGCATCTCGACGGGCGCGTCTACGGCTTGGTGGTGCACGGCGACGTCGCGGGCGTCGAAAGCCTGCGCCGCAACCTGAGCGACTGGCTCGACTGGATGGGCCTGATCGACGCCGGCATGCAGGCCCGGCTGGACCGCTACATCGGCTATTTCGAGCCCTATGCCACCAGCCACCAGACGCTCGATGCCGACGAGAAGCTGCAGGAAGAGGTGCGCAATGTGGCGCGCGCGGTCGGCCAGGGCGTGCTGGACCTGCGCGCCGGCCGCCTGCAGCCGGCGGACCGCGGAGTCCGGCATCCACGGCCGAAGTAGAGGCGATGGCCGCCGGGCGGCTGTTCACGCTTCTTTACGCGTCGACATCGCGGCGTTACCTGCCGCGCAAGCGGTCGATACAGAGCGATTCCACACTACGTTTCACCTGCTGCCCCGTGGCATCAGGCTTCTTAGAAAGGAAGCAATCTCATGATCACGTCACGTCAACGCATTCTCTGGGCCGGTCTTCTGGCGACCGCCGCTTTCGGGGCTTCGGCCCAGACCCCACCGCCGCCGGCAGCCGCACCCGCCGGTGCGCCCGCTGCCGAACATCGCATGCACAGGCCCGACCACCGCATGCACAAGCCGCGCGACGGCAAGGGCTTCGAGCGCATGCATGAGCGCCGCGCCAAGCACCTCGCCGACCTGAAGGCCAAGCTGAAGCTGACGCCCGCCCAGGAAGGCGCATGGAGCACCTTCACCAGCGCGACACAGCCGCCGGCGCCACCGGCCCAGCGTCCGGACCGTGAAGCCGCCCGCGCCGAGTTCGAGAAGATGACCACGCCGCAGCGCATCGACCGCATGCAGGCTCGCCAGGCCGAACGTGCGGCGATGTTCGCCAAGCGTGCCGATGCGACGAAGAGCTTCTACGCCGCGCTCACGCCGGACCAGCAGAAGACCTTCGACACGGAAGCCATGCGCCACGGCCCGCGCGGTGACCACGGTCCCCATGGCGGCCCGCGCGGTGACCATGGTCCCCAGGGCCATCGTCCCCCGCCCCCGCCCGCAAAGGGCTGAGCCAGCAAGGGCTGCCCGCAGCCCTTGCATCCGCGGCCAGGCGCCGCAATGCGCGCGCCATGAAAAAAGCCCGCCCCGGGCAACCGGAGCGGGCTTTTCGACGTCTGTCGCCTGCGGCTACTTCGGCAGCGCGTAGGCGATGATGTAGTCGCCACGGTCGGGCGATCCGCGTGCGCCACCGACGGAGATGACCACGTACTGCCGGCCGCTGTCGGGCGACATGTAGCTCATCGGCGTGGCCTGCGCGCCGACCGGCAGCCGGGCCTTCCAGAGCTCGTCGCCGTTGGCGGCATCGATGGCGCGCAGGTAGTAGTCCTGCGTGCCCGCGTAGAACACCAGGCCGCCCTGCGTGGTGACCGGGCCGCCCAGCGTGGGCATGCCGACCGGCATGTTCATGCCGGTCGCGATGCCCAGCGGACCGCTGTCGTGCACCGTGCCCATCGGCACCTGCCAGACGACCTGCCGCGTGTTCAGGTCGATGGCCGTGAGCGCGCCGTACGGCGGCTTGTGGCAAGGCACGCCGAGCACCGACATGAACATGTTCTTGTCGGCGCCGAAGGGCGTGCCGGTCTGCGGCGCCAGGCCTGCGTGGCCGTCCGCGCCGGCGCGTTTGGCGGCCAGGCGGCGTTCGGTTTCTTCGCGCGGGATCAGCTGCACGACCTGCGGGATGCGCATGTCGTTGACGATGAGCATGCCGTTGCGCTCGTCGATCGACGAGCTGCCCCAGTTCATGCCGCCATAGAAGCCGGGATATTGCAGACTCTTGGTGGTGCCCGGCGGCGTGAATTCACCTTCGTAGCGCATTTCCTTGAAGGCGATGCGGCACAGCATCTGGTCGAACGGCGTGGTGCCCCACATGTCGGCCTCGGACAGCGTGTTGGCGCCGATGCTGGGCATGCCCACCGAATACGGCTGCGTGGGCGACAGGAAGTCGCCTTCGGCAGCGCCCTGCGGCACCGGCTTTTCCTGCACCTCGGCGATCGGCTTGCCGTCGCGGCGGTCGAGCATGAAGATCTGGCCGCGCTTGGTGGTCTGCACCAGCGCCGGCACCGTGCTGCCGCTCTTGTCGCGCACGTCGTACAGCGCCGGCTGCGAGGGCACGTCGTAGTCCCACACGTCGTGGTGGGTGGTCTGGAACTTCCAGCGCTCGCGGCCGGTCTGGATGTCCAGTGCGACGACGGACGCCGAGTATTCCTCTGCTTCCTTGCTGCGGCTGCCGCCCCAGAAGTCGGGCGTGGCGTTGCCGGTGGGCAGATAGACCAGGCCGAGCTTGTCGTCGAAGGACGGCGTCGACCAGACGTTCGGCGTGCCGCGCGTGTAGGTCCCGCCGGCGGGTGGTTCCGCCGTGATGGCCGGGTTGCCCATGTCCCAGGCCCAGACCAGTGCACCGGTGCGCGCGCTGAAGGCGCGCACCACGCCGGACGGCTCGCCCAGCGCCATGTTGTCCCACACCCAGCCGCCGACGATCACGAGATCGCGCGCGACGGTCGGGGCCGAGGTCTGGAAGTAGTAGCCCGGATCGACCTTGCCCATGCCGGCCTTCAGGTCCACGGTACCGTTGGTGCCGAAGTCGGCGCAGGGTGTGCCGGTGTGGGCATCGATCTCCATCAGGCGGCTGTCGATGGTGGTCATCACGATGCGCTGGGCGCAGGCGCCTTCGGCGGGTGCGGTCGGAGCCGGCGCCGTGGCCGGAGCGGCAGTTGCCGTCGCCGTCGCCGCAGCGGTCGCCGGCGCCTGGCTTGCGTCGAAATAGCCGACGCCGCGGCAGCGCTGCCACAGCGGTGACTTGGCCTGCGGATCGAACTTCCAGCGTTGCTCACCCGTGTCGGCGTTGAGCGCGAAGATCACGTTGTGCGGCGTGCAGGCATAGACCGTGTTGCCGATCTGGATCGGCGTGTTCTGGTCTTCCGTCATGCCCTTGGTGTCGCGTCCGGTGCGGAAGGTCCAGGCGACTTTCAGGTCCTTCACGTTGGCCGGCGTGATCTGGTCCACCGGTGCAAAGCGGGTGCCGTTGGGCGTGCGGCCGTAGTGCGTCCAGTTCGACGCGACGGGCGCGGCAGCGGGCGCAGTGGTTGCGGCTGCGGCGGTTCTCGACGGTCGCGTCACGCCGTGCGGCACGAAGGCGAAAGCAAGGGTGCCCAGCAGGCAGACGAAGAGCACGCCAGCCAGGCCGAAAGCCGGCTTCGTGCCCAGCGAACCCAGCCGGGGCGCCAGCAGCATGCCGATCATCGTCAGCACGGCCAGCATCACCAGGCGCGGCAGCAGTTGCCAGTAGTCGAGCCCGACCTCGGCGAGTGCCCAGATGACGGTCGCGACGAAAACCAGGCCGAGCCAGGCGGTGGCCGAAGGCCGGCGCCGGACATATTGAAAGCCTGCGATCAGTAGGCCGAGGCCTGCCAGCAGGTAGTACCACGAGCCGCCAAGGCTCATGAGGCGCACGCCACCGACGGCCAGCGCGGCGCCGCACAGCAGCAGTACGGCGCCGAAGAGCAGCGGCAGCCACCCCGCGCTGCGCTGACGGGTTTTGGATTGAGTCGACAAACAGGTTCTCCTTCTTCTATCTTCTGAAAGCGACGCCGCCTCGGCGGACGTCGCGCGAGGGCGGCGCAGCGATGCAACGCGCCGCCCGTTGTCGGCGCGAGAAGCGGCTGGCTTTTGGAGTGCTGGCGTTTCTTCGGCGCGTGCCGACAAATGGGGATTTGCGACGGCGCGCTATCCGGACGCGTCCGGAACGGCCGGGGCGTTCACGCCGGCACGCAGCAACTGCAACGCACGGCGCGCGAGCCCGCGCCGATCGGCGACGCTGGCGCCGCGCAACGACGCGCCAAGCATGTTGCAGATCAGCAGCACGTCGGCCATCTGGAGATCGGGGCGGCACGCGCCTGCCTCCACCGCGCGTTGAAGTGGCTTCTTGAAGATCTTGGCGATTCGGCGCCGGGCGGACTGGACGATCGGGTCTGCACGGTCCACTGCACGCCAGAAGTCCACCAGCGGCGCGGAGCCTGCGATGTTCTGCCCGAATCGTTCGAACAGAAGGAACAAGGCACCGTCGCTTTCGGCAAGCGATGCCGCATGCGTTTCCAGCGCGCCCAACGCACGGTCGAGCAGCGCTTCCATCAGCGCAGTGCGATGGGGAAAGTTGCGGTACAGCGTGGCGCGGCCGACGCCTGCGCGGGCAACCACGAGGTCCAGCGCGGCGGTGACGCCGTGTTCGCAGAACACCGCATCGGCCGCGGAGAGAAGGACTTCACGGTGCGCGGTCGCATCGGCTCGGGGTTTGCGCATCCGAAAATTATCGGACAAAAATGTCCGCTTTGCCGGCGGCCTCTCCGCAGCCGCCGAAGGTGCGAGCGATCGCAAGGAAGCATGTCGGGCATGCCGCCTTCGTTCAGCGCATCACTTGGGCGTGCCGGTCGCCGTCGTGGGGTTGGTCGGCACCTCGGGTCTTTCACCCTTTTGTCCGAACTGCGGCTTGGTCTTCAGAACGTCCTGCCGCACCTCTGCGCGGGTGGTGCCGCTGATCGGCGTGGGCGCCATGTTGGGCTGGTTGTTGTGCATGGTGCTGGCCTCGCCAGCGGGCGTGTTCGTGTTGGACATGCTCTTGTTATGCATGCGGGCCTCGGCCTTCACGGCTTCGCGCGAGGCCGGCACGCTGCCCGCGACAGGCGGTGTGACGACCGGTGCCTGCGCCGACGCCACACCGGCAACCAGGACGCCGGCGAACAAGGTGGATGCGAGGATGTGCTTCTTCATTTCTGTCTCCTTTGAAGGCGTTGAAAACGAGGCGTCGCCTTTTCGAGGCCTCTGAAGTCACCGTAGAAGCCTCAGGCATCGCGAATGTCAGGCAGCGGTTGCCGGTGCTGTAGGACGTGGTGGTGCCTGCGCCGAAGACGGTGGGGCGTCCTACAGCGGCGGTGTGGTCGGCCCCCTAAAAACAGGTCTCCCCCGTCCATTTGTTGTCAGGCCCATCGTGACCGTCGCGCCAACGTCCCTCAAAGTCATGACGGTGAACACCCACAAGGGATTCACCGCGTTCAATCGCAAGTTCATCCTGCCCGAGTTGCGCGATGCGGTGCGCACGGTCGGTGCCGATGTCGTGTTCCTCCAGGAGGTCCAGGGCACGCACGACCGGCACGCGCGCAAGCACAGCAACTGGCCGGAAGCACCGCACTATGAATTCCTGGCCGACACGATATGGCCGCAGTTCGCGTACGGACGCAATGCGGTCTATCCGAAAGGCCATCACGGCAACGCCGTGCTGTCGAAGTTTCCGATCGTCAACTTCACCAACCACGATGTGTCGATCGCCGGGCCGGAAAAGCGCGGGCTGCTGCACTGCACCCTGCGCATTCCGGGCCGCGCCGGCGACGTGCATGTGATCTGCGCCCACCTGGGGCTTGCGGAGGCGCATCGGCAGCAGCAGCTTGAACTGCTCTGCCACATCGTGCGCGATGAGGTGCCACGCGATGCACCGCTCGTGGTGGCCGGCGACTTCAACGACTGGCGCGGTCGGGCGCATGACATCCTGGCGGAAGGCGCTGCGCTGCAGGAGGTCTTCGTGCAGGCCAATGGCAGTGCGGCGAAGACCTTTCCCTCGCGCTTTCCGTTGCTGTCGCTCGACCGCATCTACGTGCGCAACGCGGGCGTCCACTCGCCGGTGGTGCTGCCGCGCAAGCCGTGGTCGCATCTGTCGGACCATGCACCCCTGGTGGCGGAGATCGCGTTATGAATCGCTGGATCGGCGGCAATCGTGTCGAGTTGCTGGAGAACGGCGAAGCGTTCTTCCCGCGCGTGTTCGAGGCCATCCGCGAGGCCGAGCGCGAAGTCATCATCGAGACCTTCATCCTCTTCGACGACAAGGTCGGCCGCGGGCTTCATCAGGCGATGCGCGACGCCGCACTGCGTGGCGTGAAGGTCGACCTGATGATCGACGGCTTCGGCTCGCCCGACCTGTCGCCCGAGTTCATCGGCGAGCTGACGTCGGCCGGCGTCAAGGTGCGCGTGTTCGATCCGGGCGAGCGCATCTTCGGGCAGCGTCTCAACATGTTCCGCCGCATGCATCGCAAGATCGTGGTGATCGATGGCGTGCGCGGCTTCATCGGCGGCATCAACTATTCGGCCGATCACCTCGCCGATTTCGGACCGATGGCCAAGCAGGATTACGCCGTCGAGCTGGGCGGACCGATCGTGGCGGACCTGCACCGCTTCGTGCTCCATGCGATCGCGGTCGGCGGCAAGGGACCCGGCTGGTTCCGTCGCCGGCTCAAGCGTGCGGACGGTGCGGCGACTGCGCCGGTCGGCGATGCGGAGGTCCAGCTCGTGACGCGCGACAACCGCCGGCATACCAACGACATCGAACGCCACTATCGCGCCGCGATCCGCACGGCGCGGCACCGCATCGTGATCGCCAATGCCTACTTCTTCCCCGGCTATCGCCTCATCAAGGAGATGCGCCGCGCGGCGCGCCGCGGTGTCGACGTCCGGCTGATTCTTCAGGGCGAGCCCGACATGCCGATCGTGAAGACGGCAGCGAGCATGCTGTACCACCACCTGCTGCATGCGGGCGTGAAGATCTACGAGTACTGCGACCGCCCGCTTCACGGCAAGGTCGCGCTGGTGGACGGCCACTGGAGCACCGTGGGTTCGAGCAACCTCGACCCCTTGAGTCTCTCGTTGAACCTCGAGGCCAACGTCATCGTGCGCGACCGTGCCTTCAACCACACGCTGTCGGAGCGGCTCGACCATCTGATGCGCCACAGCTGCAAGCAGATCGAGGCCAGCGACATGACCGACTGGAGCGGCTGGCGCCTGGTGCGCAGCTTCTTCATCTTCCATCTGATGCGCTGGTACCCGTCATGGGCCGGTTGGCTTCCGCGCCATGCGCCGCGGCTGAAGGACGCGTCCGAACTGCCGGTTGGCGGTGCGACGCAGACGGACGCTGCCTGAAGTCCACCGAGGCACGACCATGAACGCCGCCATTGCGCCGTCGCATTCCGCTGCCTCCGGCAAGGCGCCTTCACTGCTGTCGCGATGGAGCGCGAAGCCGTGGTGGCCGTGGGCCAAGCGCATCGTGCTGGGCGGCTTCTTCGTCTTCGTGGTGGCGATGCTCGCGATCCAGGCGCGTGCGATCCAATGGCACGAAGTCTTCGACGCGATGCGGGCCTATCCGGCCAGCGTCGTGCTGATCGCGGCGTTGCTCGCGGCGGCCAGCCATCTGATCTACAGCAGCTTCGATCTGGTCGGCCGCCACTACACCGGGCACAGCCTGCGTGCGCCGACCGTGATGGCCATCACCTTCGTGAGCTACGCCTTCAACCTGAATCTGGGCACGGTGGTCGGCGCCGTCGCCATGCGCGTGCGCCTCTATTCGCGCCTGGGGCTCGATGCCGCGGTCATCGCCCGCATCGTCGGCACCAGCATGCTGACCAACTGGCTCGGCTACTTTCTGCTGGCGGGGCTTGCCTTCATCTGGTGGCCGCTTGCATTGCCTGCGGACTGGCACGTCGGCATCGGCGCACTGCGCGTGCTTGGCGCGGCACTGGTTGCCATGTCGCTGGGTTATCTGGCGATGTGCGCGATCTCCAAGCGACGGGAGTGGACCGTGCGCGGCCATGAAATCGCATTGCCCAGCCTGCGCGTGGCCATCGTGCAGGTGCTGCTGTCGACCGCCAACTGGGCCGTGATGGGCGCGACCATGTATGTGCTGCTGCAAGGCAAGGTGGCCTATCCGATGGCGCTCGGCGTGCTGCTGATCGGCGCGGTGGCCGGCCTTCTGTCGCGCGTCCCGGCCGGACTGGGCGTGCTCGAAGCGGTCTTCATGGCCATGCTGTCCACGCAGATGGCCGGCTCTGCCCTCGTTGCCGCGGTGTTGCTGTATCGCGCGGTCTACTACTGGGCACCGCTCGTGGTGGCCACCCTGCTCTATCTCGCGATGGAAGCGTCGGCGAAGCGGTTGGCCGTGAAAGCGGCGGACGAAGACCTGCCCGTGCCTCGCGGATAGCCCTGGCGTCGCAGGGGCCGGAAGGCATCGCGGCGCTCTTGAGCTGTATATTCATACAGTGAACATCCAGAGCAAGCTTGCCATCCTGGCCGACGCGGCCAAGTACGACGCATCGTGCGCATCCAGCGGTACCCGCTCGCGCAATTCCGTCGGCGGCCGCGGCATCGGTTCGACCGAAGGTTCGGGCATCTGCCACAGCTATGCGCCCGACGGCCGTTGCATCTCGCTGCTGAAGATCCTGCTCACCAACTTCTGCCAATACGACTGCCTCTACTGCGTGAATCGCGTGACGAGCAATGTGCCGCGTGCCCGTTTCACGGTCGACGAGGTGGTGGCGCTCACGCTCGATTTCTATCGGCGCAACTGCATCGAAGGCCTGTTCCTGTCGAGCGGCATCATCCGCAGCCCGGACTACACGATGGAGCAGGTGGTCGAGGTGGCCCGCGTGCTGCGCGAGGAGCACGACTTCCGTGGCTACATCCATCTGAAGACCATTCCCGATGCGTCGCCCGAACTCCTGCGACTTGCCGGCCGCCACGCAGATCGCCTGAGCATCAACATCGAGCTGCCCACCGTGCAGAGCCTGGCCACGCTCGCGCCCGAGAAAGACGGCGTGGCGATCCGGCGGTCGATGGAGCGCCTGCGCGTGCACATCGACGACGCCCGGGGCGAAGCACGCGAGGCGGCGGCCAGGCCGGCCCTGTCGATGCCGCAGGCGTCGCCACGCCGCGCCCAGGCGCCGCACTTCGCGCCCGCCGGCCAGAGCACGCAGATGATCGTCGGCGCCGATGCCACCGACGACCGCACCATCCTGTCGACCAGTGCCGACCTCTATGGCGCCTATCGGTTGCGCCGCGTGTACTACTCGGCATTCAGTCCCATCCCCGACGCGTCCGCCGCGCTGCCCTTGCGCGCGCCGCCCATGGTGCGGGAGCATCGGCTGTACCAGGCCGATTGGCTGATGCGGTTCTACGGCTTCACGCACGACGAGATCGTGCCGCCCGCCTCCACGGCCGGAGCGAGCGGCATGCTGTCGCTGGAACACGATCCCAAGCTGGCGTGGGCGCTGGCACACCGCGAGCGCTTTCCCGTCGACCTCAACCTGGCGCCGCGGGAGATGCTGCTGCGGGTGCCCGGTCTCGGCGTGAAGACGGTCGACAGGTTGCTGGCTTCACGCCGTGTACGCCGCCTGCGCAGCGCCGATCTCGCCAAGCTGCACGTGCCGCTGGCCAAGGTCATGCCCTTCGTCGAATTGCCGGACCATCGGCCCGGCCGGGCGCTGGATGCCGCGGACCTTGCCGCGCGCCTGCAACCCGCGCCAGCGCAGGCCTCGCTCTTTTCAACCTGAGCGCCTACACGAAGCCCGCACGGGCTCCGCAACATCGCCGCATGGCTTCTTCCAACGTCACGATCATCACGCTGGATGGCGATACCGACTGGCCCGGCTTCCGGCGTGAAGCCCGGCAGTTGCTGGCACGCCAGGTGCCGCCGGATGCCGTCGCCTGGCATACACGGGCCAGCGCGGCGGCAGATCTGTTCGCTTCTGCCGCAGAGCTCGCGCTTGATCTGCCGGCGGAGTCGCCGGAGTCACCCAAGGCAACGCACGCACCGCTCGGCAACTCGGCCGTCGTTCCACCCGCTTTTCTCCGCCTTTGCGAGACGGTGATTCTTCACGAGGAGCCCGGCCGCTTCGGTCTTCTCTATCGGCTGCTGTGGCGGATGGTGCTCGAGCCCGGACTGCGGCACGACCCGCTCGATCCGGACCGGTTGCAGGCACAGCACATGGCGCAGGCGGTTCGCCGCGACATGCACAAGATGAAGGCCTTCGTGCGTTTCCGACCGGTCGGGCAGGCGGAAGGCGAGCCTCCCCTGCACGTCGCCTGGTTCGAGCCCGACCACCATATCGTCGAGGCCGTGGCGCCTTTCTTCGTGCGCAGGTTCACGCAGATGCGCTGGGCGATCCTCACGCCGGAACGCTCGCTCGAATGGGTGCCGGAGTCGGTCCAGCCGACCGGCACGCCCGGCACGGGACATGGTGCCTTGCGCTTCGGTCCCGGTGCACAGCGGCGGGACGCTCCGCCGGCCGATGCGGGCGAAGCGCTCTGGCTCACCTACTACAGCCACATCTTCAATCCGGCGCGGCTCAAGCTGGCCATGATGCGCAAGGAAATGCCACGCCGCTATTGGCGCAACCTGCCCGAGGCGGATCTCATCGGCGCGCTGTCCGCGGAGGCGGTCGCCCGCAGCGGCCGGATGATCGACGCGCCCGCCACCCGACCGAATCGCCGCATCAAGCCGTCACCGCCGGTACGCCAGGAAAGTCAGGCAGCCGCGTTGCCGAACGCTCAGAACCGGTAGGCATAGCGCACGCGCCAGGTGTTCTCACCCGGATTCGGGCTCTTGATGCCGCCATTGGAGACGTGCTGGAACCGCATCGAAAGCTCATGCTCCTGCCGGCTGCCGAAGCTGCGGCCGACGCCCAGAACCTCGGTGAACTGGAAGGCCGTGCTGAATTCGCGGGAGGGTGTTTTGTAGACGTTGTCCATCACGAGCGCGCCGATACCGGCCTCGGCGAACCAGGGCGATTGCCCGGCGTCGAAGCGATAGCGCCAGGTGGCGATGGCACCGAGCTGCGTGTAGCTGTGATGGCCGAAACCGTTGCGCTCGTCAGCCTGCCAGTTCGCCACGAACACATCCCAGTAGGCCGATTGAGCCCCGCTCGACGACAGGAACGAGGGCGACCAGGGGAGCATCACGCCGATGGAAGCGATGCGCGTCGTCGCGGCGGACCCGTGCGGCGCCGAGCCGCCCTCGGCATAGACAGCCATGCCGGCCGTGTCCAGCGCCAGGGCCGACTGAGGGATTGCGCACAGCATCAGAAGAGGAGCACTCGCCGCAAGCGCACGAAAAAGTGAGATGGACATGAGGGAGAAAATTTGAAGAGGAGAGAAAGTGCGAATTTCCAGGAAGCGCGAAAGCGTAACAATTGGCAAGCCACCCTTCACTCGGTAGGACACTCGCCCGCACCGCGATTTGTTGCAGTGCAGCAGAGAAAGCGCCATGCGCTTAAAGTCGACGGCACCCACTTGTCCCGTCGACCGGAACCCCATGAATACCTCTCTCTCGAGCCGCTTTTTCAATCCGGTGATGCTGTGGCTCGACGTCGCACTGACCACGCAGGAGATGCTGGTCTCATCCGGCGAAGTGATCCGGCTGCGCACCGAACGGATCGCGCGCGCCGGCCTCCTGCCGAGCGCCTCGGACCTGGCGGAAATCCAGCTCATGGGCCACGAGAAGCTTGCTGCCGCGAGCGAGGCCGGCGCGGCGATCACGTCGCAACTCAATACCTCGGGCATCTCCCTGATGAATCGCGCGCTTCAGCAATGGCTCCACGGCACGTCGGCACTGATCGGTCTGGCGACCAGCCAGACGTCGGCCGAGGCGGTGGCGCATGGCAACGAATTGGTCGAGGTCGGCAAGCGTGCCGTCGCCAACGTGTCGCACCTGTCCAGCGCGGGTGCGCGGGTTGCGCAGCGGGGCTTGAAGCCCATCCACGCCAAGGCCGCGTCGAACGCGCGGCGGCTCTCTAGGCTCGCACCAGGCGCAGCAATGTGATCTCGGAAGGTGCGCCGAAGCGTTTCGGCGGACCCCAGTAACCGGTGCCGCGGCTCGTGTAGACCCACATCGCACCCAGCTTGTGCAGGCCCGCGACGAAGGGCTGCTGCAACGGCACGAACAGGTTCCATGGAAAGAACTGGCCGCCATGCGTGTGGCCGGAAAGCTGGAGCTGGAAGCCGGCTTCGGCTGCCGCAGGTGCGCTGCGCGGCTGGTGGGCAAGCAGCACCCGGGTGGTGGCCGCCGCCGGTGCGCCAGCCAGGGAGCCTTCCGGATTGCTGGTGTGCGTGACGTCGAAGTGGCCGGCCGTGAAGTCCGTGACGCCAGCGAGGACCAACAGGTTGGCGGCCACCTCTTCGTCCGTCTGCGCACCACCGCGCGGGTCGCGCGCGCCGAGCAGCACATGCTCGTTCATCAGCACACGCAGGCCGATCCGCCGAAGCTCGGCGACCCAGGCCGGCGCGCCTGCGTAGTACTCGTGGTTGCCGGTGACGACGAAGGTTCCGTGGTGCGCCTGCAGGCCCGCCAGCGGCGCGATGTGCTCGCGCAACTCGGGGACGCTGCCGTCGACCAGATCGCCGGTGATCGCGATGGCATCGGCGTCGAGCTGATTCACCGCATCGACGATGCGCTGGATGTAGCCGCGTTTGATGGTCGGGCCGACATGGATGTCACTGAGCTGTGCGATGGTGAAGTTCTGCAGCGCTGCCGGCAGGTTCGGCATGGGCACGTCGACGCGCACCACGCCGGCGGTGCGCCGTGCATTGAAAAAGCCGATCAGCGACGTGAGCGTCGCGATCGCCGGCACGGCAAGCGCCGTCCACAGCGGCCAGCGGTCGATGTCCATCACCGGACCGCCCAGTGCGCCGACCAGCCAGGCGACGACCAGGCCGATGTCGCGCAGCGCGGTCAGCACGAACATCGAGGAGAACCAGCCCATGCTGATCAACCCGATCCATTTCCAGGCGTCGGCCGGCGGCTTGGCGGCCGAGCGCATGCCGATGAAGGGCAAGGGCATGGTGATTGCCGAAATCGCGATGGCGATACCGACCACGACGGCCACGGGCATCGAAGCGGCCAGCATGGGCAGCAGCCGCACGGCGAGATAGACGTGCAGCAGCGTGGTCAATGCGGTCAGGGGAAGCAGGGACATGGGGGAACTCGATGGAGAAGCGTGAGCAGAACAGGCGTTCTGCGGCATCGCATGTGCGAGCCATCGCTGCTGCATTCAAGGCGCATGCCAGCTTGAAAACTGCGTCGGTTGCCGGCGGATGGCCGGCGCCACCGCTCAGGACGGTGCGCGGGTGCTGCGAGACGCCATGTCGGTGCCTGCCGGCCAGACGAATGTTGCCTTTGCAGCAGCACCAGCCATGACGGTGAGCGGCTGCTTGAGCGTCTGGCTGCCCAGCGTGGCTTCGACCTCGTAGCGGCCTGGGTCGAGTCGCGCGAGGAGGAACGGTCCGTTCGAGACCACCTGGTCGAGCAGCGTGTTGCCGCTGCTGTCGCGCACGCTGACACGCACATCCGAGGCGAAATCGGCGGTCTTGCCGTCCTTGACGGCGAATTCGAGTGTTGCTGCCCAGCGCGGCGACACCGTCTCCATGAGCTGCGCTTCGTCGCTGCCGATGCCACCGCTCATGTATTCGATGCCGTGGGTCATGCGGATCGGCGGATTGACCACCGCATGCGCTGAAAGTGCGCCCAGCAGCGCACCGCCGCAGAGCATTGCGACCGCCAGCGGCCGCGCTTTTTGCCAAGTCGTCATGACTGAAATCCTTTCGTCGTGGCCCGAAGCCACGCGCGTACTGTGTCGCGCGGGCCTTAGGCCAGACTTAAGCATGACGCGTGCCGTGGCGGCACACGCTCACTCGTCGAGACTGGCAGCGGCAGCCTGGCGCCCGCGCGCCGATGTGGCCTCAGCCGCCTTGACTTGTGGCACGACGGGTTTGCCCGCGGCACCGGCGAGCATCGTGCCGCTGTCGGCGGCAGCCGCCGCGACGAAATCGAAATTGGACGGCCACTGGAAGACGGCCTTGGAGGAACTGCCGTCGAACACCGTCAGCGTCTGCGTGAGCGTCAGGCCACTGACGGTCGCCTCGACGTCATAGGTACCGGCATCGAGCCGGGCGACGAGAAACGGGCCGTCCGCCACGGCATGCATCACGGGGCGGCCGGTGTACTTGTCGCGGATCGCCACCTGTACGTTGGCGGGAAAGGCGCCACGCTCGGCACGGTTGACCCCGAATTCGAGCACCGCGGCCCAGCGAGGTGCCACCATTTCCATGAACGCCATTTCGGGCTTGCCCGCACCACCGCACATGTATTCGACGCCGTCGGCCACCCGAATCGGCGGATTGGTCAATGCGTGCGCCGAGGTCAGCGTGCCCAGGAGCGTTGCGCCCCCCACCGCCAGGACCGCCAAGGGCCGGGCAAACCGGAATGTGTTCATTGCTGGATTCCTGCTCAGAAGAAGTGCGAAAGAAGGCCGATGCATTCTGCTTAGCAAGAGTCGGGCAAGGTATGGCGTTTACGTGGGGGTGTTACAGCTTAAGTCGTGGAAATGACAGTGAAATGGCGGCGGGGTGACGCGAAGGTCGCCGGCGCCGCCTCGGCGCCCGCGTCATCACATCGGCTTGACTTCAAGCTCGTTGTCGACCGAACTGACACCGCTCACGGCCTTGGCAATCTGCGTCGCGCGGTCCTTGGCTGCGCTCGTGGGAGCCGGCCCCTGGAGGCGAACCACGCCGTCCTTGGTGTCGACGTCGATCTTGATGGCGCTCAGATCCGCGTCCTTGGCCAGGCCGGCCGACACGCGGGCCGTGATGGCGGCGTCGTCGACCGCGTTCTTGGCGTCTGCGGCGCCCTGCTTCATCGACGACTCGCCCGCGGCGGTCGACGAAGCGATCTTCTCGCGCGCTTCGCCGCCGAGTTCCTTGGCCTTGGCCATCGTCTCGGTGCCGGCCTGTTCGGTGCGGGCGAGCGCCGCATCGACCTTCTGCCCGGCGGTCTGGTTCTTGTCGCCGCAGGCGGCAAGCGTCAGCGCGGCGCCGGCTGCAATCGCTGCGAGCCAGATGCGCGACGGGCGGGTGGATACGTTGGAATGAATGGAACGGGTCATGGCAAACCTCTCTGTCTCAAAGATTTGCACATTAGCGGCCCCGCACGGATGCGCTGGCCGACGGCGTTGACGATGGCTGTCGGACGCCGGCTTGCGCGGGTGCCATGCGTTGACGCACGGCATCCGCGCTGCGGTCACACGTCGATGTTCGCCGCCCGCAGTGCGTTCTGCTCGATGAACTCGCGCCGCGGTTCGACCTCGTCGCCCATCAGCATCGTGAACACGCGGTCGGCTTCAATGGCGTCGTCGATCTGCACGCGCAGCAAGCGGCGAACGTTCGGGTCCATCGTGGTTTCCCAGAGCTGTTCCGGGTTCATCTCGCCCAGTCCCTTGTAGCGCTGGCGCGAGGTGGTGCGCTCGGCTTCGCCGATCAGCCACTTCATCGCCACACGGAAATCGGCAACCTTCTCTTCCTTCGCGCGTTCGCCTTCGCCGCGCTTCACCACGGCGCCGTCGCCGAGCAGCCCGCGGAAGGTGTCGGCGGCGGTGGCCAGCGCCGCGTAGTCGGCGCCATGGACGAAGTCCTGCGTGATCACGCTGCTCTTGATGTTGCCGTGATGGCGGCGGCTGATGCGCAGGATCGGCTTGTCGGTGCGCACGTCGAACTCGCTCGCGACCTCGGCGGGTGCACCGGTGTCGTTGAGTTCGCGCAGCTTGGCCTGCAACGCCACGGCCGAGGCTTCGGCGCTCTCGGTGGTGTCGAGGTCGAGCGACACGCCATCGGCGATCGCGCGCAGCGCGGCGGCGTCCAGGAACACGCCGAGACGTGCGATCACGGCCTGCGCCAGCTGGTGCTTGCGCGCCAGTTCGGCCAGCGTGTCGCCGGAGAGCGTAGTCGGGTTGGCGCCGCCGGTCTCGATGCTGGCGTCCTTCAGTGCGACCTTGAGCAGGAAGGCGTCGAGCGCGGGGCCGTCCTTCAGGTATTGCTCTTCCTTGCCGACCTTGACCTTGTACAGCGGCGGCTGCGCGATGTAGATGTGGCCACGCTCGACCAGCTCCGGCATCTGCCGGTAGAAGAAGGTCAGCAGCAGCGTGCGGATGTGGGCGCCGTCGACGTCGGCGTCGGTCATGATGATGATGCGGTGGTAGCGCAGCTTGGCGACGTTGAAGTCGTCCGCCCCGCCGCCCGCGGTGGTCGCGCCGGCGCGACCGATGCCGGTGCCCAGCGCGGTGATCATCACGAGGATTTCGTTGCTGGTCAGCAGCTTCTCGTAGCGGGCCTTCTCGACGTTCAGGATCTTGCCGCGCAGCGGCAGGATGGCCTGGAACTTCCGGTCGCGGCCCTGCTTGGCGGAGCCGCCGGCGGAGTCACCTTCCACCAGGTAGACCTCGCACAGCGCAGGGTCCTTTTCCTGGCAGTCGGCCAGTTTGCCGGGCAGGCCCATGCCGTCGAGTACGCCCTTGCGGCGCGTCATCTCGCGGGCCTTGCGCGCGGCTTCGCGCGCACGGGCGGCTTCGATGATCTTGCCGCAGATGATCTTGGCGTCGGCGGGACGTTCCTGCAGGTAGTCGCCGAGCAGGCGGCCGACGATGTCTTCCACCGGGGCGCGCACTTCGCTCGACACCAGCTTGTCCTTGGTCTGGCTGGAGAACTTGGGCTCGGGCACCTTCACGCTCAGCACGCAGCACAGGCCTTCGCGCATGTCGTCGCCGGTGACCTCGACCTTGGCCTTCTTGGCCAGCTCGTTCTCTTCGATGTACTTGTTGATGACGCGCGTCATCGCGGCGCGCAGGCCGGTCAGGTGGGTGCCGCCGTCACGCTGGGGAATGTTGTTGGTGAAGCACAGCACCTGCTCGCTGTAGGCGCTGTTCCACTGCATCGCCACTTCGACGCCGATGTGCGTGCCCGGGATGCCGCCATAGGTGTCTGCGGGCTTCTCGCCGGCCGCGTAGAACACGTTGGGATGCAGGATCGTCTTGCCCTTGTTGATGAACTCGACGAAGCCCTTCACGCCGCCGGCGCCCGAGAAGTCGTCTTCCTTGCCGCTGCGCTCGTCCTTCAGGCGGATGCGCACGCCGTTGTTCAGGAAGCTCAGCTCGCGCAGGCGCTTGGACAGGATCTCGTAATGGAAGTCCGAGTTCTCCTTGAAGATCTCGGTGTCGGGCAGGAAGTGGACTTCGGTGCCGCGCTTGTCGGTGTCGCCGACGATCTTCATCGGCGAGACTTCGATGCCGTTGACCTGGTCGAGCAGACGGTTCTGCACGAAGCCGCGGCTGAATTCGAGTTCGTGGATCTTGCCTTCGCGGCGCACGATCAGGCGCAGCTTGACGCTCAGCGCGTTCACGCAGGACACGCCCACGCCGTGCAGCCCGCCGGACACCTTGTAGCTGTTCTGGTTGAACTTGCCGCCTGCGTGCAGTTCGGTCAGCGCGATCTCAGCCGCCGAGCGCTTGGGCTCGTGCTTGTCGTCCATCTTCACGCCGGTCGGAATGCCGCGGCCGTTGTCGGTCACCGAAATGGAGTTGTCGGTGTGGATGGTCACGACGATGTCGTCGCAGTAGCCGGCCAGCGCCTCGTCGATCGAGTTGTCGACCACTTCGAACACGAGGTGGTGCAGCCCGGTGCCGTCGGAGGTGTCGCCGATATACATGCCGGGGCGCTTGCGCACGGCTTCCAGGCCTTCGAGGATGGTGATCGAGCCTTCGCCGTACGAGGTATCCGGCGGCGTGACTTCAATCGGAATCGCGCTCTCGATTTCGGGCGTGTAGACCGGTTCGGTGTGCGGGGCTTCCGGCTTGTTTTCTTCGCTCATTGGGGACACATCCTCTCTGGGGAAACTGGTTTTCTGGGTCTCTTGAAAGACCCAACCCGCGGCGGCCGCGGGTTGTGGGTGCAAAAGCTGTTCGGGACCGCGCTCTAGATCCGCATCGGCATGACGACGTACTTGAAGTCGGCGTTGTCGGGAATGGTCAGCAGCGCCGAGCTGTTGGCGTCGGCCAGATCGAGCTTGACCATGTCCTGGCTCATGTTCGACAGTGCGTCGATCAGGTAGGTCACGTTGAAGCCGATCTCGATCGCGTCGCCGCCGTAGTCGATGTCGAGTTCGTCCTGCGCTTCTTCCTGCTCGGCGTTGTTCGACGCCACGCGCAGCGTGCCCGGCTCGATGTTCAGGCGCACGCCCTTGAACTTCTCGCTGGTCAGGATCGCGGTGCGCTGCAAGCTGGCCAGCAGCGTTGCGCGGCCCAGCGTCACGCTGTTCTTGTGGTTCTTCGGAATCACGCGGTTGTAGTCGGGGAACTTGCCTTCGACCAGCTTGGTGACGAACTCCATGCCGCCGAAACTGAACTTGGCCTGGTTGTTCGCGAACTGCATCTCGATCGCGCCTTCGGCATCGGACAGCAGGCGCTGCATTTCGATCACCGTCTTGCGCGGCAGGATGACTTCCTGGCGCGGCACTTCGACGTCGAGCGTGGCCGATGCGAAGGCCAGCCGGTGGCCGTCGGTCGCGACGAGGCTCAACTGCTTGCCTTCGGCGACGAACAGGATGCCGTTCAGGTAGTAGCGGATATCGTGCACCGCCATCGCGAAGGACACCTGGCCGAGCAGGTCCTTCAGCGTCTTCTGCGGCACGCTGAACACCGGGCCGAAGTTCGCGGCTTCCTGCACCAGCGGAAAGTCTTCCGCGGGCAGCGACTGCAGCGTGAAACGGCTCTTGCCGCCCTTGAGCACCAGCTTGCTCGCGCTCGATTCGAGGCTCACGGTCTGGTCCGCCGGCATGGTGCGCAGGATGTCGATCAGCTTGCGCGCGCCGATGGTCGTCGTGAAGTTGCCTTCGTCGCCGCCGAGCTCGGCCACCGTGCGGATCTGGATCTCCAGGTCGCTCGTGGTCAGCTGCAGCTGGCCGCCGGTCTTGCGGATCAGCACGTTGGCCAGGATCGGCAGCGTGTGGCGCCGCTCCACGATGCCGGCAACGGATTGCAGCGCGGCCAGGACTTTGTCTTGTGTTGCCTTCAGGACGATCATGTCTTACCTCTCTCGTTTATCGCTTCGATTCTTGGCCACCGCCGGCCCGGGTCGGACCGCACGTGTTATCCCTTCAGCGTCTGCTCGAGCACGTGCAGCTGCTGGTTGAGTTCGCTCATCTGCTGGCGCTCACCGGAAATCTTGCGCACGGCGTGCAGAACGGTCGTGTGGTCGCGCCCGCCGAACAGTTCGCCGATCTCGGGCAGGCTCTTCTGCGTGAGTTCCTTGGCGAGGTACATGGCAATCTGGCGCGGCCGCGCGATGCTCGCCGGACGCTTCTTCGAATACATGTCGGCGACCTTGATCTTGTAATAGTCGGCCACCGTTTTCTGGATGTTTTCCACCGAGATCTGCCGGTTCTGGATCGACAGCAGATCGCGCAGCGCCTCGCGCGCCAGGGCGATCGAGATCTCTTTCTGGTTGAAGCGCGAGTACGCGAGGATCTTGCGCAGCGCACCTTCGAGTTCGCGCACGTTGGAGCGCACGTTCTTCGCCACGAAGAACGCGACTTCTTCCGGCATTTCGGCCGATTCGGCACGCGCCTTGTTGATCAGGATGGCCACGCGCATCTCGAGCTCGGGCGGCTCGATGGCAACCGTCAGGCCCGAATCGAAGCGTGACACCAGACGTTCGTGGATGTCGGCCAGACCCTTCGGATAGGTGTCGCTCGTCATCACGATGTGTGATTTTTTCGCGAGCAGCGCCTCGAAGGCATTGAAGAATTCTTCCTGCGTGCGGTCCTTGTTGGCGAAGAACTGGACGTCGTCGATCAGCAGCAGGTCGAGCGAGTGGTAGCGGTCCTTGAACTCGTCGAAAGTCTTGCGCTGGTAGGCCTTGACCACATCCGACACGAACTGCTCGGCATGGATGTAGAGAACTTTGGAATCGGGCCGGTCGGCCAGCAGCCGGTTGCCCACCGCGTGCATCAGATGGGTCTTGCCCAGGCCGACGCCACCGTAGATGAACAACGGGTTGTAAAGGTGCCCCGGCATGCCCGAGACATGCATGGCTGCAGCGCGCGCCATGCGGTTGGCGGTGCCCTCCACGAGCGTGTCGAATGTCAAGCCGGAATTGAGCCGGTTCTTGAAGCCGGCGGCCGATTGCTCTTCGCCCGGACCGGCCACGTCGCGTGGCACATCGGTGTCGACCATCACCGTCATCGGTGAAGGTCTGACGGGGATATCCCGCGGAGCGAGCGCTAACTCGACGATGACCGGCTGGCCATACATCTTCTCCGCCATCGCCGCGATCTTGCTCGCATACTGGGCGCGGATCCAATCGAGCTTGAAGCGGTTGGCGACGAACACCGTCATCCGCGAGAGGTCGTCTGCAACCTGTGCTGTCAGGGGTTTGATCCAGGTGTTGAACTGCTGTTCGGACAGCTCCTGTGCGAGCTGGTCGACACAGGCCTGCCAGAGGCTGTCGCCGATGCCTTCACCCGCCATGGGTGCGCGGAAAAGAGATGTGTCCCTCGGCCATTTGTAGTTGTCGTGTTGTGGATAGTCGCGGCTGCAATGCCTCGGCGATTCTAACTTGTCAAAACCTTATCCACACCGCTGCGTGTGCCCGGCGAAGGGGCATGGAATGCCCTGCAAATCCGCTCCAGTTTGATCGAAGCCACAAATGTTGCGATAATCGCGGGTTTCCCTGAAAACCTTCTTTGTGTGTTTCGGGGGCTCTCCTTCCAGAATCTCTCTGGACACTCGGAAATCTCATCATGAAACGCACTTACCAAGCATCCAAAGTCCGCCGCGCCCGCACCCACGGTTTTCTCGTTCGCATGAAGACCCGCGGTGGTCGCGCTGTGATCAACGCACGCCGCGCCAAGGGCCGCAAGCGCCTCGCTGTCTGACGACAGACGGCAGCCGCAGCTCGAAGTCGCCGCAAGAGCCAACCCTTTCGGACGGCGTGCAGCGGTCGGCTTCCATGCAGCGGCTCAAGACCCGCGCGCAGTTCCAGGCCGTACTCGCAGGTGCCACCGTTGCCCGGACAGCGCACTTTGCATTGCACCGTTGCGCGTTGGAGGCAGCGGCCGGTGCTGAGCCCTTGTTCGGCGCGCGCGAGGTCTGGCTGGGCGCCATGGTGCCCAAGCGCTGGGCTCGCCGTGCGGTCACGCGCAATGCCATCAAACGACAGATCTATGCCATGAGCGCCGCGCCGGAGGTTTCGCTTCCGCTTGCAGCGCACGTGGTGCGCCTGCGCTCGGGCTTCGACCGCAAGGAATTCGTGAGCGCGACCTCCGACAAACTCAAATCCGCCGTGCGCCGCGAGCTCCAGCAACTGCTGGCGCGCGCGGCGTCGGTACGCACATGATCCGGCAAGTGCTGATCGGTCTCGTGAAGGCCTACCGGTTGCTGCTGAGCCCATGGCTCGGGCAATCGTGCCGCTTCGAACCGACCTGTTCGGCGTACTCGATCGAGGCGCTTGAACGCCATGGCGCAGCCGTCGGCAGCTACCTCACTTTGAAACGCATCGCCCGTTGCCAGCCCTGGTGCGAGGGCGGCCACGACCCGGTCCCGCCGAAGCGGCCGCGCGGGACGAACAAGGCGATGTTTTCCTCTCTCTTTTCCGACAAGAAGTCTTCTTCATGAACGATATTCGCCGCACCATCCTGCTGGTGATCTTTGGTTTCTCGCTGGTGCTTCTGTGGGACCAGTGGCAGGTCCACAACGGAAACAAACCCACATTCCTGCCGTCGGCCAAGACCGCCGCCGCGCCAGCGCCTGCCGCCAGCGCACCAGGGGCCGCGGGCGCATTGCCGGCGGCTGCGACCGGGGCAACTGGCAATTCCGCTGCGGTACCGACGCAGGCTGCAGCCGCTCCGGGCGAGAAGATCGCCGTCACGACCGATCTGTTCAAGGCCGTGATCGACGGCCAGGGCGGCACGCTGTCGGAGCTGCAGTTGCGCGAATACGTCGACCAGACCAACAACGGTGGCCTGGTCGAATGGTTCCATACGCTCATCGGCCAGGCGCCGACGCCGAACGTCGTCAAGCCTGTCATGCTGATGGAAGACGGCTCGCCGGCCACGCTGTACGTGGCGCAGACCGGCCTGCTGAACACCGTTGATACGGGTGACCGCTTTCCGAATCATCTGACGCCCATGAAGTCGACGGCCGGCCCGCGTGAGCTGGCAGACGGCCAGAACACGCTGGAAGTGTCTTTCGAGTCGCAACCCGTCGGCGGCCTGAAGTACGTCAAGACCTACCTGTTCACGCGCGGCGACTATTCGATCCGCGTCAAGCACCAGGTCGTGAACGTGAGCGACCAGCCGCGCGACGCGCAGCTCTACCTGCAGCTGGTGCGCCACGGTACGGTTGCGTCCAGCACGATGTTCGGCACCAATACCTTCACCGGTCCGGCGGTCTACACCGAAGAGAAGAAGTTCCACAAGGTCGCGTTCACCGACATCGCCAAGAACAAGGTCGAGCTGCCGCCTGCGGCCAACAACGGCTGGGTGGCAATGGTGCAGCATTACTTCGTGTCGGCCTGGCTGCTCAATGCGCCGGGCAGCGAAGCCTACAAGCGCGAATTCCGCGTGGCCGATCTCGGCAACAACCTCTATTCGGTCGCGATGGTCGTGCCGCTGTCGACCCTGGCACCCGGCGCCAGCAAGACGATCGACAGCAGCCTGTTCGCCGGCCCCGAGGAAGAAAAGAAGCTCGAGGCATTGGCGCCGGGCCTCGACCTGGTGAAGGACTACGGCATCTTCGCGATCATCTCGAAGCCGCTCTACTGGCTGCTCAACCAATTGCACGGCCTGCTGGGCAACTGGGGCTGGTCGATCGTCGCGCTGGTGGTGCTGCTGAAGGCTGCGTTCTACTGGCTCAATGCCAAGGCCTACGCCAGCATGGCGAAGATGAAGGCGATCAATCCGAAGATCACCGAGATGCGCGCGCGCCTGAAGGACAAGCCACAGGAAATGCAGCAGGAGATGATGCGGATCTACAAGGAGGAAAAGGTCAACCCGATGGGTGGCTGCTTCCCGATCGTGATCCAGATCCCGGTGTTCATCGCGCTCTATTGGGTGCTGCTGTCGTCGGTCGAGATGCGTCATGCGCCCTGGATCGGCTGGATCCATGACCTGTCGGCACCGGACCCCTGGTTCATCCTGCCCGTGGTCATGACGGCGACTTCGCTGTTCCAGACCTGGCTCAATCCGACGCCGCCGGATCCGATGCAGGCCAAGCTGATGTGGATCATGCCGCTGGCCTTCAGCGTGATGTTCATCTTCTTCCCGGCCGGCCTGGTGCTGTACTGGATCACGAACAACACGCTGTCGATCGCACAGCAGTGGTTCATCAACAAGCGCCTCGGCGTCATCGGGAAGTAGTCTCCCGACAAAGGGGGCAGACCCCGTCTCCGAAGGGCCGCCGACGCGGCCCTTTTTCATGGGCCTCTGAAACAATAGCCACCATGCTTGCACGCACTTCCGACCCGATCGTCGCCATTGCCACAGCGCCCGGACGGGGCGCGATCGGCATCGTTCGCGTGTCCGGCCGGAACCTCGCACCATTGGTCGAGGCGCTCTGTGCGCGACCTCTCAGGCCGCGTGAGGCGACATACCTGCCGTTCCGCGATGCGGCGGGCGAGCCCGTCGACCACGGCCTGGCCATCCACTTCCCCGGCCCGAACTCCTTCACAGGGGAGGATGTGCTCGAACTTCAGGCGCACGGCGGCATGGTCGTCTTGCAGTTGCTGATGGCGCGTTGCCTCGAAGCCGCAGCTACCGCCGATCTGGCGACCGGTCGGCCGCTGCTCGACGGCCTGCGGGTCGCCGAGCCTGGCGAGTTCAGCCAGCGCGCCTTCCTCAACGGCAAGATCGACCTGGCGCAGGCCGAGGCGATCGCCGACCTGATCGATGCCAGCACCGAGGCCGCCGCGCGCAGTGCGGGCCGTTCGCTGTCCGGTGCGTTTTCGCGCGAGATCCATGTGCTGCGCGACGCGTTGATCCATCTGCGCATGTTGGTCGAGGCCACGCTCGACTTTCCGGAAGAGGAGATCGACTTCCTGCAGAAAGCCGATGCGGCCGGCCAACTGGCCGCGCTGGAGGCGCAGGTCGTGGCCGTGCAGCAGCGCGCGCGCCAGGGCGCGTTGTTGCGCGAGGGCATCAAGGTAGTGATCGCCGGGCAGCCGAACGCAGGCAAGAGCTCGTTGCTGAACGCGCTGGCGGGTGCCGAACTGGCCATCGTCAGCCCGGTCGCCGGCACTACACGCGACGTGGTGTCGCAGACCATCCAGATCCAGGGCGTGCCGTTGCATGTCGCGGACACCGCTGGCCTGCGCGACAGCACCGACGAGGTCGAGCAGATCGGCGTGGCGCGTGCCTGGGGCCAGATCGAGGGTGCCGACGCCGTGCTCTTCCTGCACGACCTCACGCGGGCCGATGCGGCCGACTACGCCGCCGATGACGCGGAGATCCTGCGAACCCTGCAGCGCAAGCTGCCCGCGTCCGTGCCGGTGCTCGATGTCTGGAACAAGCAGGACGCCGCCCCCGAAGCGGCGGCGCGCCCCGGCATCGCGCTGTCGGCGCGTACCGGTGCCGGTGTCGAGGACCTGCGGCAGCGTCTGCTCGAACTTGCAGGCTGGCAGGCGGTGCCCGAGGGGCTGTACCTGGCGCGCGAGCGCCATGTTCAGGCGCTCACGCGGGTGGCGCGGCACTTGACGCTCGCTGGAGCCCATCTCGCCAGCCGCGCGCAGGCACTCGACCTGCTTGCCGAGGAGCTTCGGCTCGCGCAGAACGCACTCAACGAGATCACCGGCGAGTTCGGTTCCGACGATCTGCTGGGCGTGATCTTTTCGCGCTTCTGCATCGGCAAGTAGCTGCCACGCTTCGGCCGGTTCAACCTTTTTGCAGCTTGTCGATGGCCCGCGCCAGCCCGTCAGGCTTGCCGGACAGCACCAGCGTGTCGCCCTCGTGCAGCACGAGCGCGCCATTCGGCTCCGCGGCGCTGCCGTCCTTGCGTCGCAGGCTGGCCACGCGCACGCCGATCGCATCCAGCGCGAGCTGTGCGAGCGGCTGATCGATTGCGCGAGCGCCTGCGTTCAACGTGAAGGTGTTGAGCCGTGCATGGTCGAGCTCGTCGACCTTGTCGTCGTCGGCGCCGTGGAAGTAGCCGCGCAGCAGGTTGTAGCGCGCATCGCGCAGGTCCTGCACCACGCGGATCACGCGGCGCATCGGCACGCCGACCAGCGCGAGCGCATGGCTTGCCAGCATCAGCGAACCCTCGATCGCCTCGGGAACGACCTCGGTCGCGCCGGCAGCCTGCAGCTTCTCGAGATCGAGGTCGTCCTGCGTGCGCACGATCACCGGCACCTGCGGTGCATGGGCACGCGTGTGGGCCAGCACCTTGAGCGCCCCGGGCACGTCGAGGTAGGTCACGACCACCGCACTCGCGCGCGCCAGGCCGGCGGCCATCAGCGCCTGCAGGCGCGCCGCGTCGCCGAACACGACCGAGTCGCCGGCGGCCGCGGCCTGCCGCACGCGGTCGGGGTCGAGGTCCAGCGCCATGTACGGAATGCCTTCGCGCTCGAGGATGCGCGCCAGGTTCTGGCCGCAGCGGCCGTAGCCGCAGATGATCACGTGCTTCGAGGTGTTGATCGTCTTGCGCGCGATGGTCGTCATCTGCAGCGATTGCTGCATCCAGTCGCTCGCCACCAGTTTGCGCACGATCGCGTTGCTGTACATGATGATGAAGGGCGTGGCCAGCATCGACAGCACCATCGAGGCGAGTACCGGATTGGCAAGCCAGGGCGGCAGGAGGCTGCGGTCCTGCGCGAGCGTCAGCAGCACGAAGCCGAATTCGCCGGCCTGCGCCAGATAGAGGCCGGTGCGCAGCGACACGCCGGTGGTTGCGCCCAGTCCGCGTGAAAGCAGCATCACCAGCAGCAGCTTGAAGGCCAGCGGCAGCACCAGCAGCAGCGCCACCAGTGCCCAGCGTTCGATCACGATATGCCAGTCGAGCGACATGCCGATGGTGATGAAGAACAGCCCAAGCAGCACGTCGTGGAAAGGCCGGATGTCGGTTTCCACCTGGTGCTTGTATTCGGTCTCCGACACCAGCATGCCGGCGATGAAGGCGCCGAGCGCGAGGCTCAGGCCGGCCAGCTCTGTCATCCACGCAAGCCCCAGCGTGACCAGCAGCAGGTTGAGCATGAACAGCTCTTCGCTGCGGCGACGCGCGACCAGCGTGAGCCACCAGCGCATCACGCGTGGACCGCCATAGAGCAGCACGCCGACGAGGAAGGCCGCCTTCAGCAACGCAATCGACAGCGCCTTGAACAGCGCCTCGGGCGGCGCACCCAGTGCGGGAATGATCACCAGCAACGGAACCACTGCCAGATCCTGGAACAGCAGCACACCCATCACGCGCTTGCCATGCTCGCTCTCGAGTTCGAGCCTTTCGGACATCAGCTTGACCACGATGGCCGTGCTGCTCATCGTGAGCGCGCCCGACAGCGCCAATGCGGTCTGCCAGCCCAGGCGCCAGGCCGGTGGCAGCTGCGTGGCGACGATCAGCGCGGCGGCGGTGGCGATGCCCATCGTCAGCAGCACCTGAAGCAGGCCGAGCCCGAACACGTGGCGCCGCATCGCCCGCAGCTTCGGCAGGCTGAACTCGAGTCCGATCACGAACATCAGGAAGACCACGCCGAATTCGCCCAGGTGGCGAATGCCCTCGCTGTTGTCGGCCAGCGCCAGCGCATGCGGTCCGATCAGCACGCCGGCCGAGAGATAACCCAGCATCGGCGGCAGCTTCAGCAGCCGGCAGGCCACCACCCCGATCACCGCGGCCAGCAGGTACAACAGCGTGAGATCAAGGGAAGACATGACCCGATGCTAGCAAGGGTCTTCATTCGGCGGGAAAGGGGCTTTCCGGGCGCGCGACGGCGGGGTGTGGGGGCATCGGTGCGACCGATAAAATCCCTGCGATGAGTTCCCGCCCTCCCCTGGCCTTCACGGCCGATCCCGACAAAGCGCTTGCGCGGGCCCGCCTGACCTTCGACATCGAAGCCGAAGCGGTGCTGGGCCTGAAATCGCGTGTCGGCCCCAGCTTCGTCGAAGCCGTGCAGAAGATCCTCGACGTGCGCGGACGCGTGGTGGTCATGGGCATGGGCAAGAGCGGCCACGTGGGGCGCAAGATCGCGGCCACGCTGGCCTCGACCGGCACGCCCGCGATGTTCGTGCACCCGGCAGAAGCCAGCCACGGCGACCTCGGGATGATCAAGTCGGTCGACCTCGTGCTGGCGATTTCCAACAGCGGCGAAGTCGAGGAACTCACCACCATCCTGCCGGTCGTCAAGCGCCAGGGCGTGCCGCTGATCGCGATGACGGGTCGCGCCGAGTCGACGCTCGCCCGCCATGCCGACATCGTGCTGGACAGCGGCGTCGAGAAGGAAGCCTGTCCGCTCAACCTCGCGCCCACGGCCAGCACCACCGCGCAGATCGCGCTGGGTGACGCGTTGGCCGTGGCCCTGCTCGACGCGCGCGGCTTCGGCACCGAAGACTTCGCACGGTCCCATCCCGGTGGCGCGCTGGGCCGCAAACTGCTGACCCACGTCAGCGACCTGATGCGCACCGGCGACGCGGTGCCGCGCGTCGTGCCGTCGGCCGGCTTCAGCGAGCTGATGCGCGAGATGAGCAACAAGGGACTGGGCGCGGCGGCGGTGGTCGACGACGGCGGGCGGCCGATCGGCATCTTCACCGACGGTGACCTGCGCCGCCTGATCGAGACCGGCGCCGATCTGCGCGCCCTGACTGCGGCCGATGCGATGCACCGCGCACCGCGCACGCTGCGCGCCGATGCCCTGGGCGTCGAGGCGGCAGAGTTGATGGAAGAGCATCGCATCACCAGTCTGTTGGTGGTCGATGCCGATGGCTTGTTGATCGGCGCCATCACCATCAACGACCTGATGCGTGCAAAGGTCATCTGATGCCGATGACCTTTGCACCCGAAACGCTGCTTGCCGCCCAGGATGTGCGCGTCGCTTTCTTCGACGTCGACGGCGTGCTGACCGACGGCGGCGTGTATTTCAGCGAGCACGGCGAAACGCTCAAGCGCTTCAGCATCCTCGATGGCTATGGACTCAAGCTCTTGCGCACGGCCGGGATCGTGCCGGCCGTGATCACCGGGCGCGACTCCAAACCTCTGCGTGTACGTCTCGAGGCGCTCGGAATCGAACATGTGCGCTACGGCACGGAGAACAAGCTGCCCGCGGCCGAGGCGATGCTCGCATCGCTCGGGCTGAACTGGACCCAGGCCGCCGCCATTGGTGACGACTGGCCTGATCTGCCGATCTTGCTGCGGGTCGGTTTCGCCGCAGCACCGGCCAACGCGCACGCCGAGGTGCGCGCCGTGGCCCGCCACGTGACGACTGCACGCGGCGGCGAAGGTGCCGCGCGCGAATTCTGCGACCTGCTGCTCACGGCAGGCGGCCATTACCGTCGCCTGCTGGACGTGGCGCGAGGCATGGCTTCATGAGTCGGCCCGTTGGCGCGTTGCTGCGCAAGGGTTTCGACCGTGTCACGATCTATCTGCCGATCATTCTGACCTTCGCGTTGGCTCTGGGCACCTATTGGCTGGTCCGAAATGCCCCGAGGCTGCTCGAAGCTTCGGCACCAGCGGCGCCGGTGCATGAGCCCGATTTCTTCATGCGGGGCTTCGTCGTCAAGAATTTTCTGCCTACGGGCGTATTGCGCAGCGAGCTGTTCGGCAAGGAAGGCCGCCATTTTCCGGACACCGACACCTTGGAGGTCGACCAGGTCAGGTTGCGCGCGGTTTCGGACGAAGGGCTGGTCACGCACGCGACGGCCGATCGTGGCCTGTCGAACGGCGATGGCAGCGAATTGCAGCTGTTCGGCAACGCGGTGATCGTGCGCGACGCTGCGACCTCGTCAAGCGGCCGGCCGGTCCCACGGCTCGAATTTCGCGGTGAATTCCTGCACGTTTTTGTCGATACCGAGCGTGTGACTTCGCACTTGCCCGTGGCGCTAAAGCGTGGTGATGATCAATTCACCGCAGACAAGCTCGACTATGACAATCTCACTGGCGTGGCGAATCTGCAAGGGCGCGTGCGCGGCTTGCTGATGCCTGCGCCAGGGGCCGCTGCGACTCCGCCGCGCGCCAAACGCTGACGGGAGATTCCGACGATGCGGCCTCTGGTTTTCATCACGGGTGCGTCCAGCGGAATTGGCCAGGCCCTTGCCCAACGATTCCACCAGGCGGGTTACAGCCTGGCGTTGGTCGCCCGTCGCACCGCCGACATGGAGGCATGGGCAACTGAGCGCGGGATCGATCCTGCCGATTACCGGATCTACGGCGCCGATGTGGCGCAGATCGACAGCATCGTTGCGGCCGGAAAGGCATGCATCGCGCAGCAGGGCGTACCGGACGTCGTGGTGGCGAATGCCGGCATCAGCATCGGCATCGATACCGCCGAGCGCGCAGATCTCGATGTGCTGGCACAGACACTCACGGTCAACAACGTGGGTTTGGCCGCTACCTTTCATCCCTTCATCGACGCGATGGTGGCGCGCGGTAGCGGACGGCTTGTCGGCATCGGCAGCGTTGCCGCCATCCGCGGCTTGCCGGGCCACGGCGCCTATTGCGCCAGCAAGGCAGGCGTTGTCGCCTATTGCGAGAGCCTGCGTGGCGAATTGAGGAGTCAAGGCATTCGGGTCGTGACGATCTGCCCTGGCTACATCGACACGCCGCTGACGCGCGGCAACCGCTACAGCATGCCTTTTCTGATGAAAGCCGATGACTTTGCAGACAAGGCATTCGATGTCATCGAATCCGGCATCAGCTACCGCGTGATCCCGTGGCAGATGGGCGTTATCGCGAAACTGATGCGCATGCTGCCCAACGCCCTGTTCGACAAAGCTGTCTCGGGGCGCGGCCGCAAGAAGCGAAAAGGCGAATGACAAAAGGCTCCCGCAGGAGCCTTTCATCGTGTCTTGAGGATCAGGTCGACGGATCAGTAGCCGCTGTTGCCACCACCACCGTAGCCACCGCCGCCGCCGCTGCGACCACCGCCACCGCCGCGAGGACCGGCTCCGTACGGGCTGCGGAAACCACCGTCACCGCCGCCGCCACCGCTGCGACCACCACCACCGCCGCCGCCATAACCGCCGCCACCACCACCGCCGTAGCCGCCACCACCGCCGCTGCGACCACCGCCGCCGCCGCCGTAACCGCCGCCACCACCACCGTAACCACCACCACCGCCGCCGAAACCGCCACCACCGCTGCGCGGCGGACGAGCTTCCATCGGACGCGCTTCGTTCACAACAACGCTGCGGCCGCCGAGCGGCTGGCCATTCATGCCATTGATGGCGGCTTGCGCCTCGGCATCACTGCCCATCTCGACGAAGCCGAAGCCCTTCGAGCGGCCGGTGTCGCGTTCCATCATGACTTTTGCGCTGGTCACCAGACCGAACTGGCCAAAAGCCTGTTCGAGGTCGCCATCGCGCACGGAATACGGCAGATTGCCGACGTACAGTTTGTTGCCCATCAAGGGACTCCTAATAAACACACCAAGAAAAGCGATGGAGTCCCGAGAGCACCACCCAAACCGCTGAGCGCGCGAAACTAGCCGATCACCGAACTTGCCTCCCCCCATGGAAAAATTTGAATGGAGGCTCGTGCATTATGGGTGAAATATTTCTGGTGCAAACGGGAATTTTCCTCATGGTCGGCGCGTTTTGAAAATTAGTGTAAGCCGACGATGTTCTCGAATCAGGGTAAACACTGGCTAGAATCCGCGGGTCATTGGGGAGTAGCCGCCTTCCATCTTGAGAAGGGTGTGCGTCAACAGACTTGATCGGCCTCGTGCCGGACATGGCTCACACGGTTCGACTTGGCGAGACCTTTGATCATGCAGCTTCGGATAAATGGCCGAAGGCGCTGCATGGTCAATTGCGTCATGTCCTTCGGCCCAAAGGATCCCCACGTCATGGAAGCTTTTCTCGTCGCCACCGGCATCGTCGCGCTGGCGGAAATGGGTGACAAGACCCAACTGCTCGCGCTCATCCTCGCTGCGCGTTTTCGAAAACCCTGGCCGATCGTCCTCGGCATCTTTGTCTCGACGCTCGTCAACCATGCGTTGGCCGGTGCGGTCGGCAGTTGGGTTACGCATGTGCTTGGCCCGGTGGCGTTGCGCTGGATCCTCGGTGGCTCTTTCATCGCGATGGCGGTCTGGATGCTGATTCCCGACAAGCTGGACGAGGAAGACTCGCCGAAGTCCTCGCAGTTCGGCGTGTTCGGCACGACCGTGATCGCCTTCTTCCTGGCAGAGATGGGCGACAAGACCCAGATCGCCACGGTGATGCTCGCCGCCCGCTTCGTCGGCGACTACGTCTGGGTCGTCGCCGGCACCACGCTGGGCATGATGCTGGCGAATGCACCCGTCGTCTGGCTGGGCGACAAGCTCGTGAAGCGCGTGCCCATCAAGCTGGTTCACGGCATCTCCGCCGTGATCTTCCTGGTGCTTGGCGTCATCATGATCATCGGCCTGTAATCCAACGGCCGCCCCCATAGCCCCCTCATAGTCAGTCCCTCCTCCCTGCCTCCTTCCAGAAACACGGCGGAGCCGGCTTTGCCGGGCCGCTCGTGTTGCCTCCGGCAGGGGGTGGCGAGAGCGACACGAAGTGCGCGAAGCCTGGGGAGAGCCAAGTGACATGAAGCCTGGGGGATATACTTGCTCTGCGCCGATTTGCTACAGCTTGCGGGCGCTTTATAAATCCAGCTAAAGACAGAAGCCGACCCGGCTCGTTTTTGGCGAGGCCGGGTTTTTGCTGTCCATGTCTTTCGAAGTCCTTCCCCAATCGATGTCCTTCGCCGGCCCGCTGCCGTTGCGAAGCGGCGCCTCGCTCAGCGACTACACGCTGGCCTACGAGACCTACGGTACGTTGAATGCCGACCGCAGCAATGCGGTGCTCGTCTGTCACGCGCTCAATGCGTCGCATCACGTGGCCGGCGTCTATGCAGGCCAGCCAAAGTCCGAGGGGTGGTGGGACAACATGATCGGGCCGGGCAAGCCGGTCGACACCAACCGCTTCTTCGTCATCGGCATCAACAACCTCGGCTCCTGTTTCGGTTCCACCGGTCCGATGCACACGAACCCTGCGACTGGCCGTGTGTACGGCGCCGATTTCCCCGTGGTCACGGTCGAGGATTGGGTCGACGCGCAGGCCGCACTGCTCGATGCGCTGGGCATCGACACCTTGGCCGTGATGGGTGGCAGCCTGGGCGGCATGCAGGCCTTGTCCTGGACGCTGCAATACCCGGCGCGCGTGCGGCACGCGGTGGTCGTCGCGAGCGCGCCGAACCTCACTGCGGAGAACATCGCCTTCAACGAGGTTGCCCGGCGCGCCATCGTGACCGATCCGGATTTCAACGGTGGCCACTTCTACGAGCACGGCGTGATCCCGAAACGCGGCCTGCGCATCGCACGGATGATCGGCCACATCACCTACCTCAGCGACGACGTCATGAACGCCAAGTTCGGCCGTGCGCTGCGCAGTGCGGTCGAAGGCGAACTGGCCGGCACCGACTACCGCTATTCGACGCAGGAGATCGAGTTCCAGATCGAAAGCTACCTGCGCTACCAGGGCGACAAGTTCAGCGAATATTTCGACGCCAACACCTACCTGTTGATCACCCGCGCGCTCGACTACTTCGATCCGGCGCGCGTCCATGGTGGTGACCTCACGGCCGCATTTGCACGGGCCCAGGCGAAGTTCCTGCTTGTCAGCTTCACCACCGACTGGCGTTTCTCGCCCGCGCGCAGCCGGGAGCTGGTCAAGGCGCTGCTCGACAACCGCCGCAGCGTGAGTTACGCCGAAATCGACGCGCCGCACGGGCACGATGCCTTCCTGCTCGACGATGTGCGCTACATGGGCGTGGTGCGCTCCTATTTCGACCGCATCGCCGCGGAGCTGTGACATGAGCGACCTCGACACCCAACGACTCATCGCCAACCTCGTGCCGCATGGCGCCCGCGTGCTCGATCTGGGCTGCGGCGACGGTGCGCTGCTGGATCTCCTTCAGCGCGAGCGCGGCTGCACCGGCTACGGCGTCGAGATCGCCGACGGCAACGTGCTGCAATGCATCCGCCGCGGCGTCGACGTGATCCAGCTGAACCTCGATGAAGGCCTGGCGATGTTCGACGACGCCAGCTTCGACGTCGTGCTGCAGATCGACACGCTGCAGCATCTGCGCAATGCCGAGATCATGCTGCGCGAGACCGCGCGCGTCGGTCGTGCCGGCATCGTCGCGTTCCCCAATTTCGCGCACTGGCCGAACCGGCTGAGCATTGCGCGCGGCCGCATGCCGGTCACGCGGCGGCTGCCTTACCAGTGGTACGACACGCCCAATATCCGCGTCGGCACCTTCCGGGATTTCGGTGCGCTGGCCGAGAAGAACCGGCTGCGCGTGATCGACGCGTTCGGCCTGCAGGAAGGCCATGAAGTGCGCTGGCTGCCCAACCTGCGCGCCTCGACGGCGGTCTTCAAATTCGAGCGCGCCTGAGCCGCCGCCGATGCCGCGATGGCGCTGACCCTGGCCGAGCCCGCGCACAGCGAGCTCGTGATCAAGAAGAGCCGCTTCATCGGCTGCGTGCAGCCGGTGGCCGATCGCGCGGCGGCACTCGCCGTCGTGGCGGGTCTTCGCGCCGAACATCCTTCGGCCGCGCACGTCTGCTGGGCGCTGATGGCCGGTGGCCAGTCCGCTGCCAACGATGACGGCGAGCCCGGCGGAACCGCCGGTCGCCCCATGCTGGAGGTATTGCGGCATCAGGAGCTCGAAGGCGTCCTGGCCACCGTGGTGCGCTACTTCGGCGGCGTAAAGCTCGGCGCGGGTGGCCTGGTGCGCGCCTACACCGATGCGGTTGCGCAGGCGCTGATCGGCGCACGCAAGCTCCCGCTGCAGCGCCTGCGAACCCTGGTCTGCAGCGTGCCCTATGCGATGGAGGGCATGCTGCGGCGCGAGATCACCGCAGCGGGCGCGACGCTCGGCGAGGTTGCGCACGGCAGTCTGGTGCAGACCGTGTTCACCGTCATCGAGGCCGATGCCGATGCGCTGCGGCGTCGCATCGACGATGCGAGCCAGGGCCGTGCGGTCTGGGCCGACCCGGCACTGGCCGAACGCTGACGGTGTGTCGCCGGGCCGTGTCAGGCCAGCGGCTGGCCGCAGCGCCTGCAGAAGTTCGCGTCCGGTGCATGGTCGCCGATACCGCAGGCCGCGCATGACGCCACGGCCGTGGCGCCCATTGCATCGGCCAGCAGGCCGCGGCCGATCGATGCCTGCGCCGCGTCGTCCGATGACGGCAACGCCCGCCCGTCCCGTCCATGGCGCACCATTTCGGCAGACACGATGCCGGTCGGCACGGCCAGCACGCCCCAGCCCAGCAGCATCATCACGGAGGCGATGCCGCGCCCGATGTCGGTCTTGGGCACCAGGTCGCCGAAGCCGACCGTGGTCATGGTCGAGATCGCCCAGTACACGGCGACGGGGATGCTGGTAAAGCCGTACTGCGGACCCTCGACCACGTACATCAGCGTGCCGAGCACCAGCACCACCATGAATACGAAGCCCACGAACACCATGATCTTTCGGCGGCTCGCCGCCAGCGCGGTCGCGAGCGCGCGGTACTCGGCTGCATAGTGCGACATCTTGAAGATGCGGAACACGCGCAGCAGCCGCAGAATCCGCACGTCGATCAGCACCGACAGCGCGGGCATGAGGATCGCGAGATAGGTCGGCAGCAGCGCGAGCAGGTCGATCACGCCATAGAAGCTGCGTGCATAGCGCGCTGGCCGGCCCAGGCACGCAAGCCGCGCGATGTATTCCAGCGTGAAGATGGTGGTGAAGCCCCATTCGAACCAGGTGAACACGTGGCCCCAGCGGGCACGGATGGACTGCACGCTGTCGAGAACCACGACGGTGACGCTCAGCAGGATCACGGCGATCAGCAGCAGGTCGAATAGGCGACCCGCACGGGTCTCGGATTCGAAGATCACCGAATACAGGCGAAGGCGCCAGCCGTGCGTCGGCTTGCCGAAGCTCGGATCGAGTCCGGCGCCGGGTGGTGTGGAGGCAGGATGCGGTGCCTGAGGCTTGGGCATGGGAGGAAAACCGGAAGGCGATGAATGCAACATGGAAGCGCCTGCATTGTTGTCCGACGGCGCCGACAACATCGCGAGCGATTTGCTTACTACTCTTGCGCAATGAAGCGGCAGACGACCCTGTTGCCTCCTACGATAGGCCCTTTGCAGAGGAGCAGCCCATTGGCTTCACAGTCCCCCTTCTTCGGTAAGCGCACCAGCGACGTCGACACCCTTCCTTCCCGCACGACCCCCCTGGGTGGCACGAGCACTGGCTCACCGGTGCCTTCGGCTCATTCATTGAATGGCGGCGGCAGCCCATTGACCGCTGCGCCTGCTGCAGCGGCGCCCGCCAAGGAGAGCGGCAGCAAGCTCACCGTCGGTCCCAACATCAAGCTCAAGGGTGTGGAGATCACCGATTGCGACACGCTCGTGGTCGAAGGCACGGTCGAGGCCACGATGGACTCGCGTGTGATCCAGATCTCGGAACAGGGCGCTTTCAAGGGTTCGGCCGACATCGACATCGCCGAGATTCGCGGCATGTTCGACGGCAACCTGACGGTGCGCGACAAGCTGGTCATCCACTCGACCGGCAAGGTCACGGGCAAGATCCGCTACGGGAAGATCGTGATCGAAGAAGGCGGCCAGCTTTCCGGCGAGATCAGCTTCGGCACCTCGCCCGCGTCTGCCGCCAAGCCGACGCCGCTGCCCGAAGCCTGAGCGACGGGCGGGCTCACAGCCGCGTGAGCAGCGCCTGCGCCGCAGCAGGCGCTTTTTCCTTCGCGCCATTGATGAAGAAAACGAAGACGTCACGCCGCGATGCCGCGGGGTCGCCGTTGCTCTCGACACGCGGCAGTGCATCGGGCGCATGGCCCGCCGCCCAGGACTTGGCGGCTGCGGCCCAGCCGTCGAGCGCCTTCGGCGCATAGCCGTTCTTCAGTTTCGCGCTGCTGGCCATCAGCCGCGCATAGGCGAAGTCGCCGGTCAGGTCGGCGAAGGACGGAAACTTGTCCGAGTCGGTGAACACCGTCGCCACGCCGTAGCGGCGTGCAAGCGCCAGGTACTCGGGCGTCTTGAAGCTGTCGTGCCGCACGTCCACCACGTGGCGCAGCGGACGGCTGCCCTCCTTCTTCGGCAGCAGCGCGAGGAAGGCTTCGAAATCCTCCGCGTCGAACACCTTCGTCGGCATGAACTGCCAGACGATCGGCCCCAGCTTGCCCTGGAGTTCAGCGATGCCGCTGCCGACGAAGCGCGAGATCGAATCGCCTGCCGTGGCGAGCAGCTTGCGATTGGTCGCGAAGCGCGAGGCCTTGAGCGAGAACACGAAATCGTCGGGCGTCTCGTCGTGCCACTTGCGGAAGCTCTCGGGCTTCATCGTGCTGTAGTAGGTGCCGTTGACCTCGATGGCCGTCACCTGCCGGCTCGCGTGGTACAGCTCCTGTTTTTGCGGCAGGCCGGCTGGGTAGAAGTTGTCGCGCCACGGCTCGTAGGTCCAGCCGCCGATGCCGACGCGGATGTTCGTCGCGGATTGGCTCACATCGTTCTCCGGTTTTAGGTCCGTTCACTCTACGCGGCAGCGTGTGCGGGCGCAAAATGCTTTTTCCCCTCGTTTCCACCCATGCCATCCAGCGGAGATTGCCGATGAACGCCCCCCTGCACCGCGAGATTCCTGCGGGCTTGCTCGACGCCGAGCGCGCCCTGTCCGATGTCACCAAGCAATGGGACACCGACATCGTCAGGCAACTGACCGACTACATCGCGATCCCCGCCAAGTCGCCGGGTTTCGACAAGGACTGGTCGGCGAACGGCTATCTCGAGACGGTGCTGCGCAATGCGGCGCAGTGGGTCGAGGCGCAGAAGGTCGAGGGCCTGAAGCTCGAGATCGTTCGGCTCGAAGGCCGCACGCCGGTGCTGTTCTTCGAAGTGCCGGCCACCGGCACCACCATGACCGACACCGTGCTGATGTACGGCCACCTCGACAAGCAGCCCGAGTTCACCGGCTGGCGCAACGACCTCGGTCCGTGGACGCCCAAGTACCAGGACGGCCTGCTCTACGGCCGCGGCGGCGCCGACGATGGCTACGCGGTGTACGCGAGCATCGCGTCGCTGCAGGCGATCAAGGCGCAGGGCGTGGCGCATCCGCGCATCGTCGGCATCATCGAGACCTGCGAGGAAAGCGGCTCCTACGACCTGCTGCCCTATGTCAATGCGCTGCGTCCGCGGCTGGGCGAGGTCGCGCTGGTGATCTGCCTCGACTCCGGCGCCGGCAACTACGACCAGCTCTGGCTCACGACCTCGCTGCGCGGCCTGGCCGGCGGCACGCTCAAGGTCGAGGTGCTGACCGAAGGCATCCATTCCGGCGATGCGTCCGGGCTCGTGCCGTCGAGCTTCCGGATCATGCGGCAGGTCCTCGACCGGCTTGAGGACAGCAAGACAGGCCGTCTTCTGCCGGCGAGCTTCCATTGCGAAGTCCCGGCCGATCGATTGGTACAGGCCAAGGCCACCGCAGCGATCCTCGGCGACGAGTTGTTCAAGCGCTTTCCATGGGCGCACTATGACTGCGACGGCGCGACCGCTTTCGCGTTGCCGACCACCACCGACCCCGTCGAGGCGCTGCTCGCCCGCACCTGGAAGCCGACCCTGTCGGTGACGGGCGCCGAAGGCTTTCCGGCGCTCAAGGACGCCGGCAACGTGCTGCGGCCGTACACGGCCTTCAAGCTGTCGCTGCGGTTGCCGCCGCTGGTCGACGCCGACAAGGCCGTGCAGGAACTCAAGCATCTGCTCGAAGACAACGCGCCGTACCAGGCCAAGGTCACCTTCGACGGCGGTGGCGGCGCCACGGGCTGGAACGCGCCGACCATCACGCCCTGGTTCGAACGTGCGCTCAACGCCGCGTCGCAGGCGCATTTCGGTGCACCCTGTGGCTACATCGGCCAGGGCGGCACGATCCCGCTGATGAACATGCTGAGCGAAGGCTTCCCGACCGCCCAGATGATGGTCTGTGGCGTGCTGGGACCGAAGAGCAATGCCCATGGTCCCAACGAATTCCTGCACGTGCCCTATGCAAAGAAACTCACGGCGGCGGTCGCCGAAGTGATCGCGGCGCTGCCCGTGGCGCAATCCATGGCGAAACAGGAGCCGGTCGCGGCCTGAACAGGTCGACGGCTGCATCCTGCGCGTCACGAATCCTCGTGGCGTTGCAGGCGCCGGGTGCAAAAAAAAGCGCCCCGCAGGGCGCTCGCGGCCATGGGGCCGAGGCTGGTGCCGGCGCGTATCGTCTGAAGAGATCGATGCGCCGACCTTGTCGCTTTTCCTTGTTCTCGCCGCAGCGGTGCTCGTGTGTGACAGAACGGCAATTCTGCGTGTCGAGGGACGACCGGCGTGTGGGCCGGGGCCGCATTCGTGTCAATGCGTGTGCAAAATTACCGCTTTGCACCCACGTTGCGCTTGACGAGTACCGGCGTACTCACGCCGTCGACGCCCACCAGGCCGAGCACCGTCACCAGTGAGTTCTGCGCGCCCTTCCAGGCGTCGGTCAGGTCGATCCATTCGGACAAGGCGTGGAAGCCGCCCGTCTTGCCACCGCCGCCGATGATGATGGCCGGGATGCCCAGCGACATCGGCACGTTGGCATCGGTGCTGGCGCCCGACAAGAGCGTCTTCTGGCCGAATGCCGCGTTGGCGCGCGTCGCGGCTTCGACGATCACCGAATCGGAGGGCGTGCGACCGCCCGGGCGGTCGCCGATCAGCTTGGTCGTCACGCTCAGCGTGTCGACGCCCCAGCGCTTGTTCTCCTCGGCCACGCCGGCATCGATCGCGGCGAGGATCTGCTTTTCGGTCTCCAGCAGCGGGCCCATTTCGTCGGAACGGATGTCGACAGCCATGCGCGCGTCGGGCGCGATCGTGTTCACCGATGTGCCGCCGCCTACCGTGCCGACCGTGAAGGTGGTCTTGGGAAAGGTCGGCGTGCGGATGTCGCCGATCTTGGCGATCGCGCGGCCCATGCCGTGGATCGCACTCGGCACCTGGCCGAAAGCGCCGTAGCTGTGGCCGCCCGGCCCCTTGAAAGTCACTTCGTAGCGGTGGCTTGCCGTGCCGAGTACCAGCACCGCTCCCTGGGGCGCGGGTTCGATGCCGACCATACCGTCGATTTCGGGATGCTCGGCGAACAACCGCTTCATGCCGCGCAGGTTGCCGAGTTCTTCTTCGCCGACGTTGCCCACGAACAGCAGGTCACCGGTCGTGCGGATCTGGCGATCGTTCAGTACCTTGAGCCACGACAGCAGCACGGCCAGGCCGCGCGTGTCGTCGGAGATACCCGGCGCGTAGAGCTTGCCATCGCGTTCCTTGATCTTCACGTCGGTACCGGCCGGGAACACGGTGTCCAGGTGCGCGGAGATCAGCAGCGTCGGGCCGTTGCCCGTGCCCTTGCGCAGTCCGACGACATTGCCTTCGGCGTCGATCTTCGCGTCGGGCAAGCCCAGCGCTTTCATGCGCGCCAGGAAGGCTTCGGCGCGTGCCTGTTCCTTGAAGGGCGGTGCCTCGATCTCGGTGAGCAGGCGCAGGTCTTCGATCGAGCGCGTGTGGTCGGCCTTCACGGCTTCAAGCAGTTCGGCGATGGCCGGTGCCGCCATCAACTGCGCGTAGGCCTGATCGACTTCCGGCCGCACCTGTACCGGCGTCGGCGCCACTGCGTTGCTGCCCTGAGCCTGTGCGATGCCCGCGCTGCACAGCGCGGCAAGAACGAGGGGAGCGAGGGGAGCGAGGGGAGCGAGGCAGGGACGGAAGGAGCGATGCATGGTGATGGAGGCGGTTCGGGACAAAGACAACCAGCTATTCTTTCGCTTTTCGATGACGCTCGCTCTTGTTTAATCTGGTGAGCATTCAGTTTTTCTTACATGCGACGCCATATTCCCACCACCCGCGCACTGCTGGTCTTCGACGCTGTCGCACGCCACCACGGCGTCGGCAAGGCAGCGGAGGCGCTGTGCCTCACCCACAGCGCCGTCAGCCAGCAACTGCGCCTGCTGGAGGCTCAACTGGGCGTGCGGCTGGTGCAGCGGACCGCGCGCGGATCGGGCCTCACCGATGCCGGTCGCCGGTATCACGCGCAGATCGCTGCCGACCTGCTGCGGCTCGAGAACCACACGCTCGAGGCGATGGCCCAGCGGCCCGATGGCGTGCGCTTGCTGGTGGGCGCCGTTCCGGCATTCGCCGAGCGCTGGCTGGCGCCGCGTCTGCCGGCTTTTCTTGCGCTGCAGCCGTCCTGCAGCCTGCATCTGCAGGTCTTCCCGACGCAGGTCTACATGGAGGAGCCGGCGTTCGACGTCGGCATTCAATACGACGACGCGGTCTGGCCGCATGCGGTGACGGAGCCGCTGATGGACGAACGCTGCGTCGCCGTGTGTGCGCCCACCACGCAGGGGCGAGAACTGATGGCGAACGGAGATTTCTGCCAGGCCAGTCTCCTGCAGTTGAGTTCCCGCCTCGGCGACTGGGAGGATTGGATGGCGCAAGCCGGCATTGACAAGAAGCCGGCCAATACCGTGGCGGGCCATCGTTTCGACCTGTTCTCGATGCTGGTCGAGGCCGTGCGCGCCGACCTCGGCATCGGATTGGTGCCGCGCTATGTGGTGGCACGCGAACTCGCCGCCGGCGAGCTGGTTCTCGCCCACGCGCACGTCGGTGTCGGCCCGCGTGGCTACAGCGTTTTCGTTGCGCCGCACAAGGCGCAGGATCCGATGACGATGACCTTCGTGCGATGGCTGCACGCCGCCGTGGACGCCATCTAGTCGCTATTTATCTTCGACAGGCGCATTCCTGTTGGTGGTGGTGCCCGCAACGTGTGGGGTGCGTGCGGAGGACATATGGGATGCCACTACGGCTTTCGCGCTTTGCAGCGTGCCGTCGATAACTTTCTTTGACGTCTCCATGCGTTCCGCCAGAACCAGGTCCATTGACTTGCTCTGCAGGACTTCGAGCTGTTTCTGTACACCCTTGGCCGCGGCGACGAAGGCCACGTAATCGGATAAGAATTTCGCGGCTTCCTCGTCGCTAGGTGCCCGGCGGATGTGCGTGGCGCTTTCCAAAGCGCGCCCAGCGCATATCCGTTGCCTATTCAGGAGCAAGTCACCCGCCTTCTGAGTGTCAAAAGGTTGTGCGTCGGGTGAAAAGACCTCGGGATGCTCCTCGACAACGTTGAACTCCGGTTGGGTCAGTTCCTTCTTGAGTGAAGCGACGCTTTGCTCGATTTCAGCGATCAACTTCTTGGTCTGCAGCAGTTCCGTCTTGACGACCCGATGGGCCTTCGCAAAAGTTCGGTTCATCTTGTCCGTTTCTTCAGGCGTCAAGTCCTCTTCAGCCGGTAGCTTCAGGCGAGTGAGGGCCGCTTTGGCATCCCCAAGGGACGCGACAGTGTCAGCGAACGAATTTTCAAAAGAGCCCAGTTGTTTCAGCGAATCAATCAGGCCCAGGTCAACGGAAAGGCCGTTCCGGAGGTAATGCGCCGCATCGGATGCCTTCTTGGCAATGGCCAGCGCATTCTCCAAGGCGTCGGCAAGCGGTGAGCCGGGCTGCACGATGACAACCGGCGTGGCAGTTGTGCTGGGCTGCGCGCTGCGGACACGCCCCGCTTTTTCTGCGTCCTCCTTGTCATGCTGTTTAAGGTGAAACGTCCTTGCCGCAACCAATGGGGTTGCGAGGCCTTCTGCTAAGTGTCTCCCCAGTCCCTGCGTTCGGCTCAGCTTTTGTTCCGGGAGCAGCGAAGGTCCCGAGAACATCGCAGCTCGTTGCGCGGTAGATGGATCGCGATGGCCAGGATTGCGATTGCCATTCACCCAGTCGCGGAAGAATTGACCGAGGCTTCTGTGTGCGTGCCGCGGTGGATCGGCTCCGGCTTCGACTGTCGACCTCGGCTCCCCACCTTGATTCACATCGTGAACCAGAGATGCATCCGTGGTCGCCGTTACCGGCTTGTCTGCACCAATATTTCCCATTGCCATGATGGCCTCGCGATCATGAGAGCCGTCCGACTGGCGGCGAAGACCGGAGTTTTGCGATCCTGTGCTCCGTAGAGAGCCAGACAAGCGAAGCCCCGACCGTCATCACGAAGGCCTTCGAGCCTCCGGCGCATTTCCGCGCATTGAAGTCGTTCGCGCAGAACAGGCTTTCTGCCTGCCTGCCCGGCATCGCGGAGTGGTGGCGTGTCGCTCCGCAGCCGCGGCTTGGTGCCCTAGGCGGCGAGCATCACCAGCGCTGCCAGCGCGGCCGTTTCGGCGCGCAGGACGCGATGGCCCAGCGTCAGCGGCACGAAGCCGGCGCCTAGCGCCAAAGACTCTTCCTGCGCACTGAGTCCGCCTTCGGGGCCGCTCAGCATGTATGCCGTGCGCAAGGCGCCGCTCGCCACCTCCGCGCAGGCACGCGTGCCCGGCGCGAGACTGAGCACGCCGCGAAGTTCGTCCGGGCTACTTTCCTGGGGAATCGTGGGCAGCCAGTCGGCCAGGGACCGCACGGCGTGAATCACCGGCACCCGGTTCTGGCCGCATTGCTCGCAGGCCGACACGGCAATTGCCTGCCAGTGTGCGACCTTCTTGTCGGCCCGCTCGCTGTTCAGGCGCAACACGCCATGCGCGGTGTGCAACGGCTGGATGCTGGCCACGCCGAGTTCCGTGGCTTTTTCGACCAGCCAGTCCATGCGGTCGTTGGCCGGCATGCCAACGGCCAAATGCACTGCACGGCCGGCCGTGCGTTCGACCGGATCGTGCGTGCCGACCTCGACGACCACCTCGCTGCGGCCCATGCGCACGACGGTTGCCGCGTATTCGCCGCCCGTCCCATCGAACAGCGTGAGCGCGTCGCCGGGTTGCAGCCGCAGCACCTGCACGTGGCGCGCGGCGCCCGCCGGCAGGGCCAGCGTGGCGCCTGCCGTCAGCGCAACGGAACAATGAAAGCGTGGCACTGGCCTAGACCCGGCCGTAGGCGAAGCCGGTCAGGGCCTGTGTGCCCTCGACTTCGTCGATCACACGCAGCAGGGGCGTGAGCTCGCTGTAGCGGCTGGCTGTCGCGCGGATGTACGCGATGAAGCGCGGCGTGTCCGGCAGGTAGCGCGGCTTGCCGTCGCGCAGCGTGATGCGCGCGAAGATGCCGGCGACCTTCAGGTGCCGCTGCAGCCCCATCCATTCGACAGCGCGATAGAAGGCGCCGAAGTCCTCGTCCACCGGCAGACCGGCCTTGCGCGCGCGCTCCCAATACCGGATCGTGATGTCGAGCACGAAATCTTCGTCCCAGCTCAGGAACGCATCGCGCATCAGGCAGGCGATGTCGTAGGTGATCGGCCCGTACACGGCATCCTGGAAATCCAGCACGCCGAGCCGGCCGTCTGCACCCAGCATCAGGTTGCGCGGCATGAAGTCGCGGTGCACGTACACGCTGGCGACCGACAGGTTGCTGTCGACGATCGCCTTGAAGCTGCGCGCCAACCGCTCCTTCAACTGGCCCTCGATGGCCATGCCGCGGTGCCGGCCGATGTACCACTCGGGGAACAGCGTGAGTTCGCGTTCGAGCAGGGCTCGGTCGTAAGGCGGCAGCACGCCGGGCTGCGACGACAACTGCCAGCGGATCAGCATGTCGATCGCCTGATCGAAATAGGGCCGCGCAGCCTCGGGTCTGGCCGGGTCCAGCGACTCGATCAGCGTCTGCAGGCCGAGATCGTCGAGCAGCATGAAGCCGCCGGCCTCATCCCAGTCGAGGACCTGCGGTGCATGCACGCCGGCCGCCTGCATCAGCTTTGCAATTTTTACAAATGGAGCGCTGTCTTCCTTGTCGGGCGGCGCGTCCATGACGATGCGGTTCATGCCCGGCGTGGTCGTGTCCACGCGGAAGTAGCGCCGGAAACTGGCGTCGGCCGAAGCCATTCGGAGCGTGTCGGGCAGCAAGCCGTGGGCTGGCGCGACCCGGGAAAGCCATTCGTTGAAAGCGGCGGAACGGCCGGGCTCGTCCCAGACGATGGGCGAGGCAGCGCCTGCGGGCGGGATCGAGGGTGCGGTCATGGATAATCGATTCTACAAATCCGCTCGTTGCGGACCTTCGCCGACCGCTGCCGCATGGCATCGTTCCCTTGACGATCCGAGACGTCCTTATCCATGCCTGAACTGAAATGCGCCCGCGTTCGGCACTTCGTGCCTCTGCCATCGATCGATGGTTCTTCGGCACTGCTGCACACCGTGGGGCGGACCGTCGAATGAGCGTTCCCCTGTGGCGTCGAGGCCGCCCGCCGCTGCCGCTGGCCGTACTTGCGCTCGCCCTGCTGAATGTGCACGCCGCCTCTGCGCAGGAGGTCTGGATCGACGCCCCGTTGACTCTCAAGCGCACGCCGGAGATACCTGAAGCCATTCCCGAGGCCGAACGCACGCTGCGTCCCAGCCTGGTCGACGGCGACAAGATTTCGGGCCGTCCCGACCTGGAAACCGTGGTCGAAGGCAATGCGTCCCTGCGCCGCGGCGAAACCGTCATCCACGCTGATCGGCTCGAGTACTACCAACCCGACGATCTGGCCAAGGCCACCGGCAATGTGCGCGTCAACCAGGCGGGCAATGTCTACGAAGGGCCGGAGCTGCAACTCAAAGTGGAAACCTTCGAAGGTTTCTTCAACAACGTTCGCTACAAGTTCCTGGCCACGGGCGGCCATGGGGACGCGGATCGGATCGATTTCGTCGACAACAATGTTTCGGTGGCGCGGCGCGTCACCTACACGACCTGCCGTCGCGAGGACTTCCCGGGCTGGATGCCCGCCTGGCTGCTCACCGCAGCCACGATGACGACCGACACCGAGGAGAACGTCGGCGTTGCGACGGACGCGCGGCTGAGCTTCATGGGTGTGAGCACGCCAGCGCTGCCTTCGTTGAGCTTTCCCCTGGGCAACGATCGCAAGAGCGGTCTGCTGCCGCCGGTGTTCGGCATCGACAGCGTGAATGGTGTCGAGCTGCTTCAGCCCTACTACTGGAACATTGCACCGAACCGCGACGCGACCTTCTATCCGACCGTGATGAGCAAGCGTGGCGTGAACCTCGGCAATGAGTTCCGCTACCTGGAGAACACGTACAGCGGCACCATCCGTGCAGACTACATGCCGACCGACACGCTGCGCAGCCGTGAGCGCTGGGGCATCTGGGCGCAGCACAACCAGAGCTTCGACCCGAAGCCTTTCGGCCTGGACGCGCTGAGTGCCGGGATCAACATCAACCGGGTAAGCGACGACGACTACTGGCGCGACTTTTCTCGCACGCCCTCGCTGACCGGGCGCCTGCTCACCAGCGAAGCGGCACTCAACTGGAGCAAGGGCGACTGGAGCGGTACGGCGCGTGCGCTGTCCTATCAGACGCTGCAGTACTCGCTGTCGCCGATCACACCGCCCTACGACCGCATGCCGCAGGTCACGGCGAACTACAACAAGTACGACTGGAACGGTTTCGACATCTCGGGCGGCATCGACTACACCCGCTTCCGGGCCGATCCTGCCTACGCACCGTTGCTCAATGGCCTGCGCCAGCCGGACGCCGAGCGGATGCTCGGCACGCTGCAGATCAGCCGGCCCTGGCTGACGCCGGCGAGCTTCGTGATTCCCAAGGTCATGCTGCACGCGACCTCCTACCAGTTCGATGCGCCACTGGCCAACGGCGCCAGTTCGGCCAGCAAGGTCGTGCCGACATTCAGCCTCGACAGCGGCCTGGTGTTCGAGCGCGACGCGAACTTCTTCGGCCGCGCTTTCCGCCAGACGCTGGAGCCTCGCGCCTTCTACACCTACACGCCGTTCCGTGACCAGAGCCAGATTCCGGTCTATGACACGGCGGCCAATGACTTCAACTTCGCCACCATCTATACCGAGAACGCGTTCTCCGGCAATGACCGGATCGCGGACAGCAATCTCCTGACGCTCGGCGTGAGTACGCGGCTGATCGACCCCGACAGCGGCGCGGAAGCGGCGCGCTTCGGTGTGGCCCAGCGCATCCGCTTCAAGGACCAGAACGTCGTGCTGCCGGGTGGTACGCCCGTCACCGACCGGTTGAGCGACGTGCTGCTGGGCGCGCAGGTCAATTGGACCGAGCAATGGAGTGCGGACAGCACGGTCCAATACAACCCCGATGAGCGCAAGTCGACGCGCAACACCATCACGGCGCGCTACAAGCCGGGTCCTTACCGCACCATTTCCGCGGGCTATCGCTACCAGGCGCCAACGACGCCGACGGCCACCGACGGGAGCAAGTCGCTCGACGTCAACTGGCAATGGCCGATCAACGATCTGTGGGGCGACAAGGGAAAGAATCTCGGTCCTGGACTCGGCGAAGGCGGCGGGCGCTGGTATGCGGTGGGACGTCTGAACTACAGCCTGCAGGATCGCGCGCTCACCGATGGCGTGATCGGCGTCGAATACGATGGCTGCTGCTGGATTGGCCGCGTGGTGCTGGAACGTATTACGACGGGACAGGTCACAGCCAATACCCGGATCATGTTCCAGATCGAGTTCGTCGGGTTCGCGAGCGTTGGCTCGAGCCCGATGCGCAGCCTGGCGCAGAACATCCAGCGTTACGAGCCCCTGCGCCAACCGGGCCAAGGGCCGAGCCGCTTCACCAATTACGACTGAGTTTCCATGACCTTTCTGCGTTCCTCCCTGACGGTTGCCTGCGTGGCTGCGCTGTCCTGCGCCGCCACTGCACAGGGGCTGCGTCCGCCGGGCGCCGCCTCCGCCGGCATCACGGACATCATGCGGTCGCCGCGTTTCGCGGCGCCATCGGCGTCGAGCACGCCGGCGGCGCCGGCCGGCCCGGCCGTTCAGCGTCCTGCGGAATTCATCGTGGCATTGGTCAATTCAGAGCCGATCACGAACACGGAGGTGATCACGCGCGTGGAGCGCCTCCTGCGCGAGAACCCCGATGCCGGCCGCATGCCGCGCAACGAGCTCACGCATCTGGTGCTCGAACGCCTGATCAACGAGCGGGCGCAGCTTCAGGTGGCCCGCGAGAACGGCATCCGCGTGGACGACTTGACGGTGGACCAGGCAGAGGAGTCGATCGCTCGCCAGAACCAGTTCAGCGTGGCGGAATTGCGCCGTCGCGTCAGCGCCGAAGGGTTGTCGCAACAGGAGTTCCGCTCGGATGTGCGCAACCAGCTGCTGTTGACGCGGGTGCGGGAGCGCGAGGTCGATTCGCGGGTGAAGATCAGCGACGTGGAAGTCGACCAGTTCATCCTCGACCAACGCAGTGGCACGAATGCCGCGGCGCCTCAGCAGCTGAATCTTGCGCAGGTTCTGATTGGCGTGCCCGAGAACGCCACGGAGGCACAGATCGCGGCGCTGCAGCAGAAAGCGCAGCAGGTTTCGCAGCGCGCTCGCTCCGGCGAAGACTTCAGCAAGCTCGTGCGCGAGTTTTCGGATGCACCGGACAAGGCAAGCGGCGGTGTGCTCGGCTTGCGCAGTGTCGATCGCTATCCGCCGCTGTTCGTCGATGCGACCCAGTCGGTTGCCGTGAACGGTGTGGCGGGTCCCATCCGTTCGGAGGCGGGCTTCCATGTGCTCAAGGTGCTGGCCAAGGGGGATACGGGTGCTGCCGACGGCGTCGTTGTCCAGACGCAGGCGCGCCATATCCTGTTGCGCACGGGCACCGACGCCAAACGCACGACGGAGCAGGCCGTCGCCGAACTCGCCGAGTTCAAGCGACGCATCCAGGCCGGCAACGCGGATTTCGCTTCGCTGGCACGCGACAACTCGCAGGATGCGAGCGCCAAGAGCGGCGGTGATCTGGGCTGGACGCGTGCCGGCCAGTTCGTGCCCGAGTTCGAGGAAGTACTCGACCGACTCGCGCCAGGGCAGATCAGCGATCCGGTGGTGTCCCGCTTCGGTGTGCACCTGATCCAGGTGACGGCCCGCCGTGAAACCAAGCTCAGCCAGTCCGAGCAGCGCGAGGCCGCGCGCGCGGTGTTGCGCGAGAAGAAGGCGGCGGAGAGCTACGACACATGGGTGCAGGAAGTACGGGCACGCGCCTACGTCGAATACCGCGACCCACCGCAGTCCTGAGCATGCAGATGCCTCACCGGGTCGCTGCCGCGCACACGATGTGCGGAGGCCGGCCATGAAACACGTGGCGCGCAAGCGCTTCGGCCAGCATTTCCTGTCGGACGGCGGCATCATCGATGCGATCGTGAACGAGATCGCACCGAAGCCCGGTGATGCCATGGTCGAGATCGGCCCCGGGCTCGCCGCGCTGACACAGCCGCTCGTCGAACGGCTGGGGCATCTCACCGTGATCGAGCTGGACCGTGACCTTGCGCAGCGCCTGCGCGCTCATGGTCAGCTCGAGGTGGTGGAATCCGACGTTCTGAAGGTTGACTTTGCCGTGCTGGCCGCCAGGCTCGCACCGCCGCCGGCGGCGCCGATCCGCGTGGTGGGCAATCTGCCTTACAACATCTCCACGCCCATCCTCTTCCATCTGCTGGGTTACGCGCACTTGATCGCCGACCAGCATTTCATGTTGCAGAAGGAAGTGATCGACCGCATGGTCGCAAGTCCTGCAACCTCCGATTACAGCCGGCTCAGCGTGATGCTCCAGTGGCGTTACGAGATGGCCAATGTGCTGTTCGTGCCGCCGGAGAGTTTCGACCCGCCGCCGCGCGTCGACAGCGCCGTCGTCCGGATGGTGCCGTTCGCCGAGCCACCCACGGTCGATCCCGCGCTGTTGGGCGAGATCGTGCAGGTGGCCTTCAGCCAGCGTCGCAAGATTCTTCGCCATACCTTGGGCAAATGGCTCGACGTGCATGGGTTCGCAGGCGACTTCGACATCCAGCGTCGTGCGGAAGAAGTGCCGGTATCTGAATACGTGGCCCTGGCGCAGGCGCCGCTGCAGCCCGTTTGACTTGACGAGGTGGCGGCTGGGGCCCTGCCATGGGCGAGACAAATAAAAAAGCCCGTCAACGACGGGCTTTTTCAAGGACGACGATTGCTATCAGGCTGCTGCGAGCCAATAGCCGGCATTGAAAGGGCTGCTCATGCGCAGCGCCAGCGGCGAGACGTCGACCAATTTGTCGGTCGGCATCTTTTCCGCGGAGGGATCGTTCACCGGAAGCTCGATGCCCGAAAGCTTCGAGCCTTGTTGTGCCTCATTCGCCCGTTCTGCTTGGCAAGTGTGTGCAGAACGGGCTACAGAAAAGAATAGAAGCACCTGAACGGTATCTTCCTGTCTCCCCAGTAGTCAGCTGCGTCGCGGAAGATATCGAGCAATTGTTCGCGCGCTTCCTTGTCGAACTTCGAATTGGCGGGAATTTGCTCGAGCACCACGATGAAGCCCGGTTGCGGGCCCGATTTGTGCAAGGGATCCGTCATGCAGTCGTACAGCGCATCGAAATTCTTCCCGAAATGCGCCGGGAAGGTGAACTGCTGTGCGATCAAGTCCAGTACGTCCTGCTTGGTCAATGCGTTGGCCAGATTGGCGTAGAGAAAATGCTGCCCGGCTGCATTGGCTGCTTCTTGCAGATCGTTCACTCGGAACGCTCGAATCGACTGCACGATATTGGGGCGCACTCCACGAAGGGATAAAGTCATCTCCGCTGGTCTTTCCATGGTTGTCGTCATTTCTTTTCCGGGACACTGTAGGGCCCCGATCCCATTCAATTCATCGCTCACGGAACAATCCGTTTGAAGCTTGCGTAGTGATCTGCCGTGTACCAGCAAGCCGCTGGTCTGGTTTTTTCACCTCCGCAGACAATGCGTCGTGCACCACGATTGCGTGAGCCCGGCGTATCGACGGTGTATTCGCGGTAATACCCACGTCGTTCAGATGGCAGGGATCGTTCGCGATTGCCGAATACCGTGCCGTCCTTGTCGTGCTTGAAAGGGCCGCCATTCAGAATGGCGCCGTAAGTTCGCTGACCCTGCACTGGCAAATCTGCCAATGCGATCGATTCCGTTGCCGATTGCCCGGATCTGGTTCCGAAAAAGTCTCGAGCCTGCGCCCCTGGAACCAGCGCCAGCAGCATCAAGCCGGTGAGCGCGAATCGGGACGCAAAAGACGTGATCGAGGCCATTGACGAGGCGATTAACGCCGTTGGGCACCAAAGAAAAGAGCAAGAGCGAATCTGGGGCAAACCTGGGGTTAACCCGCGAATCAAGCCCGCCAGTGTGCATCACGCGCGCGCAAATAGCAAGCGCCTGCTCAATCTTTGAGCAGGCGCACAAGCTTTGGGCTGTTTTGCGAAGTTAGCGACCGCTGTCGCTAGGGCGCCTATCGATCGGCGTTGGCATCCGCGACCGTGAGGGCGGTCATGTTCACGATGCGGCGTACGGTCGCGCTCGCCGTGAGGATATGCACAGGTTTGGCTGCACCGAGCAGCACTGGGCCGATGGCGATGTTTCCGCCTGCCGCCGTTTTGAGCAGGTTGTAGGAGATGTTGGCCGCATCCAGGTTGGGGAACACCAGCAGATTGGCGTCGCCTGCCAGTGCACTGTGCGGCATCACCGCGTCGCGCTGCTTGCCGTCGAGCGCCACATCGCCGTGCATCTCGCCATCCACTTCGAGCCAGGGCGCCTGCACGCGAAGCAGGTCCAGCGTGCGCCGCATCTTCACGGCGCTTGGCTGGTTGCTGGTGCCGAAGTTGGAGTGCGACAACAGCGCCACCTTGGGCTTCAGGCCGAAACGCATCATTTCTTCCGCCGCCATGGTCGTGATTTCGGTCAGTTCCTCCGGCGTCGGATCGTAATTGACGTGCGTATCGACGAGGAAGACCTGACGATCCGGCAGCAACAGGCCGTTCATGCAAGCGTAGATGGGCACATCTTGCGGCGTGCTCGCACAGCCGCCAGGCCGCTTGCCGATGACCTGATCGATGTAATGCAGATGGAGCACGGTGGTGCCCCAGGTGCCGCAGATCATCCCGTCGACCTCGCCCTTGTGCAGGAGCATCGAACCGATCAGCGTCAAGCGGCGACGCATTTCGATCTTGGCCGTCTGTATCGTCGTGCCCTTGCGCTCCGTCATGCGGTGGTAGGTCTGCCAGAAGTCGCGGTAGCGGTGGTCCTGCTCGACGTTGACGATGTCGTAATCCAGCTCTTCCTTCAGGCGCAAGCCGAACTTCTCGATCCGCGCGGCAATGACGGCCGGACGGCCGATCAGCGTCGGGCGAGCCAGGCCTTCGTCGACCACGATCTGGGCGGCGCGCAGCACGCGTTCTTCCTCGCCCTCGCAATAGGCCACGCGCTTCTTGGTCGCGCGCTTGGCGGCGTCGAAGATCGGCTTCATCGTCGTGCCGGAGGCATAGACGAAGCTTTGCAGCTTGTCGCGATATGCGTCCATGTCCGTGATGGGACGCATCGCCACACCGCTCTCGGCCGCGGCCTTGGCGACTGCGGGCGCGATCTTCATCATCAGCCGCGGATCGAAAGGCTTCGGAATCAGGTATTCGGGGCCGAACGTGAGCTTTTCACCGACGTAGGCCGCCGCTACGCGTTCGCTCTGTTCCGCCTGGGCCAATTCGGCGATCGCATGCACGGCCGCGACTTCCATTTCGTCCGTGATCGTGGTCGCGCCGCAGTCGAGCGCGCCGCGGAAGATGTAAGGGAAACACAGGACGTTGTTGACCTGGTTCGGGTAATCGGTGCGACCGGTGGCCATCACGACGTCATCGCGCACCGCATGCGCGTCTTCGGGCGAGATCTCCGGATTCGGGTTGGCCAGCGCGAAGATCACGGGCTTGGCCGCCATCTTCGCAACCATTGCCGGCTTGAGCACGCCGCCAGCCGACAAACCGAGGAACACATCGGCGCCTTCGATGACCTCGGACAGCGAGCGCGCCTCTGTTTTCTGCATGTATTGGCGCTTATCGTCGTCCATCAGCTCCGTGCGGCCTTCATAGACCACGCCGGCAAGATCGGTCACGAAGACGTTCTCGCGCTTCAAGCCGACCTTCAGCAGGAGATTCAGGCACGCCAGCGCAGCGGCACCGGCACCCGACGTGACGAGCTTCACTTCGCCGATGCTTTTCCCCACCACCTTCAAGCCGTTGAGCATCGCGGCGGCCACGGTGATCGCGGTGCCGTGCTGGTCGTCGTGGAACACCGGGATCTTCATGCGCTTGCGCAGTTCGCGCTCGACGTAGAAGCAGTCCGGTGCCTTGATGTCTTCGAGGTTGATGGCGCCGAAGGTCGGCTCCAGTGCTGCGATCACTTCGACCAGCTTGGCGGGGTCCTTCTCGGCGATCTCGATGTCGAACACGTCGACGCCGGCGAACTTCTTGAACAGGACGCCCTTGCCTTCCATCACCGGCTTGGATGCCAGCGGTCCGATGTCGCCGAGGCCGAGCACCGCGGTGCCGTTGGTGATGACCGCCACCAGATTGCCGCGCGCCGTGTACTTGAATGCGTTCGCCGGGTCCTTGACGATTTCCTCGCAGGGTGCCGCCACGCCAGGCGAATACGCCAGCGCGAGATCACGCTGGTTGACCATCTGCTTGGTCGCCGCGATGGCGATCTTCCCAGGCACCGGGAACTCGTGGTATTCGAGCGCGGCGCGGCGCAGTTCGGCACGTTTTTCTTCGATGCTGGGACCGGGGCTGGCCGGGGTGCTGGGACGGGACGAATCGGACATGGAAAGCGGACTCCTGCTGTCCCGGCGCATGCGAAAGACGCGTCGGCGACATCGTTGTAGGGCGCGCGATTGTAGACCTCGTCCTCGTCGATATAGAGCGCATGGCTGGCATCGGCGCTGCATCCGCCTGTGGCAATATGCGCCGGCTCAAGCCAACACCAGAGGAGACGCCATGGCGCTGATGGACTTCATCCGCAAGCAGTTCATAGACATCATCCAGTGGACCGAGACCGGCGATGGCACGCTGGCCTGGCGTTTTCCGATGGCGGAGATGGAAATCCAGAACGGCGCTTCGCTCACCGTGCGCGAGTCGCAGGTTGCCGTGTTCGTGAACGAGGGCCAGGTGGCCGACGTGTTCGGCCCCGGCATGTACAAGCTCACGACGCAGACGCTGCCGGTGCTGACTTACCTGAAGAACTGGGACAAGCTGTTCGAGTCGCCGTTCAAGAGCGACGTCTACTTCTTCAGCACGCGCCAGCAAGTCGACCAGAAGTGGGGAACGCCGCAGCCGATCACCATCCGCGACAAGGATTTCGGCGCCGTGCGACTGCGCGCCTTCGGCAACTACAGCTTTCGCATCGGCGACGCCAAGCAGTTCCACACCGAGATCTCCGGCACGCGCGACATCTACACGGTGGCCGACCTTGACGGCCAGTTGCGCGGGCTGGTGCTGCAGAACATCAGCAACGCGATCGCGTCCAGCGGCGTGCCCTTCCTCGACCTCGCCGCCAACCAGATCCAGTTCGCCCAGGCGCTGGCCGCGCAGCTGCAGCCCGAGTTCGCCAAGATCGGCATCCGGCTCGAGAACATCACGGTGCAGAACGTGTCGCTGCCCGAGGAGCTTCAGAAGGTCCTCGACCAGAAGATCGGCATGGGCATGGTCGGCAACGACATGGGCAAGTTCATGCAGTACCAGACCGCGCAGGCGATTCCGAAGTTCGCCGAAGGCGCGAGCCAGGGCGGCGGCGTGGCCGGCGATGCGATGGGCCTCGGCGCCGGCGTCGCGCTGGGCCAGGTGCTGGCGCAGAACCTCGCCCAGGGCCTGAACCCGAATGCCGCGGCCACCGCCGCCGTGGCGGCCGCGGCACCGGTGACCGAGATCAGCGCCAACGACGTCATGGCCACGCTCGAAAAGCTGGGCGATCTGAAGACGAAGGGCATCCTGACCCAGGAAGAGTTCGACGCCAAGAAGGCGGAGCTGCTCAAGAAGCTGGTCTGACGCGCGGGCATGGTCGAGTCCGCCCAGCGCGCATACCGCGCGCCGTGCCCAGGTTGCGGCGCGCCGGTTGAATTCAGATCGGCGCAGTCGGCCTTTGCCGTCTGCCCGTTCTGCCAGAGCACGGTCGTCCGGCAGGGCGACACGCTCACGCGCATCGGCAAGATGGCGGAGCTGTTCGACGACTTCAGCCCGCTGCAGCTGTTCGCTGCCGGACGCATCCAGGACAAGCCGTTCACGCTCGTCGGCCGGCTGCAATACAGCTACGCCGGCGGGCGCTGGACCGAGTGGATCGCGTCGCTCGACGGCGACCGCACCGGCATTCTGAGCGAGGACAACGGCGCCTTCATCTTCGCGCTGCCGCTGGAACTCGATCGCGAAGCGCCACCTGCCGACACCTTGCGCGTCGGCGCGGCCATCGCATTCAACGGCCAGAACTACACCGTCGCGTCCAACGAGCAGGTGACGCTCGCCTCGGCCCAGGGCGAGCTGCCGAAGCTGCCCGAACCGGGCAAGCCCTTTGCCGCGGTCGAATTGCGCAACGACCAGGGCCTGGTGCTGAGCCTCGACTACGCCAGCACGCCGCCTGTGGCCTACCTCGGCCGCGCCGTCGAGCTCGACGACCTGCAACTCACCGGCCTGCGCGACGCGCCCGCCAAGGAGGAGAAGGGCCGCAGCTTCAATTGCCCGAACTGCGGCGCGCCGGTCAAGGTCAAGCTGGACGACAGCAAGAGCATCGCCTGCGGCATGTGCCACAGCATCATCGATCTGACGCAGGGCATCGGTGGCGAGCTGAAGCATGCCGAGCAGGCGGAGTCGGTGCGTCCACTGATCGCGCTCGGCAGCGTCGGCCAGTTGCAGGGCGTGGCCTGGCAGGTGGTCGGTTTCCAGCATCGCACCGGCGTCGAACCCGGCGACGACGAGCGCTTCGGCTGGAGCGAATACCTGCTCTACAACCGCAAGCGCGGCTTCAGCTTCCTGGTGGACGCGGAAGACGGCTGGAGCATGGTCCGCCCGACCACCGGCGCGCCCACGCTCGACGAATCGGCCAAGACCGCGACCTATCTCGGCAAGGCCTACCAGCAGCAGTACGCCTACGACGCCGAGACGAGCTACGTGGCCGGCGAGTTCTACTGGCAGGTCGAGCGCGGACAGAAGACCTACAACCGCGACTTCGCGCGCGGCCCGGCGCTGCTGTCGATGGAGCGCTCCGCCAATGAGATCACCTGGTCGTCCGGCAGCAAGATCGACAGCGGCGCGGTGGCGTCGGCCTTCAGGCTCGACGACAACAAGAGCATATTTGCGCGCAGCGACGCCGCACCGCTGAGCGCCGCGTCGGGCATGGGCTGCGGCACGATCATCCTGATCCTCATCGTGATCGTCGTCGTCCTGCTCCTCATGAGCACGTGCAGCGGCCGTGGCGGCAGTGGCGGTGGCAGCAGCAGCGGTTCGTCGTCGAGCAGTTCCCGCAGTTCGGGCGGCTCGTACGGCGGGTATTCGAGTGGCGGCGGCCACAAGTGATGTGCATGAAACGAATGAAGACTGGAGGTCCCGATGGGATTTGAAACGTTGAGGCCCGGCATCCTGCTGGGGTCGCTGGTCTACGCGCTGATCGGCGTGGTGATCTTCTGGGTGTGCTTTCTGATCATCGACAAGATCACGCCCTACGACCTGTGGGGCGAGATCGTCGAGAAGCAGAACGTGGCGCTGGGTCTGGTGGTTGCGGCCATGTGCCTGGGCATCAGCCTCATCGTCGCCGCCGCGATCCATTGAGCTCGCCTGACGAGCGAAGCCCGCAGCCTGTCGAGATCGCGCTGCTCGCCAGCGTCTTCGTGGTCGCGGCCTGCGGGCTGGTCTACGAACTCAGCGCGGCGGCGCTCAGCTCCTATCTGCTGGGCGATTCGGTGCTGCAGTTCAGCACCATCATCGGCACCTACCTGTTCGCGATGGGCGTCGGCTCCTGGCTGTCGCGCTATTTCGAACGCCAGCTGCCGGCGCACTTTCTGCGCATCGAACTCCTCGTCGCATTGATCGGCGGTGCGCTGCCGGCGCTGCTGTTCATCGCCAACGCCTACATCCCGAGCGCCTTCCGGCTGCTGCTCTACGGGCTGGTGCTGATGGTCGGCACGCTGGTCGGGCTGGAGATTCCGCTCGTCATGCGCATCCTGCGGCGCAACGTGCGGCTGAAGGAGCTCGTGTCGCAGGTGCTGACCTTCGACTACCTCGGCGCGCTGGCCGTGTCGATCGCTTTTCCCCTGGTGCTGGTGCCACAGCTCGGGATGATCCGCACGGGCCTGCTGTTCGGCCTGATGAATGCGGCGGTCGCCGTCTGGGCACTGTGGCTGTTCCGGCATGAGATGCGGCGCATCGGCGCGCATGCCGCGGCCTGCGCGCTGTCGCTCATGGCGCTGGCCGCGGGCTTCGTTGGCGCGGAGCACATCACCACGCTGGCCGAGGACAAGTTCTACCAGGACCGCATCGTCTTCAGCGCGACCTCGCCCTACCAGCGCATCGTGGTCACGCGCGGACAGCTCGGGCACCGGCTCTTCCTGAACGGCAACCTGCAGTTCGCCGAGCGCGACGAATACCGCTACCACGAGGCGCTCGTGCACCCGGTGATGGCCGCGCACGGCGCGCCGAAGAAGGTCGCGGTGCTCGGCGGCGGCGACGGCATGGCGGTGCGCGAGATCCTCAAGTACCCGTCGGTCGAATCGGTCACGCTGGTCGAGCTCGATCCGAACATGACCAAGCTGTTCACCGACCACGAGACGCTGGCGGCACTCAACGGCCATTCGCTGTCCTCGCCGAAGGTGAAGATCGTCAACACCGATGCCTTCCAGTGGCTGCAGCAGACGGGCCCGGGCGCCGACGACGTGTTCGACGTGATCGTCGTCGACTTCCCCGATCCGACCAACTTCGCGATCGGCAAGCTCTACACCAACTCGTTCTATGCGCTGCTCGACAAGCGCCTGGCCGCGAGCGGCTATGCGGTGATCCAGACCACCTCGCCGCTGATCGCGCGCAAGAGCTTCTGGACGGTGGCGAGCACCATCGAGTCGGTCGGGCTCACCGCCACGCCGTACCACGTGCATGTGCCCAGCTTCGGCGAATGGGGCTTCGTGATCGCGAGCCATCGGCCGTATCGCCGTCCCGACGCGCTGCCGGCAGGCCTGCGCTTCCTGTCGCCGGCCACGCTGCCGCTGATGTTCGACTTTCCGCTCGACATGGCGCGTGTGCCGACGGAGGTGAACCGGCTGTCCAACCAGACGCTGGTGACCACCTACGAGCAGGAATGGGGCAAGGTCTCGGGCCACTGAGCATGAAGCGCCGCGCATTCCTGGGCGCCGCCAGCGCGCTCGCATTGGCCGGCTGCGACGCGCCGTTGCCAGCCATCGAGGGCGGCTTCACCGGCATCGACGTGGCGCGCGGGCATGCGTTGCGCGACGGCGCATGGCGCACGGCCGTGCCTGCCACGGTGCGACGCACGCGCGTCGTGATCGCCGGTGGCGGCGTCGCCGGGCTTGCGGCGGCGCGCGCGTTGCGGCTTGGCGGCATCGACGACTTCGCGCTGATCGAGCTCGAAGACGTCGCCGGCGGCAACAGCCGTGGTGGCGCGGTCGGCGGCATCGCCTGTCCGCTCGGTGCGCACTACCTGCCCGTGCCCGGCGACGACGCGCACGAGGTGCAGGACCTGCTGGAGGAATTCGGCTTGCGCCAGCGCGTTGCCGGCCGCTGGGAATACGACGAGCGCAACCTGTGCCACAGCCCGCAGGAACGCCTGTTCTTCCAGGGCGAGTGGCACGATGGCCTGCTGCCCGTCGATGGCGTGGGCGCCGCGACGCTCGCGCAATACCGCCGATTCAGCCAGCGTGTCGCCGAGCTGCAGCGCGACACGCGCTTCGTGATCCCCACGCTGCGCGCGCCGATCACGCCGACGCTGCTGGCACTCGATGCCCTGAATTTCGCCGCCTGGCTGGACCGCGAGGGCCTGGACGATCCGCATCTGCGCTGGTATCTCGACTACTGCTGCCGCGACGACTACGGCGCCGGCCTCGGCCACGTTTCCGCCTGGGCCGGCATCCACTATTTCGCCAGCCGCCACGGCTTCCATGCACCGGGCGACGAGAGCGCGGAACGCGACGCCGTGCTGACCTGGCCCGAAGGCAATGGCTGGCTGACCCGGCGCCTCGCGGCACCGCTCGGCGATCGCCTGCACACCGGTCAGGTGGTCGTGCGCATTGCCGAGACACGCAGCGGCGTCGAGGTCGACGTGTTCGACGTCGCATCGAAATCGCTGGTGCGCTGGCAGGCCGAGCGCTGCATCGTGGCGCTGCCGGTGTTCATCGCGGCGCGCGTCGTCGAGAACCCGCCGGCGCGGCTGGTGCACGCCGCCGCGCAGGTGCGCGACGCGCCCTGGCTGGTCGCCAACGTCCATGTGCGCGCACCGCTGGCCGACCGCCCCGGCCCGGCGCCGAGCTGGGACAACGTGATCTACGGCACCCGCGGCCTGGGCTATGTCGACGCGCGCCATCAGACGCTCGACCCGACACCGCGCGCCACCGTGCTCAGCTGGTACCGGCCGCTCGGACCGAGTGCCTACGACGTTGGCGATGGCCGCCGCCAGCTGCTCGATCGCCCATGGTCCGGCTGGCGAGACGAGCTGCTGGCCGAGCTGTCGGTGCCGCATCCGGACATCGCATCGTTGGCGACGCGCATCGACATCACGCGCTACGGCCATGCGATGGCGATGCCCGCGCCCGGCCTGCTCGCGGCATTGCGCGCGCCCGAGCGCGTGGCCGATGGGCGACTGTCATTCGCGCATGCGGACTGGTCGGGCTATTCGATCTTCGAGGAAGCCTTCACGCGCGGGCACCTGGCTGGTGCCGCCATCTGATCCTTCGTCGGCGGCTGACCCCGCGTGCTACCAGCTGCGCCGCACCGAGGTGCCGCCGCTCATGATCTGCCGGAGCATCGGGTTCTGAAGGAAGTCGTGCGGGAAGCCCATCGATATGGCGCTGACCGCATCGAGGCGGGCACGGTCTTCCGCGCTCAGCACCACGTCGAGTGCGCCGAGGTTGTCCTCGAACTGCGCCAGCGTGCGCGCACCGATGATCGGCAGCACCGACTGCGTGCCATGCAGCATGCCCCAGGCCAACGCGATCTGTGATGGCGAGCGCGACTGCTCGCGGGCGATCTGCTGCACCAGCTCGGCGATGTCCAGTCCGCGTTCCGACAGTGCGCCCGTGCTGCTGACCAGCGCCTTGCGCGTGCCGACGACGTCGGACGCCGTTTCCGCATGGCCGAGGTCGGCGTGCGTGTACTTGCCGCTCAGCACGCCGCCAGCCAGCGGCGACCAGGCCAGCACACCGAGTCCGAGTTCCTGCGCCATCGGCAGCAGCTCGCGTTCGACCGTGCGCTCGATCAGGCTGTATTCGATCTGCAGCGCCACCAGCGGCGCCCAGCCGCGCAGGTCGGCCAGCGTCTGCATGCGCGCGACCTGCCAGGCGGGCGTGTCGGAAATACCGGCGTAGAGCACCTTGCCGCTGCGCACCAGGTCGTCGAAGCCACGCATGATTTCCTCGACCGGCGCCAGCCCGTCCCAGACGTGCAGGTAGAGCAGGTCGATGTAGTCGGTGCCGAGCCGCTTCAGGCTGGCTTCGACCGAGCGCACCATGTTGCGGCGGTGGTTGCCGCCCGCGTTGGGGTTGCCGGGTTGCATGTTGAGCGAGTACTTGGTGGCGACCACCATCGACTCGCGCCGGTCCGCGATGAACTCGCCGACGAGCCGTTCGGCGCTGCCGCCGGTGTAGTTGTTGGCGGTGTCGATGAAGTTGCCGCCGCGTTCCACGTACAGGTCGAAGATGCGGCGCGCCTCGTCGGCGTCGGAGCCCCAGCCCCAATCCTTGCCGAAGGTCATGGTGCCGAGGGACATCGGGCTGACGCGCAGGCCGGAGCGGCCGAGGGTGAGGTAGTCGGTGAGTTGCATGGAATGGTCCTTCAGTGAGTGATCGGCAGCCCGGCCCCTTGCCGGGTCGGGCTGCCATTCGAAGGTTGGTGCTTCATTGCCGAAGAAAAGCGGCATCTGTCGGCATGCTTTGTGAAGCAGGATTTCATAATCGGCGGATGTCGCCCGACCTCCTGCCCGCCATTGCCGCCTTTGCCCGTGTCGCACATCACGCGAGCTTCACCCGGGCCGCGGCCGAGCTCGGTGTCTCGCCGTCCGCGCTGTCGCAGACCGTCCGCACTCTGGAGCGCCGGCTCGGTGTGCGTCTGCTGGACCGCACCACGCGGCGGGTCGGCGTCACCGAACTGGGGCAGCGTTTCCTGACATCGGCGCTGCCTGGCCTGGCGGCGCTCGACGGCGCCGTGGCCGGCCTGGACGAGACGCGCGACAAGCCGGCGGGCCTGCTGCGGCTGAACGTGTCGCGCACGGCGGCCGACATGTTGCTGTTGCCGCACATCGGCGACTTCATCGCCGCCTATCCAGACATCACGCTGGAGATCGCCTGCTCGAACAGCCTGATCGACCTCGTGGCCGGCGGTTTCGATGCGGGCATCCGCAATGGCGAGAGCCTGGCGCGCGACGTCATTGCCATCCCGTTCGGCGGCCCGCTTCGGCTGGCCACCTTCGCGGCGCCGGCTTATCTGGCGCGCCGCGCGCCGCCGGCGACACCGGCCGACCTGATCGAACACCGCTGCATCAATGCGCGCTTTGCGGACGGCAGCATCTATCGCTGGGAATACGCCGGGCCGGACGGGCGCGTGTTCAACGTCGAGACGAACTCCGCATTGATCACCAACGAGGCAGGCGTGTTGTTGACCGCCGTGCTCGCAGGCGCCGGCATCGGGTGCATGCCGGTGCAGATCGTGCAGCACGACTTCGACGCGGGCCGGCTGGTGCCGGTGCTGCGGGACTGGTGGCCGAGCCTGCCCGGCTTCCATCTCTATTACCCGAGCCGCGCGCAGATGCCGCGCAAGCTCCGGGCGTTCATCGACTTCCTGCAGCCGCGGCTGGTGCCTTAGGCCGTGGCGCCGCGCTCAGCGGCGCATCAGCGCATCAGCGCCTCGATCTCATCCCCATCCACCGGCACGCCGCGCGTGATCAGCTCGCAGCCGGTCGCGGTGACGATCGCGTCGTCCTCGATGCGGATGCCGATGTTGTGGAAGGCCTCAGGCACGCCTTCGCCCGGACGCACGTAGATGCCGGGCTCGATGGTCAGCACCATGCCGGGCTGCAGGATGCGGCTCGGCCGGTTCTTGATGATCTCGCCCGAGAGCGGGTCCTTGCGCTCGCTGATGTTGCCGACCTGCGTGGGCTCGACGTAGCTGCCGCAGTCGTGCACGTCCATGCCCAGCCAGTGGCTGGTGCGGTGCATGTAGAACGGGAAGTAGGCGCGTTGCTCGATCACGTCCTCGACGCTGCCGACCTTGTTCGCGTCGAGCAGGCCGAGGTCCAGCATGCCTTGCGCGAGCACCTTGACGGTCGCCTCGTGCGGGTCGTTGAAGCGGTTGCCGGCCTTGGTCGCGGCCACGGCGGCGTCCTGGCTGGCGAGCACCAGGTCGTACAGCGCGCGCTGCGGCCCGTTGAACCGGCCGTCGGCCGGGAAGGTGCGGGTGATGTCGCTGGCATAGCCGTCGAGCTCGCAGCCGGCGTCGATCAGCACCAGCTCGCCCTGGCGCACCGGCGCGGCATCGGCACGGTAGTGCAGCACGCAGGCGTTGGCGCCGGCCGCGACGATCGAGCCATACGCCGGGTACTGCGAGCCGCCCAGGCGGAACTCGTGCAGCAGCTCGGCGTCGAGGTGGTATTCGCGCACGTCCTTGCCTTCGCGCAGCATGCGCGCCGACAACTGCATGGCGCGGATGTGGGCGCGTGCGCTGATCTCCGAGGCGCGGCGCATCACGTCCTGCTCGTGCGCGTCTTTCACCAGGCGCATCTCGTCGAGCGGGCCGCACAGGTCGCGCTGCTCCTCGGGGCAGAGGGCGCCGAACCGCACGCGGGCGCGCACCGACTGCAGCCAGCCGTCGACCCGCGTCTCGAGTCCCTTGTGGGTCGCGAACGGATACCAGACCGTCGACTTGTTCTCCAGCAGCTTGGGCAGCTTGGCGTCGAGCTGGTCGACCGACAGCGCCTCGTCCACGCCGAGCGCGCCGGGTGCGGCGTCCGGGCCGAGCCGGTAGCCGTCCCAGATTTCGCGTTCGAGGTCCTTGGGTGCGCAGAACAGCGTGGCGGTGCCGTCGCCGGCCAGCAGCAGCCAGGCGTTGGGTTCGGTGAAGCCGGTCAGGTAATAGAAGTAGCTGTCGTGCCGGAAGAGGAAGTCGCTGTCCCGGTTGCGCTGGTGTTCGGGCGCGGTCGGGATGATCGCGATGCCGTCGCGGCCGAGTTGCGAGGCGAGACGGGCGCGGCGGCCGGCGTAGATCGTGGAGTCTGCTGTCATGGCGTGTTGAGTTGGGCGAGTCGTTCGGGCGTTCCCACATCGGTCCAGCGGCCCGTGTAGAGCTCGGCGCTGACTATTTCATTGTCCATCGCGGTCCGCAGCAGCGGGGCGAGTGGGGCTTTGGTTGCGCCGGGGTTGCCGGGCGGGATGGCGCACCAGGGCGGCGCGAACAAGGCGGCGCGGTAGAGGCCGATGGTGGAGAAGGTGTGGCGCGGCGCGGAGGCGTCCGTGGCCTGGTTCATCGCGAGGCCCTGCGGCGTCAGGCCGAAGTCGCCTTTCGGGTTGTGTGCCGGGTTCGGCACCAGCCACAGGTGCGCCAGCCGGCCGCTGGCCAGGAATCGTTCGACGGCATCGGGCGTGAAGCGGAAGTCCGGTGCGAACACATCGCCGGCCACCACCCAGAAAGCCTCGCCCAGCAGCGGCAGGGCGCGCACGATGCCGCCCGCGGTTTCCAGCGCGCCGCCGGCCTCGCGGCTCTCGTGCGAATAGGCGATGGTGCTTCGTCCGCCAGCGATCTCGGGGCTTTCGCCGAAACGTTCGGCCACCTGGTCGCCGAGCCAGCCGGTGTTGACCACCAGCTCGCGAAAGCCGCCGGCGGCCAGCGCTTCCATCGGCCATTGCATCAGCGGCTTGCCCCGCACGGCGAGCAGTGGTTTGGGTGTGGCGTCGGTCAGCGGCCGCATGCGGTCGCCCCGGCCGGCCGCGAGGATCATGGCTTTCATGCCCCACCGCCGATGCTGCCGCGCTGCAGCGCGTGGTGTTCGACCCGGCCCGGCATGAACACCGCTTCCAGCGCATCCATCACGGCCTTCGCCTTGGCCGAGTGGTCGGCGCCGAAGTTGCAGACGTACACGTCGATCGTCGCACCGCGCTGTTCCGGCCAGGTGTGGATGCACAGGTGGGATTCGGCGAGCAGCACGGTCGCCGTCACGCCGCCTGCATCGGCACCCGGTGCGGGTGCGAACGCGTGGACCAGCCGGCCGACGGCCTGCAGCCCTGCGGTTTCGACCGTCTTCGTGCACAGCGCGCCGAGCGCCTCGGCGTCGGTGAACCAGTGCGCTGCACCCTGGCAGTCGTGGAGGTCGGCGGTGAGGTGCAGGCCGTGCATGACGGCACTCTAGCAGCCGTGCAACGCCAGGGTGATCCACTGCGGCGGGCCGGGTCGTCGCCCTCCTCGTTAAAATGCGAGGCTCCCTCTAACCTGCTCCCCCTGAGAAAGCCACAGATGGCCAACCAAGCCTTGATGGCCAACGCGATTCGCGCGCTGGCAATGGATGCCGTTCAACTCGCGAACTCGGGTCATCCTGGCGCACCGATGGGGATGGCCGACATGGCCGTTGCCCTGTGGGGCGACCACCTCCGTTTCAATCCCGCCAACCCGAAATGGTTCGACCGTGACCGCTTCGTGCTGTCGAACGGCCATGCATCGATGATGCTGTACGCCGTGCTGCACCTGACCGGCTATGCGCTGTCGATCGACGACATCAAGCATTTCCGCCAGTTGCACAGCAAGACGCCGGGCCACCCCGAAATCGACGTCACGCCCGGCGTGGAAACCACCACCGGCCCGCTGGGCCAGGGCATCACCAACGCGGTCGGCTTCGCGCTGGCTGAAAAGTTGCTCGCCGCCGAGTTCAACCGCGCCGACCACGACATCGTCGACCACCACACCTACGCCTTCCTGGGCGACGGCTGCATGATGGAAGGCATCAGCCACGAAGCCATCGGCCTGGCCGGCGCCTGGCGCCTGGGCAAGCTGATCGCGCTGTACGACGACAACGGCATCAGCATCGACGGCCAGGTCAAGCCCTGGTTCATCGACAACACCGCAGAGCGCTTCCTGGCACACGGCTGGAACGTGATCGGCCCGGTCGACGGCAACGACGCCAAGGTGGTCTCCGCCGCCATCGCCGAGGCCAAGAAGGCGACCGGCAACAAGCCGACGCTGATCATCTGCAAGACGCAGATCGGCAAGGGCAGCCCGAACCGTGCCGGCACCGCCAAGGCGCACGGCGAGGCGCTTGGCGCCGAGGAAATCGCGCTGACCCGCACCGCGCTCGACTGGCCCTATGCGCCTTTCGAGATCCCGCAGGCCGTCTATGACGACTGGAGCGGCAAGGACACCGGCGCCAAGATCGAAGCCGCCTGGAACGAGAAGTTCGCGGCCTATGCCGCCGCCTTCCCTGAACTGGCCGAGGAATTCACGCGCCGCATGAAGGGCGAACTGCCCAAGGACTTCAACCAGGTCGCATTCGACACGGTCGTCTCGGCGCACACCAAGGCCGAAACCGTCGCCAGCCGCAAGGCCAGCCAGATCGCGCTCGAGTTCTTCACCGCCGCGCTGCCCGAAATGCTCGGCGGCAGCGCCGACCTGACCGGCTCGAACCTCACCAACACCAAGAGCACGCCCGCACTGCGCTTCGACGCGGCCACCGGCGACGTGGTGCTCGGCGTGCCGCCGCAGGCCGCGCAGCAAGGTGCGGAAGACGAGTCCAAGCCCAAGAGCTCGGCCGACAGCGCCCCGGCGCCGCACGGCGTGATCGGTCGCCACATCAACTACGGCGTGCGCGAGTTCGGCATGGCCGCCGTCATGAACGGCGTGGCGCTGCACGGCGGCTACATCCCCTACGGCGGCACCTTCCTGACCTTCAGCGACTACAGCCGCAACGCGATCCGCATGGCGGCGCTGATGAAGCACCGCGTGATCCACGTGTTCACGCACGACTCCATCGGCCTGGGCGAAGACGGCCCGACGCACCAGTCGATCGAGCACGCCGCGAGCCTGCGCCTGATCCCGAACCTGGACGTCTGGCGTCCGGGCGACACGGCCGAGACGGCCGTCGCCTGGGCCGTCGCGCTGCAGAACGCCACGCGGCCGACCGCACTGCTGCTGTCGCGCCAGAACCTGGCCTATGCGCCCAAGAAGGACCTGAGCGAGATCAGCAAGGGCGCCTACGTGTTGTCCGAGCCCGAACACGTCGGTCTGAAGGGCAAGAAGGCCCGCGCCGTGATCATCGCGACCGGCTCCGAAGTGCAGCTCGCACTGAAGGCGCAGGAACTGCTGGCCGCGAAGAAGATTGCGGTGCGCGTGGTGTCGATGCCCTCGACCACCACCTTCGACCGCCAGTCGGTCGCGTACAAGAAGAGCGTGCTGCCTGCGGGCGTGAAGCGCGTGGCGGTCGAGATGGGCGTGACCGACGGCTGGTGGAAGTACGGCGTCGACGCGGTCGTCGGCATCGACACCTTCGGCGAGTCGGCTCCGGCGCCGGTGCTGTTCAAGCATTTCGGATTCACCCCGGAAAACGTCGCTGCCACCGTCGAAGCAGCAATCAAGATTTCTTAACCTTAGGAGCAACGTCAGATGGCTATCAAACTCGGTATCAACGGCTTCGGCCGCATCGGTCGCAACGTGCTGCGCGCGGCGGTCCAGAACTTCAAGAACGACATCGAAATCGTCGCCATCAACGACTTGCTCGAGCCCGACTACCTGGCGTACATGCTGCAGTACGACTCGGTGCACGGCCGCTTCAAGGGTGAAGTCTCGGTCGACGGCAACACGCTGATCGTCAACGGCAAGCGCATTCGCCTCACGCAGGAACGCGACCCCGCGAACCTGAAGTGGAGCGAAGTCGGCGCCGACATCGTGCTCGAATCGACCGGCCTGTTCCTGACCAAGGAAACCTGCCAGAAGCACATCGACGCTGGCGCCAAGAAGGTCATCATGTCGGCGCCCTGCAAGGACGACACGCCGATGTTCGTCTATGGCGTGAACGACAAGAAGTACGCCGGCGAAGCCATCATCAGCAACGCCAGCTGCACGACCAACGCGCTGGCTCCGCTGGCCAAGGTGCTGAACGACAAGTGGGGCATCAAGCGCGGCCTGATGACCACGGTGCACGCTGCCACCGCAACGCAGAAGACCGTCGACGGCCCGTCCAACAAGGACTGGCGCGGCGGCCGCGGCATCCTGGAAAACATCATCCCGTCGTCGACCGGTGCCGCCAAGGCCGTGGGCGTGGTGATCCCCGAGCTGAACAAGAAGCTCACGGGCATGAGCTTCCGCGTGCCGACCTCCGACGTGTCGGTGGTCGACCTGGTGGTCGAGCTCGACAAGGAAGCCAGCTACAAGGAAATCTGCGCCGAGATGAAGCTGCAGTCCGAAGGCGCGCTGAAGGGCGTGCTGGGCTACACCGAAGACAAGGTCGTCGCGACCGACTTCCGTGGCGACCCGCGCACCTCGATCTTCGACGCCGAAGCCGGCATCGCGCTGGACAGCACCTTCGTCAAGCTGGTGAGCTGGTACGACAACGAATGGGGCTATTCGAACAAGTGCCTGGAGATGGTGCGGGTCGTCTCGAAGTAAGGCCGTTGTTCGACGCCATGCCAATGAGCTGAGCGTTGAGCGAGGTTGAAAGCAAAGGGAACGTGTTGATCACGTTCCCTTTTTTCATGGGTCAACTGAGCGACTGATGGGTATTCAGCGGGAGTCTCGATAACGATGGTAGTTGTACAGTTTGTCGTACAACTAAGGAGTTCCGCAATGGATGCGATCACGTACTCGGCCGCTCGCGCCAATCTGGCCAGCACCATGAATCGGGTTTGCAATGACCACGAGGCGCTCATCATCACGCGCAATGGTGAGCAGTCCGTGGTGATGCTGTCACTCGAAGACTTTCAAGCCATGGAAGAGACGGCATACCTGCTGCGCAATCCGGCGAATGCCAGGCGCCTGATGGCCGCTGCCGCGCAATTGAGCGCCGGGAACGGCGTCGAGCGCGAACTGTCCAAGTGAAGCTGATTTTTGCGGACGAGGCCTGGGAAGACTATCTTTACGGGCAGAAGCAGGACCGCAAGATGGTCGAACGCATCAACAAGTTGATTCGCGAGATCCAGCGCGAGCCGTTCGAGGGGATCGGCAAGCCGGAGCCGCTCAAGCACGCGCTGTCGGGCTTTTGGTCTCGCCGGATCACTGACGAGCATCGCGTGGTCTACAAAGTCGAAGGCGATGCGTTGCTGATTGCGCAGCTTCGATATCACTATTGAGGTGCCGACCTTGGAGATTGGCGGCGTTGCAACCTCGCTGAAGCGCGTTCGAGGGCTTTCCTTCTCAAGGCATCGTGCTCAAACCGGATCCAGCACATGAATCATCCGGCTGACCGTCAGCTCCTTCGTCTTCGCCGCATAAGCCGCCATGTGCGGCGCCGCTGCATGCGCCTGCAGGTCAGCGACAGATTCCCAGCGTTCGACCACCACGAAGGTGTCCGGTCCGAAACTGCCCTTCGAGGTCGGCATGCCCGCAGCGTCGACCGCAGCGCCGTATTCGATGCAACCCTTTTCAGCGAGCACCGCAGCGCGGTTGGCATTGAAAGCTTCCAGGACCTGGGCGCGCAGGCCGGGCTTGGCGGTGATGATGGCGATGACGTGAATCATGAAACGGGCTCCTTGTTAGAGCCATCGAATCTACAGCGACGTGGACCGGCCCGCTGACGCCTTCGTGTCCGCAGCCTCGCCGCCTCACCCCATCGCGCCGGGCTCCATGAACACCAGCTCCCAGAGATGGCCGTCCAGGTCCTGGAAACCGTGCTGGTACATGAAGCCGTGATCCTTCGGCGGGTTGGGCGTGCTGCCGCCCGCGGCCACCGCCTTCGCTGCCATGTCTTCGACCGCGGCACGGCTTTCGCGCGACAGGCACAGCAGTACTTCGGTGCTCTTGTGCGCGTCGCTGATCGGCTTCGGCGTGAAGGTCTGGAAGAAGCGCTCGACCAGCAGCATCACGAAGATGCCATCGGCCACGATCATGCAGGTCGCATCGGCGTTGGTGAAGCGCGGGTCGAAGCTGAAACCCAGGTGGGTGAAGAAGGCCACGGTGCGGTCGAGGTCCTTGACCGGCAGGTTCACGAAGATCTGTGTGCTCATGGGATGGGGCTCCTGGATGTCGAAACAGCTGGGCGGACGAGGGCTGCGGTGCTAAATTGTGTACGCCGTACACAATATCTTGGCAGGGAGAATGTCCGCTGTCCACCTTGAATTCGATGACCGAAACGACTGCCACGTCCGCGCTGCCCCCGAAGGCTCCAGCACGCACCACCTACCGCCACGGTGACCTGCGTCGTGCGTTGCTCGAGGCCGGCATCGCGCTCGCGCGCAGCGGCGGGCCCGACGCGGTCGTCCTGCGGGAAGCGACGCGGCAGGCCGGCGTGGTGCCCAACGCGGCCTATCGCCACTTCGGCAGCCGCGATGAACTGCTGAAGGCGGTGCGCGCCGCAGCGCTGTCGGCGTCGGCGGCCGCGATGGAAGCCGAGCTCGCCAGCGTGCCGGCCGGCCTGTCGGCAGGCGATGCGGCGCGGGCGCGGCTGCGGGCGATCGGCACCGGCTACCTGCGCTTCGCCCAGGCCGAGACCGGCCTGTTCCGCACCGCGTATTCGGCGTCCGACGACTTCGGCAATCCGGTCGCCGATCCGGCGCGCGCCGGGCCGAGCGGGCTCAATCCTTTTCAGCTGCTGGGTGCGTCGCTCGACCAGATGGTGGCCGCCGGACTGCTGCCGCCGGAACGCCGCCCGGGCGCCGAGTTCCTGGCCTGGTCGGCGGTGCACGGGCTCGCGATGCTGGTGCTCGACGGGCCGCTCGGCGGGGTGCTCGGCACGCAGATGCAGGCGGTCGGCCAGCGGCTGCTCGACATGGTCGAGCGCGGGGTCTAGGTTCGCTGCCAGCTAAGCGGCCGTAGCGGCACGCGGCCTCGGCAGCCAGCGGAACGCCGCGGTGCCGGCGACGAGGAGGGCGGCGATGGTGAGCAGCACCGCGAGGAACGGGTCGATGCCATGCGCCGTGGCGACCGAGGCGACGACGCCGGTGAACCACTGCATCACCGCCACGCCGAGGAACATCGCCATGGTGAAGACGGCCATCGCGCGGCCGGTCATCGCGACCGGGTAGGCCGCCTTCACGTCGGCGTACTGCAGCACGATGTACCCCGACAGCAGGCCGACGGCGACCGAGCCGATGGTGTCGAACGCCGCGCCCGGGTTGAAAGCCATCGCCGCGAACAGCGCTGCGACGAGCAGGGTGAAACCGATGATCCAGCGGCGCCGAGCGGCGCCCGGATCGAGCCGGCCGAACACCATCGGCCCGAACATGCCGACCACCGACACGGCAATCGCCACGTTGCCGCTTTCCACCAGCGAGAAGCCGTGCCGCTCGACCAGCAGCGGCCCGAGCCACAGCCCGCGCAGCGTGATGAAGGCGGCGTAGGTGACCGACGCGAGCGCGAGGATGCCCAGCGTGTGCGGCAGCGCGAACAGCGCGCCGTAGCTGCGCAACGCGCCGAGCACCGTCGGGCGCGCCGCACCGGGCGCGGCATCGGCCTTGGCCAGCACCGGCATCGGCGGTTCCTTCACCAGCCGGAGGATCGCCAGCCACGACAGCGCCGAGCAGGCGCCCAGCACCCAGAAGCCGGTGCGCCATGAGCTGGCATGCACCAGCCACGCGAGCGGCGTGCCGGTCAGCAGCATGCCTAACGAGCCGATGCCCAGCGTCACACCCGAAACCTGCGCGAATCGTTCCGGCGGAAACTGCCGCGCGATGAACACCGTGCAGACCAGGAAGGCCGGCGCGCAGCCGATGCCGATCAGCACCTGGCCGAGCACCAGCAGCGGGAAGTTCGGTGCCAGCGCCGACAGCACCGAGCCCACGATCGCCATCGGGAAAGCGGCCAGCACCGTGCGCCGCAGGCCCTGCAGGTCGATGCCGATGCCCATGAAGAGCTGCAGCGCACCGAACGAGAAATGGAAGGCGCCTGCAAACACCCCGAGCGCCTGTGCCGACAGGCCGAATTCGGCCTGCAGCGGCGGCGCGAGGATGGCGGCGATGGTGCGGTAGGCCTGGCTCAGCATGAAGGCGCTGGCCAGCACCGCCAGCATGGGCCAGGCGGCGGGAGGATGGGCGGAAGGCTGTCTCATCGTTCTTGGAAGGTGGCGCTGGCGCAGCGATGCGCGGATGCAGAGCCTACCTGCGTTGTCGCCATCCCGCCTGGCACCGGGGCGACGCCTGCGCGACCGCACGCGGCCGGTCGCGGCCGGTCGCGCAGTCGATGCCGGCGCGGCGGATCAGCCGGCGACGTCTTCAGCCGCGACGGGCCGTTCTTCGCGACCGCCCGGATGCCGCGCGAAGCGCGCCGGATCCCGGCCATGCACCGGCGCCTCGTCCGGCCACGGCCAGCCGCCGAACTGGGTGCGGCGGTAGTCCTGCATCGCCTGCATGATCTCGGCCTGCGTGTTCATCACGAACGGGCCGTACTGCGCCACGGTCTCGCCGATCGGGCGGCCCTGCAGCATGAGGAACTCCACGACCTCGTCGCCCGCGACCAGTTCGATCGCCTGGTCGGCCCGCACTTCGATGGCCGCATGGCTGCGCACGTCCTGCCCGCCGACGCGCACCGATGCGCCCTTGAAGAAGTACAGGTTGCGGCGCGTGCCCTGGCCGCGCGCGACCGGCAGCGTCCAGCGGGCGCCGGGCGCCATGCGGATCGTCCAGATCGCGACGTCGGCGTCGGCCTGCGCGGCCCACGAATCGGGCGGCGGTGCCAGCGGCGCGCCGACCGTGGCCGCCGCGCCTGCGGTGCCCTCGGGCGCGAGCCGACCTGCGACGACCGCGACGTCGGTCGTGCGGCCGGCATCGTCCGTGGCGCTGAGGCGCGGAATGTCCTCGGCCCAGAACATCGTGAAGTGCGGCGCGACCATCTTGTTGCGCGCCGGCAGGTTCAGCCAGATCTGGAACAGCTCCAGCGGGTTCGGTGCGCCGGTGTCGAGCAGCGGGAACATTTCCGAATGCACGATGCCCTTGCCGGCCGTCACCCATTGCACGTCGCCGCCGCCGAAGCGTGCAGCCGCGCCGAGCGAATCGGAATGGTCGATCAGGCCCTTGCGCACGATCGTCACGGTCTCGAAGCCGCGGTGCGGATGGCCGGGAAAGCCGGGCACGGTTTCGCCGTGGTACATGCTCCAGCCGTCCTTGCGGCTGAAGTCCTGGCCGATCTGGCGGCCGGCGAGCAGGGCGTCGTCCACGCCCATCGCGGCCGTGCCGGCCGGGTAGGCGTCGTCGTGGTACGCGCAGAACAGGAAGGGGTCCATCGTCACCCACGGAAAGCCGAGCGGCTTGATCTGGAGAACGGCGCAGGAGGCTGTCGTGGTGGTTGCGGAGGTCACGGTCATGGGGTTCTTTCTGCTGTGGGCGCCGGCCGGCCGAAGACTCGCCGGGCGCCGAAGTTGATACCGAGCATATGGGGACGACCGGCGCACCGCAAAGCGCGGCGCGGGCGACAGTCCGATCCACCAGCAGGACAATCGCACGCCGGCAGCGCGTCATGCCAGGAAGGGCGTTACAGCCCGACCGGCATCGCCAGCGTCTCCTTCACCTCTTCCATCACGATGTAGCTGTGCGATTCGGCGGCCACCGGCAGCTTCTTCAGGATGTCGCCGAGCAGCCGCCGGTATTCGCCCATGCCGCCCAGTCGGGCCTTCACCAGGTAGTCGAAGCTGCCCGACACCAGGTGGCATTCCTGCACGTCGGGCACGTGCAGGAGCTCCTTGCGCACCTTGTCGAACACCTCGCCGGACTTGGACGCGAGCTTGATCTCGACGAACACCAGCAGCGTCTTGCCCAGCGCCTCGGGCGACAGCCGCGCGTGGTAGCCGGTGATCACGCCCTCGCGCTCCATGCGCTTCACGCGCTCCGAGCAGGGCGAGGTCGACAGGCCGATCTGCTCGGCCAGTTCGGTCATCGAAATGCGGCCCTGGCGCTGCAGGATGTCGAGGATTTTCCGGTCGGTCCGGTCGAGGTCGGTCATGTCACTTTTCAGAGGCGGGATGCACCAAAAAATCAGCAAATTCCACTGCGATGCACCACAATTTCAGTCGAATTTACTGGATCGTTGCGCATAAATTTGCGGAAATCTACTTCACTCGGTGGTTTTCCCCATGAAAGTCATTGTCCTCGGCGGCGGCGTCATCGGCACCAGCACGGCCTACTACCTCGCGCGCTCCGGCGCCCAGGTCACCCTGCTCGATCGGCAGGACGGCCCGGCCCTCGAAACCAGCTTCGCCAACGCCGGCCAGGTGTCGCCCGGCTACTCCACGCCCTGGGCCGCACCGGGCATTCCGCTCAAGGCCGTGAAGTGGATGTTCCAGAAGCACGCGCCGCTCGCGATCCGGCTCGACGGCAGCCTCGCGCAACTGCAGTGGATGGCGCAGATGCTGCGCAACTGCACGCCCGAGCGCTATGCGGTCAACAAGGAACGGATGATGCGCGTGGCCGAATACAGCCGCGCCTGCCTGCAGCAGCTGCGCGCCGACACCGGCATCCAGTACGAGCAGCGCACCGGCGGCACGCTGCAGCTGTTCCGCACGCAGGCGCAGCTCGACGCCGTGCAGCGCGACATCGAAGTGCTGCGCGAATGCAACGTGCCCTATGAACTGCTCACGCGCGACCAGCTCGCGCAGGTCGAGCCCAGCCTGGCCCAGGCGCGCGACCGGCTCACCGGCGGCCTGCGCCTGCCGAAGGACGAGACCGGCGACTGCCACATGTTCACCAACCAGCTCGCCGCCATCGCCAAGGGCATGGGCGTGGACTTCCGCTTCGGCCAGACGGTCGACGGCCTGGTGGTCGAAGGCGGGCGCATCACGGGCGTGCGCTCGGGCGGCCAGGTGCTCACCGCCGACCGCTACGTGCTGGCCTTCGGCAGCTACTCGCGCGGCGCGCTGGCGCCGCTGGGCATCGACCTGCCGGTGTACCCGGTCAAGGGCTACTCGTTGACCGTGCCGCTGGTCGACCCGGCCTTCGCGCCGCAGTCGACCGTGCTCGACGAGACCTACAAGATCGCCGTCACCCGCTTCGACGACCGCATCCGTGTCGGCGGCATGGCCGAGCTCGGCGGCTACGACCTGCGACTCGATCCGCGCCGCCGTGCCACGCTCGAACTCGTCGTCAAGGACCTGTTCCCGGGCGGCGACGTGGCCCGCGCCAGCTTCTGGACCGGCCTGCGCCCGATGACGCCCGACAGCACGCCGATCGTCGGCGCCACGCGCTTCCCGAACCTGTTCCTGAACACCGGTCACGGCACGCTCGGCTGGACCATGGCCTGCGGCTCCGGCAAGCTGATCGCCGATCTGGTGACCGGCCAGCGCCCGGAGATCAGCACCGAAGGCCTGGCGATCGACCGCTATGCGCGCGGTGCCGGCCGCGCCGGCGCGCACGCCTCGGCACCCGCCGCGGCCTGAGCCGGAGCGAGCGCGACATGGCCCGCCCGTCCCGCGCGCGCATCGACCTCGACGCGCTGCGCCACAACTACCGCCTGGCCCGCCAGCTGCACGGCGGCCGTGCGCTGGCCGTGCTCAAGGCCAATGCCTACGGCCACGGCGCGGTGCGCTGCGCGCAGGCGCTCGCCGGCATCGCCGACGGCTTCGCGGTGGCTTTCACCGACGAGGCGGTGGCCCTGCGCGCCGCGGGCGTGACGGCGCCGATCCTGGTGCTCGAAGGCGCCTTCGACGCCGACGACCTCGCCAACATCCAGGCCCACGGACTCTGGACGGCCGTGCACCAGGAAGCCCAGTTGCGGCTCATCGAGCAGAACGCGCAGGCCGATGGGCTGCACGTCTGGCTCAAGGCCGATTCCGGCATGCGCCGGGTCGGCTTCGCGCTGGCGGAAATCGCCGCGGTCCACGCGCGGCTGGTTGCCAGCGGCAAGGCGTCGCGCATCACGCTGATGACGCACTTCGCGCGCGCCGACGAGCCCGACCAGGACACGACCGCGCGCCAGATCGCGGCCTTCGATGCCGCCACCGCCGGCCTGCCGGGCGAGCGCAGCGTGAGCAACTCGGCCGGCGTGCTCGGCTGGGCCGACGCCCGCCGCGACTGGGCGCGGCCCGGCATCCTGCTCTACGGCGCCGACCCGATGCCCGAGCCCGTGCACGGGCTCCAGGCGGTGATGACGCTGGAAAGCCAGGTCTTCGCCGTGCGCACGCTGCAGCCCGGCGACGCGCTGGGCTACGGCGGTCGTTTCGTCGCCGAACGGCCGGTGCACATCGGCCTGGTCGCGGTCGGTTACGCCGACGGCTATCCGCGCGTCGCACCGACCGGCACGCCGGTCGCGATCGACGGCCGGCTGTCGCGGCTGGTCGGGCGCGTGTCGATGGACATGCTCACGGTCGACCTCAGCGACCTGCCCGAAGCCGGCATCGGCAGCCGCGTCGAGCTGTGGGGCAAGCAGATCAGCGTGAACGACGTGGCGCATGCCGCGGGCACCTTGTCCTATGAGCTGCTCTGCAACGTGAAGCGCGTGCCGCTCGTGTACGAAGGCGCCGACGCGGCCTGACGGCGCAACGCGCAACGGGACCGCCGGTTGCGTTTCGTCACGCGCGGTGGCCGTCGACCCGCCGGACCGGCAGTCGGCCGCCTGTCCGACAAAAGTTCTTCATGGGTCTCGCAAGCCTGATCTTTTCGAATTCACCAATGAATTCACCAACGAAAGGATTCCAGATGAGCGAAGAAGATTTCGACCGCCAGTACGCCAACGACCGCAACACCGACCGCACGACCGACCGCACCAGGGGCGACGGTGAACCCAATCCGGTGCTCAATGCGTTGTCGAACGCCGTGGCCAAGGTCCGCGCCGACGACGACATGCTCGAACTCGCCAAGGCGCATGAATCGCTGAACCCGCGTGCCATCGAGAAGCTCAGCGTGGCCGATGCGCGGCGCGAGCCGACGATGGCCGATGCGGTGCGCAAGCTGCTCACGCAGCAGGGCCGCTCGACGCGCCCTGAAGATCTCGTGCCCGGCGTGCGCAGCGCCGCGGCGTCGGTCGACGGCGCCACCGGCCCGCTGCCGGCCACGGTCTACACGCCTGCGGGCACCGGCCCGTTCCCGGTGATCCTCTACTTCCACGGTGGTGGCTGGGTGATCGCCGACAAGGAGGTCTACGACGCCGGCGCACGCGGCCTGGCAGCCGAGGCGAACGCGATCGTGGTGTCGGTCGACTACCGCCAGGCACCGGAGCACAAGTTCCCTGCGGCCTGGGACGATGCCTTGGCGGCCTACCGCTGGCTCACCAGGAACGCGAGCTTCATCGGCGGCGACCCTGCGCGTCTGGCGCTGGCCGGCGAGAGCGCCGGTGGCAACCTGGCCATTGCGACCGCCATCGCCGCACGCGACGCCGGCCTGGCCGCGCCGCGCCATGTGCTCGCGGTGTATCCGGTCGCGCAGACCAGCCTGAACACCGAGTCGTACCTCGAGAACGCGATCGCCAAGCCGCTGAATCGCGCGATGGTCCAGTGGTTCGTCGACCATCTGATCCGCAGCGAAGCCGACCTGAAGGACACGCGCCTGCAACTGATCGATGCCGATCTGGCCGGCCTGCCGCCGGTGACCATCGTCAACGCGCGGCTCGACCCGCTGCGCAGCGACGGCGCCAAGCTGGAAGACGCGCTGCGCGATGCGGGTGTGCCGGTGGAGCGCCGCGACTACGAAGGCGTGCCGCACGAGTTCTTCGGCGCGGCGGCCGTGCTGCACAAGGCCAGGCAGGCGCAGGCCTTTGCGGGTCAACGGCTGGGTACGGCGCTGGCTGCCTGAGCACCGAAGCGCTTCGGCGCTCCAGCCATCGCTACCCAAGCCGTCGATGCCTTGGCGCCTCAGCGCAGGACGGCGCCGTCCTGCAGCAGCGCGGCACGCAGCGCATCGGTGTCGACGGCGCGCACGGTGCCGGGTGCGGCGCTCTGCTTCAGCGCCAGCGCTGCGGCGGTGCCTGCCGCCTGACCGACCGCCATCGAGATCGTCATGACGCGGATCGCCGCCAGCGCCTGGTGCGTGGCGGAGATTCCGCGGCCGACGACCAGTGCGTTGTCCAGCCCGAGCGGCAGCAGCGAGCGGTAAGGGATCTGGTAGGCGTGGTCGTCGCCCATCGGCACGTAGTGCAGTGCACCGCCGGACGCCGGATGGATGTCGATCGGGTATGCGCCGGCCGCGATGGCATCCGGAAAATCGACCGGCTGCATCAGTTCTTCGGCCGTGAGCACATGGTCGCCTTCGACACGCCGCGTCTCGCGAATGCCGACCTGCGTCGCAAAGGCGCGCAGCTGGCCGCCTTCGCAGCCGGGCACCGAGGCGGCGAGGAACTGCGCCGCCTTCCAGGCCTGCCGACGGCCTTCCATCTCCGCGGCGCCGAGCGCCATCGGATCGGTCGCGTCGATGCCGAGCCGGCTGATGTTGAACCAGCCGTCGTCCGAATACGGGTCACGGCTCGAATGCAGCGCCGCACGCGCCAGGTGGCCTTCGGCGTGCCCGCGTTTCGCCAACGCACCGATCTCGGCTTTCGAGAGTGCGTCGAAGCGCGTGAAGTCGATCGGCCCGAAGCGGAAGATCATCGTGGCCGGCTGCAATTGCTCGCCGGCATCGAGTTCGAGAAAGCGCGCGCCCGCGCGGTCCAGTGCGTCGATGTCGCCCGAGGCGTCGATCAGCACGCCGGCCTTCACGGTCAGCACGCCGCCCTTGGTCAGCACCCGGACGGCCGTGATGCGGCCGCCTTCGCAGTCGACATCGAGCAGGTTCGCATGCAGCAGCGGCTGCACGCCGGCCGCCGTCACCATGTCGTCGAGCACCAGCTTCAGCGCTTCGGGCGAGTATTCGACGCGGTCCATGTGGTGGCCGGTCGACATCACGAAGCTCTCGTGCGGCCGTGCGCCGCCATAGGCGCGCAACCGTGCCACGACCTCGTCGGCCAGGCCGGCGACCACCGTGCGGCCCTTGCCGGTCTGCCAGCTGTTGAACTGCGCGACGGCGCCAGCGGTCGCGTTGCCGCCGAGAAAGCCGTAGCGCTCGATCAGCACCACCGACGCGCCGTGCCGCGCCGCCGCCACCGCGGCCATGGTGCCCGCGACGCCGCCGCCGCAGACCACCACGTCGGCGTCCAGAACCTTGCCATCGATGCGTCGTGCCGTGCCCATCGGATCAGTTCTCCACGTGAATGCCGCGGGTCTTGATCACCTGCTCCCAGCGGCTGCCTTCGGTGCGCAGGTACTGCGTGGTCGCCTGCCGGTTGCTCGGGAAGGGCGCGAGGCTCAGCGCGGCGAAGCGCTTCTTTACGGCGTCCGATTCAAGTGCGGCGACGAGCAGGCCGTCGAGGCGCGCGAGCCCTGCGGCCGGGATGGTGCCCTTGGGCGCGACCAGCGTCGCCCAGCCCTGCACTTCGAGCGCCTGCAGTCCGACGCTGCGCAAGGTCGGCACGCCCGGCAGGTCGGGCGAAGGCTGCGCCGACGACACCGCCAGCGCGCGCAGCCGGCCCGAGCGGATGTGGACGATCACGCTCGGCAGGTTCAGGAAGCCCATCGACACGAGGCCCGAGATCAGGTCGGGCATCAGCGCGCTTTCACCCTTGTAGGGCACGCTGACCAGCGAGGTTGACGTCTGCAGCGAGAACAGCTCGGCCGTCAGATGCGCCAGCGTGCCGGTGCCGCTGTTGCCGGCGCTCAGCTGGCCGGGCTGTGCCTTCGCCTGCGCGATCAGGTCGGCCACCGACTTGGCCGGCGATGCGGCCGGCACGACCAGCACCAGCGGCTGCTCCGACACCATGCCGATCGCGTCGAAGTCGCGCGCCACGTCGTAGCCCAGCTTCGGGTTCAGCGACGGGTTGATCACCATGCTGTTGCTGCCCATCAGCAGCGTGTGGCCGTCGCGCGCCTGCGCCGCGGCCATCACGCCGATGGCGCTGCCTGCGCCCGGCTTGTTGTCGACGATCACCGACTGGCCGAGTTGCGGCGCCAGCACTTCCGCCAGCACGCGCGCCGAACCGTCGGCACCGCCGCCGGGTGCGAAGGGCACGATGATGCGCACCGTCTTCGACGGCCAGGCGTCCGCCGCCATGGCACGGCCATGCAGGCCGGCCAGTCCGCCGCCGAGTGCGACGGCGAGCGTGGAGAGTGCGCCGCGGCGCGTGAGGCCGGACGCGGCCGGGCCGGCGTCGGCGAGAGGTCGATGGACCATGTCTTGTCTGCCTTTGTTCTATGGAGGCGCCGATCGTAGGCAGCGCGGCGCAGACCTTCCAATACCAAGATCTGGGAGACTCATAACATCGCGTTATCGAGCGACAGCCACCGGACCGCCATGAACCTGAGACAGATCGAAGTTTTCCGTGCCGTCATGCTGGCCGGCTCCGTCACCGACGCCGCGCGCCAGCTGCACGTGTCGCAGCCCGGCATCAGCCGCATGCTGTCGCACATCGAGCTGCAACTCGGGCTGCGGCTGTTCGAGCGCCGCAAGGGCAAGCTGCTGCCGACGCCGGAGGCGCAGGCGCTTTTCGCCGAGGTGGAGCAGGTCTACCGCGGCGTGGCGCGCATCGACGAGCGCGCGCTGGCGCTCAAGAGCGGCCACATGCTCACGCTGCGCGTGCTGGCCAGCCCGAGCACCGGCCTGGAGATGGTGCCGCGCGCCATCGCCGCGCTCGGCCAGCGTTTTCCGGCGGCGCGCATCTACCTGGAGATCCTGGCTGCGCGCGACATGGTCAAGCGGCTGCTGAGCCACGAGGCCGACGTCGCGATCTCCACCTTGCCGGTCGACGACCCGCTGCTGCAGCCGCGCGCGATCGGGCAGTGGACGCTGGCCTGCGTGTTCCCCAAGGGCCATGCGCTGGCTGAAAGACGCACGCTGCGGCCGGCCGACATCCTGAAGGAGCGCTTGATCTCCTTCAGCGCCGACACGCCGCAGGGCCGCATCATTGCCGACTGGTGCATCCGCCATCGCTGCGAGCCGAACGCGCAGATCGAGGTCCGCGCGGGCCAGACCGCCTGCGCCATGGCGGCGGCCGGCGCGGGCATCGCCATCGTCGACGACCTGACGGCGCGCGGCTGCATGACGGATGCGCTGGCGTTCCGCCCGATCGTCGCTGCGCCGTCCTTCGACGTGTTCGCCCTGACCCACCGGAACGTGGCCGCGTCGCAGCTGTCCGAGGCCTTCGTCGCGCAGGCCGAGGACGAACTGAAGCGCCTGAAGCAGCCGGCCTGAAGGCGGCTCGCCCGCGCCGGCCGCCTTCGGCCGGCGTTCAGCCGTGGCCTTCCCAGGTCAGCGGCAGCGCCTGCAGCGCAGCCAGTTCCTCGGCCGCGAGCGACAGGAAGTTCAGGCCCAGTTGCGACAGCGGCCGGTTCACGTTGCTGACGCTGTAGATCGAGAACTGCGGCGCATCGGGCACCTCGACGAAGGCCAGGTTCTCCGGCCGGTGCGCACGTGCCGACAGGTCGTCGACGAAGGCGATGCCCGCGCCGGTCGCCGCCATCGCGCAGGCGGCGTAGCCCGAGCGCACCTCCACGCCGATCTGCGGCGCGATGCCGTGCGCTTCCAGCCAGCGGTCGATCGGCTGGCTCTGCGGCGCCTCGGGGCTGTAGACGATCAGCCGCTCGCGCAGCGCAGCCACCAGGTCGAGGGGCTGGATCGCCAGCAGCGGATGGTCGTGCGGCAGGGCGCAGAGCAACGTCCAGCGGCCGATCTCGCGCACTTCCAGCGCGGGATGGTCGAGCGGCGCGCTCGAGATGGCGACGTCGGCGTCTTCCGAAACCAGCAGCTTGACGATCTCGCGCGTCGGCAGCGCCTCGAAGAACACCTTCGACTGGGCAAAGCGCGCCAGCAGTCGCGCCGTGGCGCGCGGCACCAGCTGCAGCGCGGTGTTGGCGCTGGACAGCACGCGCAGCGTCGCGTGGTCGCCGAAGCGCAGCCGCGACGCCACGTCCTGCACGTGCGACACGCCGCGGTAGACCTTCTCGATCTCGGCGAACAGCGTGTGCGCCTCGGGCGTGGCGACCAGCCGGCTGTTGCGGCGCTCGAACAGCGCGACGCCCAGCTGCAGCTCGAAGTGGCGGATCAGCCGGCTCACGCCGGGCTGCGACACGTGCAGCAGCCGCGCCGCATGGGTGGTCGAGCCGGTGGTCATCACGGCGCGGAAGACTTCTATCTGGCGCAGGTTCATGGCGTCACCTAGTACAAGAACGTCGGGGATAACCCTATGAGATAACGCCATGTTATTGGAATCGCAGGCATTGGTATTGGCCCGAATCGACCGCGATCCCTAGCATCCGGGCCCATGACTTCCTCTCTTCCGCCGGCCGTCCGCGAGACATCGGCCTCGACCTCGGCCGTGATCTCCGGCAGCACGCTGCTGTTTCCGGTCGTCGGCAGCCCGATCGCCCAGGTCAAGGCGCCGCTGACCTTCAATGCGCTGTTCGAGCGGGCCGGCGTCGACGCGCGCGTGGTGCCGCTCGAACTGCCGCCCGATACCGTCGTGGCCACCTGCCGCGCGCTGCTGGCGTCGCGCAGCATCGGCGGCCTGCTGGTCACCGTGCCGTACAAGAAGACGCTGTTCGCGCTGCTCGACGATCCGGGCGCCACCGCGCAGGCCGTGGGTGCGGTCAACGCGATCCGGCGCACCGCCGATGGCCGCATCGCAGGCGACCTGTTCGACGGCACCGGCTTCCTGGCCGGCCTGCGCGCGGGCGGACACGAGCCGGCCGGGCGCCGCGTGCTGGTGCTCGGCGCGGGCGGTGCGGGTTCGGCCGTCGCCGCGGCGCTGGCGCTCGCAGGCACGGCATGGATCGGCCTGTTCGACCCCGACCAGGCCCTGGCTGCGGCGCTGGCCGCACGGCTGCAGCCGCGCTTTCCGAACTGCGCCTTCGTGCCGATGCGCACGCCCGACGGCGCAGCCTGCGACATCGTGGTCAACGCGACGCCGCTCGGCATGAAGCCGGGCGACGCCTTGCCGATCGATCCGGCCACGCTGGCCGCCGGCACGCTGGTGGTCGACGTGATCATGCAGCCGGCCGTCACGCCGCTGCTGCGTCTTGCCGCGGAGCGCGGCCATCCGACCCATCCGGGCCGGCCGATGCTCGACCACCAGATGCCGGCGTACCTCGACTTCTTCGGCCTGCCGACCGTGGCCGCGCTCGCCGCGGCCGAGCTGCGCGAGCGGGCCGCCGCCGGCGCCGCCTGACAACGCGTTCCCTTTCATTTCCCGACGGAGACATTCATGAAGAACATCGTTCATCCCCTGATCCGCGGCCTCGTTGCCGGCGCTGCCGCGATGGCGTTCGCCGCGACCGCGCTGGCCCAGGCCTATCCGGCCAAGCCGGTGACCATGGTGGTCGGCTTCGCGCCCGGCGGCTCGGGCGACATCCTGGCGCGCCTGGTGTCGCAGAAGCTGGCGCTCACGCTGGCGCAGCCGGTGATCATCGACAACCGGCCCGGCGCCGGCGCGACCATCGCCACGTCCTTCGTGGCCGCCGCGCCGGCCGACGGCTACACGCTGCTGTTCGTCACCAGCGGCTTTCCGGGCAGCACCGCGCTGTATTCCAAGCTCAGCTACGACACGGTGAAGAGCTTCGCGCCGGTCGCCAAGGTCGGCGCCTCGCCGGTGGTGCTGGTCGCGCCGGCCGATTCGCCCCTGCGCCGCTTCGACGACGTGCTGGCTGCCGCCCGCAAGGCGCCCGGCAAGCTCAACTACGCGGCCGGCGGCGGCGGTGCCACCACCACCAGCCTGGCGGCCGAGTTCCTGAAGAGCGAGGCCAGGATCGACATGCAGATGATTCCGTACAAGGGCTCCGGCCCGGCACTGACCGCGCTGCTGTCGAACGAGGTCGACCTGGGCTTCGACATTCCGTCGAGCGCGCTGCCGCACATCCGCAGCGGCAAGCTGCGCGCGCTGGCCGTGACGACCAAGAGCCGCTCGTCGGTGCTGCCCGAGGTGCCGACCGTGGCCGAACTCGCGCTGCCCGGCTTCGAGGTCACCGGCTGGTTCGGCATCCTCGCGCCGGCCGGCACGCCGCCGGCCGTCGTGGCGCGCCTCAACAAGGAAGTGAACGCCGTGCTGGCCCAGCCCGACGTGAAGGAACGCCTGGAGAGCCTGGGCGTCGAGCCCGCCACCGGCAGCCCGGCCGACTTCGGCAAGCTGATCGCCAGCGAGACCGCGCGCTACGGCGACGCGATCCGCCGGCTCGGCCTGAAGGCCGACTGAGCGCCGATCGCCTCCATCCGTTGACCCCGCCATCGAAAGAGAAAGCGATTCCGTGACCGCTCACCCCGCACACCCCGCACCCCTCGCCGCCGAACTCGAAGCCGATCTCGTCGTGATCGGCGGCGGCCTGGGCGGCATCGCCGCCACGCTGGCGGCGGCGCGGCTGGGCTCGCGTGTCGTGCTGGCCGAGGAACTCGACTGGCTCGGCGGCCAGCTCACGGCGCAGGGCGTGCCGCCCGACGAGCATCCGTGGATCGAGAGCGTGAGCGGCTCGCAGAGCTACGCGATGCTGCGGCACGCGATCCGCGAGCACTACCGCCGCCACCTGCCGCTGACCGACGCCGCACGCCAGAGCCTGCGGCTCAACCCCGGCCAGGGCAACGTCAGCACGCTGTGCCACGAACCCTGGGTCGCGGTGAAGGCCATCGACGAACTGCTGGCACCGCACGTCGCCGCCGGCCGCGTTACGGTGCTGCGCCGGCATCGCCTGCTCGACGTGCAGACCGACGGCGACCGCGTTCGCGCCGTGCGCGTGCACGACCTCGACGCCGGCCGCACCCGCGTGCTGCACGCGCCGATGTTCATCGACGCCACCGAGACCGGCGACATGCTCCCGCTCGCGCAGGTCGAGCACGTGTTCGGCGCCGAGGCCCAGTCGCAGACGCAGGAGCTGCACGCGCTGGCCGAGGCCGACCCGTTCGACCAGCAGTCCATCACCTGGTGCCTGGCCTGCGACTACCTGCCCGGCGAGGACCACACCATCGCCAGGCCGGCCGCCTACGACCGGCTCAAGACGCTGCAGCTCGACTGCTGGCCCGGCCCGCAGTTCAGCTGGACGCTGAGCGACTTCGTCACGCACCAGCCGCGCGAGCGGCCGCTGTTCGTCGGCCCGACCGATGCCGAATCGCTCTACGACCTGTGGCATGCGCGGCGCATCGCGTGGCGTAAGAACTTCACGCCCGGCGCCTATGCGAGCGACATCACGCTGGCCAACTGGCCGCAGATGGACTACTGGGAAAAGCCGGTGATCGGCGTGTCGCCCGAAGCGCAGGCCGAGGCGCTGGAGGAAGCCCGGCAGTTCAGCCTGTCGTTCTTCTACTGGATGCAGACCGACGCGCCGCGCCACGACGGTGGCTACGGCTACCGCGGCCTGCGCCTGCGCAGCGATGTGCTCGGCACCGCCGACGGCCTGGCCAAGCAGGCCTACTACCGCGAAGGCCGGCGCATCCAGGCCGAATTCAGCGTGCTGGAGCAGCACATCGGCGTGGCGGCGCGGCCCGGCCAGGCGGGCGCGGAACGCTTCCACGACAGCGTGGGCATCGGCGCCTACCGCATCGACCTGCATCCGAGCACGCGCGGGCGCAACACGGTCGACATCGACTCGTTCCCGTTCCAGATACCGCTCGGCGCGCTGCTGCCGGTGCGCGTCGACAACCTGCTGCCGGCCTGCAAGAACCTGGGCACCACGCGCATCACCAACGGCGCCTACCGCGAGCACGCGACCGAATGGAGCATCGGCGAAGCGGCCGGCACGCTGGCCGCCTTCGCGCTGGAGCGCAAGCAGCCGCCGCGCGCGGTGCGGGCCGACGCCACGCTGCTGACCGACTTCCAGCGCCTGCTGGAGCGCCAGGGCGTGCTGCTGGCCTGGCCCGAGTTCGGTGCGCTCACGCCCACGCGGCGCGTCGGCTATCAGCACGCCGCGCCGCAGCGCACCTAGCGCACGCCATGCGCGGCCGGCCGCTCAGCCGCCGGGCCGGCTGCGGATCACCATCTCCACGAGGTCGATCTCGTGGATCAGCGCACGCAGCGTTTCGTCGTTGATGCGGTGCGCCAGCCGCAGGCGATGCAGCTCGTCGCGCTCGGCCTGCAGCGCGTCGAGCCGCAACTGGCGTTCGAGTGCCAGCGCCTGCTGCACCTGCGCGGCCGAGTCGCCGGGCTGGCCCGGCTGATGGGGCCGCAGCCGGTGGCGGTAGCTGTGGTCGATGCGCGCGCGCACCAGCGCGCGCATCGGGTCGGGCGGCGTGGCGTCACCGGCTGCGGCGTCGGTTGATTCCAGCGTGCGCAAGGCGGCGCGTGCCGCGCGGTCGCGCGCCCAGGCCGCTTCGCGCGCATGCGGATTGCCGGTGCGCAGCGCCAGCCGGCGCAGCAGCCAGGGCAGGCCGAAGCTGGCGATCAGCAGCGACAGCACGATCACCATCGTGGCCTGGAACACCAGCAGTTCGCGCGCCGGGAAGTCGCTGCCGTCGGGCATCAGAAAGGGCACGCCGAGCACCGCGGCCAGCGTGATGCCGCCGCGCGTGCCGCCCAGCGTCGCGATGCCCGACCAGGCCAGCAGCGGCAGCTCGGCGCGCGCACCCGTTGCGCGGCGCTTCCCGAAACCGCGTGCCAGCCAGCCGCCGCCGGCCAGCCCGACGAAGCGCACCGCCAGCACGCCCAGCGCGATCAGCAGCGCCGTGCTGAGCAGCGCAAAACCCATGTGCGCGGCGGTCGGCAGGTCGGGATGCGGCAGCGGCAGGTGCTGCACCAGCTGCGGCACCTGCAGGCCGACCAGCGTGAAGATCAGCCCGTTGAAGACGAACAGGATCACGCTCCACACGTTCTGCGTCTGCAGGTGGAAGGCGTTGAAGCGGCTGCTGCGCGCGTCGAAGGCACTGGTCGTCATGCCGGCGGTGACCGCGGCCAGCACGCCGGACAACCCGAGGTGCTCGGCGATCAGATAGGGCGCGAAGGGCACCAGCAACAGCAGCAGCACGGTCGGCGCGGCGGCACGTTCCTCGCGCCAGAACAGCAGCCGGTCGTGCAGCAGCTTGAAGCACCAGGCGAAGCCGATGCCGACCGCCACGCCGCCGCACGCGACCCAGACGAAGTCGGCCAGCGCCTGCGGCAGCGAGAAGCTCCGCGTCAGCACCGCGGCCACCGCGAACTTGACGGCCACCAGCGCGGCGGCGTCGTTCATCAGCGCCTCGCCCTCGATCAGGTGGCGCAGCTTGGTCGGCACCGGGTGCCGCTGCAGGATGGCCGACACCGCGACCGCGTCGGTCGGCGACAGCACGGCGGCCAGCAGAAAGGCCTCGGCCGTCGGCAGGCCGGGCAGCAGCACGTGGATCAGCCAGCCGAGCGCGCCGACGGTGAACAGCACCAGCAGCGTCGACGACAGCAGGATCGGCCACTTGTACGCGCCGAACTCGCGTTGCGGCATCTGCCAGCCGTCCGCGAACAGCATCGGCGGGATGAACAGCAGCATGAAGATCTGCGGATGGAAGCTGACATGCAGCCCGCCGGCCGGCCAGCCGGCCAGCGCGCCGATGGCGATCTGCAGCAGCGGCAATGGAATGCGCGGCACGGCGCGCGCCAGCAGGCCGGAGCCGGCGACGAGCGCCAGCATGGCCAGGATCGGAAGAAGTGTGTGCATTCGGTACGGTGCGGTGCGAAGCCATCGGCCGCCTCGGCGCGCGGCCGAAGGTCAGAGCACGCGCAGTCTGGCGCGGTTCCGCGGGGTCGGCGTCGCTTGCGGGTAAACGCAGCGCAAAGGCGGCGCAAAGCGGATGCAACGGCGCGGCGGCGCCCACGCCCGCCCGCACCGTTCCGGCGTCAGCCCCCGCTGGCGCGCGACATCGCCGACGTGGCCGGCGCGTTCGCCGCAGCCTCCACCGTGCGCTCGCTCCAGCCGCCGCCCAGCACCTTGTAGAGCGTCAGCCGGTTGGCCTGCTCCGTCAGCTGCAGCGTGATCAGCGTCTGCTGCGCCGCGTACTGCGTGCGCTGAGCGTCCAGCACGCTCAGGTAGGTGCCGCTGCCGGCGCGGAACAGCGCCTGCGACAGCTCGAAGCTGCGCGACGTGGCGGCCAGCAGCGCCTGCTGCGCCGACAGCCGCTCGCCCAGCGTGCGGCGCGCGGCCAGCGCATCGGCCACCTCGCGGAAGGCGGTCTGCAGCGTCTTCTCGTAATTGGCCAGCTGGATCTCGCGCTGCGTCTCGGCCACGCGCAGGCTCGCACTGTTGGCGCCGTTGTTGAAGATCGGCAGCGTGATCGACGGCGCAAAGGTCCAGGCCGAACTGCCGCTGTCGAACAGCCCCGACAGGCTGCTGCTCGCCGAGCCGGCCGAGCCGGTCAGCGTGATGCGCGGATAGAAGGCCGCGCGCGCCGCGCCGATGTCGGCGTTGCTGGCCTGCAGCGCGTGTTCGGCCGCGAGCACGTCCGGCCGTTGCTGCAGCACGCTCGAAGGCAGCTCGGCCGGCGGTGCCAGCAGCTGCGTGACCGGTGCGGACGCGGCGAGCGGCGCGTCCAGCGGCGGCAGCAGCGCCGCGGGCGGCGTCGTGCCGACCAGCAGCGCGAGCGCATTGCGGTCCTGCTCGACCAGCGCGTCGTAGTTGGCGGCGTCGGCGCGCGCACTCTCGACCGTGGTCTGCGCTTGCGACAGCGACAGGCCTGACTGCGCACCCAGCGCATGGCTGCGCTCGATCAGGTCGTAGGACTTCTGCTGGCTGGCCAGCGTGTTGCGCGCGAGCTGCAACCGCTGCTGGTCGGCGGCCAGCTGCAGCCAGGCGGTCGCGACCGACGCGACCAGGCTGATCTGCGTGCTGCGCCGCGTCTCTTCAACCTGGAAGTAGCTCTGCAGCGCCGATTCGCTCAGGTTGCGCACGCGGCCGAAGAAGTCCAGCTCGTAGCTCGTCATCGCCAGGTTGGCGCTGAACTGCGACGCGATGCGCGACTGCCCGCTGGTCGACACGCTGCCCGGCGTGCGCGTGCGGGTGCCGCCGCCGGTGCCCGCGATGGTGGGCAGCGTGGCCGCGCTCACCACGCCGTACTGCGCATTGGCGCGCTCGATGTTGAGCGCCGCCACGCGCAGGTCGCGGTTGTTGGCGAGTGCCAGTTCGACGGTGCCGCGCAGGCGCTCGTCGACCAGGAAGTCGCGCCAGCCGGTGTTCATCGGCGCCGTGGCCGTGGCGCTCGCGGGCACCGCGCCGGCGCTCTGCCAGGCGGCCGGCACGGGTGCCGCGGGCTGGGTGTACGAGGGCGCGAGGTTCATGCAGCCGGACAGCACGGCCAGGGGCAGCGCGGCGGCCGTCAGCGTGCGCAGCAGGCGTGTCGGGCGGAGCTTGCGATTCATCGGGGTCGGGTTCGAAAGAGCGTGCCGCATCAGTGCGCTCCCTGTTCGGTGGGGCCGCCGAGGGGCGCGTGCGGTGCTGCGGGCTGGTCGCCCGCCTTCGGCTTGCGCGCGAGCATCGAGCGGATCGTCGCGAAGAACAGCGGCACGAAGAAGATGCCGAGCGCGGTGCCGACCACCATGCCGCCGAGCACCGCGGTGCCGATCGCCTGGCGGCCGCCCGCGCCGGCCCCGGTGCCGATGGCCAGCGGCAGCACGCCGAAGCCGAAGGCCAGCGAGGTCATCAGGATCGGGCGCAGCCGCAACCGCACCGCCATCAGCGTGGCGTCGAGCACGCTCTTGCCCTGTTCCTGCAACTGCTTGGCGAACTCGACGATCAGGATCGCGTTCTTCGACGACAGCCCCACGGTGGTCAGCAGGCCGACCTGGAAGTACACGTCGTTGTTCAGCCCGCGCAGCCCGGTGAAGAGCAGCGCGCCGACCACGCCCAGCGGCACCACGAGGATGACCGAGAAGGGCACCGACCAGCTCTCGTACAGCGCGGCCAGGCAGAGGAACACGAACAGGATCGAGATCGCGTAGAGCATCGGCGCCTGCGCGCCCGACAGGCGTTCCTGGTAGGACGCGCCGGTCCATTCGTAGCCGATGCCGGGCGGCATCTGGCGCATCACGTCTTCCACCGCGGCCATCGCCGCGCCCGAACTCACGCCCGGTGCCGCGTCGCCGACGAACTCGTAGGCCGGGCTGCCGTTGTAGCGGATGAGCTGCGGCGAGCCGTAGCCCCAGCGGCTGCTGGAGAAGGCCGCGAAAGGCACCATCTGGCCCAGCGTGTTGCGCACGCTCCAGCGGTCGATGTCGCTCGGCAGCATGCGGAAATCGGTGTCGCCCTGGATGTACACGCGCTTCACGCGGCCGCTGTTCAGGAAGTCGTTGACGTAGGTGCCGCCCATCGCGCTCGACAGCGTGCTGTCGATGGCGGTGGTCGTCAGGCTCAGCGCACCGGCCCGCGCGTCGTCGATGTTCACCACGAACTCCGGCGTGTCCTCGAGGTTGTTGCTGCGCACGTTCGACACTTCCTTGTGCTCGCCCATCAGCCGCAGCGCCTGGTCGCGCGCCTTCACGAGCGCGTCGTGGCCGAGTGCGTTCAGGTCCTTCAAGTAGAAGTTGAAGCCGGCGTTGGAACCCAGGCCGCGCACCGCGGGCGGCAGCACCACGAAGATGCGCGCATCGCGGATGCGCGACAGCTCGCGCGTGGCGCGCCGCGCGATGGCCGCGGCCGACTGGTCGGCGCCCGGACGCTCGGCCCAGTCCTTCAGCTTCACGAAGGCGCGCGCCGAACTCTGGTCGCCGTTCTGGCCGGTGATCGAGTTGATGCTCTCCACCTCGGGCTGCTTCATGAAGTAGTCCTGCACCTGCGTCACCACCGGCTGCAGCCGCGCGTTGGACGCACCCGGCGGCAGCGTGACCTGCACCGACACGAAGCCCTGGTCTTCATCCGGCAGGAACGAGGTCGGCAGCCGCAGGAACATCACCGCCATCGCCACGCAGATCAGCACGTAGACGAGCAGCGTGCGCTTGCCGCGCTTCACGATGCCGGCCACCACGCCCTGGTAGCGGTCGGCGCCCTTGTCGAAGCCGCGGTTGAAGCCGGCGAAGAAGCGGTCGACATAGCCGAACGGCCCCTTGCGCGGCGCGCCGTGCGGCGAATGCGCGCCCTTGGCCACCGGCTTGAGCAGCGTTGCGCACAGCGCGGGCGTGAGCGTCAGCGCCACCAGCACCGACAGCACCATCGCCGAGACGATCGTGATGGAGAACTGGCGGTAGATCACGCCGGTCGAGCCGCCGAAGAAGGCCATCGGGATGAACACCGCCGACAGCACCATCGCGATGCCGACCAGCGCGGGCGTGATTTCCGCCATCGACTTCTTGGTCGCCTCCTTGGGCGACAGGCCTTCCTCGCTCATCACGCGCTCGACGTTCTCGACCACCACGATGGCATCGTCAACCAGCAGGCCGATGGCCAGCACCATGCCGAACATGGTCAGCGTGTTGATCGAGAAGCCGGTGACCGACAGCACGCCGAAGGTGCCCAGCAGCACCACCGGCACCGCGATCGCGGGGATCAGCGTGGCGCGGAAGTTCTGCAGGAAGATGTACATCACCACGACCACCAGGATCATGGCTTCGACCAGCGCCTTGATCACCTCCTCGATCGACGCGCTCACGAAGGGCGTGGTGTCGTAGCTGACGAAGGTCTCGATCTGGTTCGGGAAGAAGGGCTTGAGCTCGGCCACCTTGGCATTCACCGCTTCGGCCACCGCCACCGCGTTGGCGCCGTCGGCCAGCACGATGCCCATGCCGGCGCCCGGCTTGCCGTTGAGCTGCGAGCGCACCGTCAGGCTCTCGGCGCCGAGCTCCACGCGCGCCACGTCGCGCAGTCGCACGACGGCGCCGTCGGCCGTGGCGCGCAGCACCACCGCCTCGAACTGCTCCACGGTCTGCAGCTTGCTGCGCGCCGTGATGGTCGCGTTGAGCTGCTGCGACGACGTGGCCGGCAGCGCGCCCAGCTGGCCGGCCGACACCTGCGCGTTCTGCGCGGTCAGCGCGCTGGTCACGTCCGACGGCATCAGCGCGTACTTGCGCAGCTTGTCAGGGTCGAGCCAGATGCGCATCGCGTAGCCGGTGCCCAGCGTCTGCACTTCGCCCACGCCGTCGATCCGGCTGATCACGTCGACCAGGTTGCTGGTGATGTAGTCGCCCACGTCGACCGCGTCCGCGCTGTTGTCGCCCGAGTACATCGAGACGATCATCAGGAAGTCGTTGCCGCCCTTGGTCACCGTCACGCCGCGGCTCTGCACCGCCTGCGGCAGCCGCGACATCGCCTGCTGCAGCTTGTTCTGCACCTGCATCTGCGCGACGTCGTTGTTGGTGCCGGCGTTGAAGGTCAGCTGGATGCGCGAGATGCCCGACGAGTTGCTGGTGCCCGTCATGTAGAGCAGGTTGTCCAGGCCCTTGAGCTGCTGCTCGATCACCTGCGTGACCGAGTCCTCGACCGTCTTGGCCGAGGCGCCGGTGTAGGTCGCGTTGATCGACACGCGCGGCGGCGCGATGTCCGGGTACTGCTCCAGCGGCAGCGTGCGGATCGACATCAGGCCCGCGAGCATGACGATGATGGACAGGACCCACGCGAAGATGGGCCGGTCGATGAAGAACTGCGCCATGCGGGGCTCCTAGCGGACGGCCGTCGGCGGCACGGCGTTCGGGGCCGCGCTGGCGACCGGCACCGGCGCGGTACCGGTCGGCGTCACGCCCGTGCCGGCGGCCGGCACGTCGACCGGCTTGACCGTGTCACCCACGCGCACGCGCTGCACGCCGTCGAACACCACACGCTCGCCCGCGGCCAGGCCCTTGAGCACCTGCCAGCGGTTGCCGATGGCGCGGCCGACCGTGATCGGCCGCTTCACCACCTTGTTCTCGGCCGTGACGACCAGTGTCGACGCGCTGCCGTCCGGCGCGCGCGTGACTGACTGCTGCGGCACCAGCAGCGCCGCCTCGTCGATGCCTTCCTGCAGCACCGCGCGCACGTACATGCCGGGCATCAGCAGGCGGTCGGGGTTGGGCACCACGGCGCGCAGCGTGACGCTGCCGGTGCCGGCATCGACCGTCACGCCGCTGAAGGTCAGCTTGCCGGCGTGGGGGTAGGTGCTGCTGTCTTCCAGCAGCAGCTTGATCGGCGCCTCGTCCGAATCGCCGCGCTGCATGCGGCCGGCGGCCAGCTCGCGCTTCAGGCGCAGCAGCTCCGCGCTGGACTGCGTGACGTGCACGTGCACCGGGTCGAGCTGCTGCACGGTGGTCAGCGCGGTCGCCTGGTTGGCGGTGACCAGCGCACCGGGCGTGACGGTGGAAAGCGCCGCCCAGCCCGAGATCGGCGACACGATGCGCGTGTAGCCCAGGTTGATGCGCGCGGCCTGGGCGCTGGCCTGCGCCACGGCGAGGTCGGCCTCGGCCTGCGCCGCGAGCGCCTGCGAGTCGTCGTTGACCTGCTGGCTGATCGCGTCGATCTTGACCAGCTCGGCATTGCGCTTGGCCGTGTTGCGCGTGGTCGCGACCGTGGTCTGCGCCTTGCGCACGCTGGCCTGCGCGCTGGCGTGGGCGGCCTCGAAGGTGGCCGGGTCGAGCTGGTACAGCACCTGGCCGGCCTTGACCAGCGAGCCTTCGGTGAACAGCCGCTTCTGCACGATGCCGCCCACCTGCGGGCGGATTTCGGCGATGACGGGCGCCACGGTGCGGCCCGACAGCTCGGTCTGGAACGCCATGCGCTCGGGCTTGATGCTGACGACGCCGACTTCGCGCGGCTGGGTGGACGCGGCGGTTTTCGGCGCTTCGGTCTTGGAACAGCCCGCCGCGAGCAGGCCGGCAGCCGCAAGGCTCAGCGCCCAGCCGATGCGAAGGCCCCGGAAACGATCGACGAAAGACGCATGGCGGGCAGAGGGCGGCATAGGTTCTCTAGGGACGGAGACGGAATCCAGCTCGGATGGCAGGACAACGATGAAACAGCGAAGTCTGAACGAGTTCAGTGTCGATAGCGTCTCAAAGGGCTGCTTTACCGAGTGGAAATACTTGCTGGGCGTGGGTTGGAGCCAAGCAAGCACGGTGCCAAGGCGGGTGAACCTGGGGGCGCTGGGAATATACGGGGCAGCGCAGGCCGAGGCAACTAGGGAGTTTGCACCGTGCATATATGAAAGGCATCTGTTGCACCCCTGGCGCCCCGGGCGCCATGGCCCTGCCGTCACCATGCGAGGGTCCTGGCGCTGGCGCCGCCCGGTGGCGCCTCGGGGCGTTCGCCGGCCTGGCGCGTCAGTCCCAGCCCCTCACAACCCTTCGCTACTCGCCCACCGCGCCATCAGCCCATTCGACGGCACCGTCTCGTCGATCAGCTTCTTGGCGGTCTCCACGCCCGCCACCGGCAGGCCGGTCGGGTCGAGCAGGCCGATCTGCACCAGCGCGCTGGCCTGGTCCCAGTAGATGTGTTCGTGGCACAGCTTGTCGCCGCGGAAACGGATCACGCCCAGCATCGGGATCTCGACGTATCGGCCCGTGGGCGCCACGCCGGGGAGCATCCAGTCGATCTCGGTCGTGTGGGTGAAGGTCATCACGAACTCGTCCACGATCTGGTTCGCGCCGATGGTGCGCGACAGCGGCCGCAGCGCCATGTCGGGCGGGTTGCCGTGCACGAAGTGGTGCTTGTAGAAGCGGTATAGCTGCTTGTAGCCCACGCCGCCGGTCATGGTCGGGATGTGGTTGACGTAGGGCTCGGCGACCATGGTCGACATGGTGTCCTCCACGTTGCGGGTGCCGAATTCGTATTCGCAATGTTTCTCCCACAGCGCAGACAGGTCGAAGTCCGGGCCGATCTCGCGCTTGAGCGTGGCGATGGTGCGCTGCTGCGCCATCATGGTCGCGAGCTTGTCGTAATGCATGCCGCCGATGCGCGCGAAGGCGTGTTCGACGCCGGGGTAGGTGTAGACCTCGATGCGCTTGTTGGCCTTCGTGGCGGCCACGATGGCGTCGCGCGCGGCGGCGTCGCAGTAGCCGTCGAGTTCGGCGAAGTGCAGCACCAGGCGGCCCTTGATCTTCGACACCTCGTCCAGCGCATGCTCGATGCCCATGCCGTAGTAGCCGACGGCCACCGACACGTCGGTGCGGCAGGCCGCGAAGTACGCGAGCCGGCCACCCAGGCAGAAGCCGACCAGGCCCTGGCCGACCGAAGTCTCGACTTCGGGCAACGTGCGCAGCGTGTTCAGCGTGGCCTGGATGTCGTCGATGCCCTTGTCCAGGTCGAAGCCCTGGAAGTAGCCGATGGCCTGCTCGAAGTCGGCCGGCGTGTAGCCGAGTTCGACGTTCGGCTTCTGGCGCCAGAACAGGTCGGGAACGATCGCCACGTAGCCTTCCTCCGCATACAGGTCGGCGGTGGCGCGCATGTTGGCGTTCACGCCGAAGATCTCCTGCGCGATGACGATGCCGGGGCCCTTGCCGCCGGCCGGTAGCGCGAGGTAGGCCGAGAAGCTGCCGCTGCCGTCGAGGGCGGGCACGGTGATGGTTCTGCTCATGGTGGCGGCCCGCGGTGGCAGGCGTGGGGGAGTTGTAGACATCGCATCACACCGCAAAAGAGGGGCGGCAGCTATCCGGAAAACGCAGGCCATTCGCGCTCGGCGACGGCATTCGCCGCCGTTTCCGGACAGTGGCCGTCGCGCAGCGACGAATGGCCCGGCACGCCGCTGACGGACGGGCATAGCTCTTGCACGACACGAAGGCCTGCCGGCCGGGTTAGCGCTGCGGCGCGGCCGAGAGAACCGGCTCCACCCACGAGCGCTTCCGGCGCTGCGAACGAGGTACCGCCCATGTCACGCACCGTTCCGCTTCATCCGTCCCGGGCGCAGGCCTGTGCCGTTCATTGCGCCTGCGCCGCCGTCGTGCCACCGGAGCGGCTGCAATGAGCCCCGCGCTGCAGACCATGGACCTGTCGCGGCTCTACCGCCGCCCGATCTTCTCGTCGAACGACATCGAACCGTCGAAGGAATACCTGAGCCACGCGCTGGTGGAGCACGGCGTGCGCTGCGGCGCGGGCTCGGTCGATTCGTCGCTCTACAGCGCGGGCTCACGGCGGCTGCAGATGTTCATCCTGCGCTACGGGCCCGAGGTCGAGATCAACCCGAAGCCCTTCGACGGCTTTGCGTTGGTGCAGATGCCGCTGCGCGGCAGCGCCGAGATCGAGAGCGACGGCCATTGCGTTTCCATTGCGGCCGGCCAGGCCGCGGTGATCGCGCCGCGCCGCAACGTGCGCCTGCGCTGGAGCCGCGATTGCGAGCAACTGCTGCTGCGCGTGCCGCTCGCGCTGGTGCATGACGCGGCCGTGCGCAGTGCCTGGCCCGCGCAGCCGCTGTCGGCCGGCAGCAGCGCGCCGCTGCATCCGGCGACGGTGCTCGAAGGTGGCGCGTCGGCGCAATGGGCCGGCCTGGTGCAGTCGCTGATGGAGCTGGCGCTGCCGGCCGTGGCCGCCGGCGCGACGGACGCCGATGCGGCCGCGGCCTGCAACCCGGCGTGGCTGGACCATGTGGAGCAGAGCCTCGCCTACTTCCTGCTGACGCAGCAGCGCCCGGCTGCTGGCGCTTCAACGGCGGATGACCAAGATGCCGATCACGCCGATCACGCCGATCACCTTGATCACCTTGATCACCACAGCCGGGCCCTGATCGCCAACGCCGCGCTGCCGAGCGCCGACGAGCTGGAGCCGCCGCTGGCCGCCGCCGAGCGCTACATGCGCAGCCGCCTCTACGCGCCGCTGTCGCTCGACGACCTCGCCCGCGCCGCGGGCGTGAGCGCGCGCACGCTGCACATGTACTGCAAGCGCCGCTTCGGCGTCGGCCCGATGGTGTGGCTGCGGCACGTCCGCCTGGAAGCCGCGCGCCAGATGCTGGCGCGCGACCCGGACTGCCTCGTCACCCATGCGGCGATGGAGTTCGGCTTCGGGCATCTGGGGCGCTTCTCGGCGTATTACCGGGAGCGCTTCGGAGAGCTGCCGCGGCAGACGGCGTTGGGCAAGCGGTAGGCCGCGACGGGAACTTCGTTCCGCCTTCCTTCTGTCTTCGCCGGCCGTCTGCCGACGTCCAGGGCGGCGTGACGGCCGACGCTGCGGCGATGCGCTTCGCTCGTACAACAGGGCAACCACGTTGCGCCCTCCTGGCGCATCGACATGCACAAGGATTGCTTCATGAACCTCGGCCCCCACACCTTCCACGCGCTCTTCGAACAACTCGGCCTCCCCAGCGACGAGGCCGATGTCCAGGGCTTCATTGCGAAGCATCGGCCGCTGCCGGACACGGTGCGGCTCGCCGACGCGCCCTGGTGGACGGCCGCCCAGGCGCAATTCCTGCGCGAGGAGATCCTTGAGGATGCGGACTGGGCGGAGGCCGTGGATCAACTGAATCTGGCGTTGCGGGATTAGCCGGCGGCGGCCAACCGGCGCTTGCCACCGCACTTGTACCGTCGCCCTGCCCACTTGGGGTAAGTGAACGGCTGATTTACGGCGATTTCATAGCCCCTTGGCACGCGCCAAGCCTCTTCCGGTTTGCGCTATGCAAAACCAACCCTAGTTTCCGACAATGCTGGATGATGGTTTAGGCGATGGAGTGACAACACCTTCACAGATCGGTTCGCCTGCTACGTCATTCAAGTCGATCTCATACCCCAAGTAGTAATAAAGATTCTTGACAGGAAATGAGGCGGTGGTCGTGAGGTCGACGCCCTCCCTCTCCAAACACTTTTCTATCAATACGATCGACCCGTCTCCGGCTTTGGCGGTCATTGATGCGGCGCTCGATTGGATGTGGCCATGTACATTGATCAATGCCATGCCGATAAACGGAAAGTTAAATTTTGGAAAGGGCGGCCGTGGCCTGATCTCGTGCCGGAAATAAGATGTAGGCGTGTCGTACGTTGAGCCTTCCCCACCCGGCAGCACATCCTTTGAACTCACTCGAATGCAACAGGCAGACTTATTTTTCTCGTCAGCATACTGCAAGGCGGCGCTTCGAATGGATGCGCGGGAGCTGGGTGTGTGGAGATAAATTTTATCCCCTTGAAACTCAACAAAACCGAACGACGCAGACTCGGCGAATGCGCTCGTCATGAAAGCCAGAAGTCCGCCTAAAATCAGTGTTTTAATTACCATTATTCGGCTCTGATGTGAATTCATGGCGAGCATGTGAGTTTGCGGGAGTGCGGTATTCATCGGGTCTGCTGTACCGTTGAAGGACTTAGAAAGTCAATTCCATTCAACAGCCGCATGAGTTCATTGTTTTTGACATACTTGCCGCGCAGGGATAACAAGGTGCTGTCCTGTGAGGTCAAGCATATGCTGTCAAAAATATTCGCTAAAGAATCACGCTTTGCCGAATTCTTCGAAGAGGTTGAGTCAAATTCCCTCTTCAAGGACTCGCACCTTGATCTATCGTAGGCGTAGTTGCGAACATCTTCTGGCACGCTGTTGCCGCCAAGTTTGAGCAGATCTTCGTACATCCGCAGCTTGGCCGTGACTTGCGAGTTTCGGGCGTAGCGCCTTTTAAGCATGGCTAACCTTTTATCGAGGCCGATGCATATGCGTGCACCTTTCTCAATTTCTTTTCTCCGGTCTGCGTCATACGGCTCTTCACCAGCAAAGTGGTTGCAGAGTTCGCGGTCGCCCATTAGACGCAGCACATCTTTAGGGTAAGTGAATGGCTGATTTGCGGAAAGTGGTGCAGCCGATGCAGCAACGGCGAAGATTGCAAACAACGGCGCCAACGGCATTATTTTCATAATTGACGATGCTCTGTAGAATTGACAAGCACTCTGCACGAGTTGAACCCATGTGCGAAACGAGTGGCTGCTTCCAATCAACTCGACCTCGGGTAGAACCTGTTCATGATGAAGGTTAGCCACCATCTCCGAAGTTTCCCGTGTGCATCAATCTGACCGGGAATTTCTGATGTAAAAAACCGTAGTCGCCATAGACAAAATCGACGTCGCCATTGTTGAAATCAGCGAACCATGCATTTGTGGAGCTCGTTGTCTCGTTGGTCCAATACACGAGTTGGGATGGGTCCATGTCGGGAAAGGCTTGGGTATTGATCTTTGGCATCCCCGTTGTTTCGTTTGTGGGAGGGGTTTTAAGCTGCCCGCGAAACAACGTTGCAAATTCGAATGGGGATGGAACGCGCCATGCAAAGTTTTTCTTGGGCAACCGCTGTGCCTCGTAGAACGTAAATCCTTTGGGCGTTCCAATACACCTGTCGGGAGCTCGCCATTGCTGGCCCACACTGCATCTCATCCAGGATAGATCGGTCTGTTTGTCGTACACACGATTGCCGTGAAATTCGTAGCGCGTAGCATCATTGGTGGTAGCAACCATCTGCGCGCAGGCGGATTGGCTAGCTAAGGCAGTCATTGCAGCCAGAAAAATGATTGGTAATTTATCGGCCATTATCTGACCAATGAGGTTTGTCTCGCACCAGTTTTTGTATGCCATAGCTTTTTCCGACAGCCTGCAATGTTTCATTGTAGCAGGCGGTATCATGGTCAACATTTTGCATGCTTGTTGAAATGATCACATCTTCATTTTTCCCATTTTTCATCGTTATCTCAAAATGAGGTGCTGGCTTTTCAACAGCGGTTCCGGTCCACGTAATCCACATGTCAACTGCCAGTCGCGCGGTGTGCTTTGATGGATAGGCAGGAGGAAAAACTGTCTGATATCCACGTTGCATGGCGTCGGCAGCTTGAATGGATTTCGCAAGATCGCCATGATCCCATTCGATCTCGAAATTGATGGCAAATTCGCCCTGATCTTGCGGGGCGATGTAAGTTGTAACTTTATGCGCGGCATAGGTGGGAACATCTTTGGGTGCGATTTCTCCGCTTGCCACTCTTCCGCTGTAATGCATCAGAAACGCGCGTTTATCTGGTCGAAAGGTTGCGTTGACTTGTACTGTCATTCCTGCAGCCCTCATGGCCGCAATAAATTTACCAAGATCGGTCTTGAACGGTTCGTTCAGGTCACTTTCCTGGAGACTGCCCGGAAAGCGACTGCACCACTGCTTTCCGCTCAACTCCTTGGTGACTTCAGCAACCGCAGGCGTCTGATCCGTGTGCGGGGTGAGTGGTGCTGTTGTTGTTGCCATAATAGGGAGCCTCCAATTTTGCTGTTGTTGCTTGGTCTGAATACACTTTTTGGGTGTGCCCGCCTGCATCGGTCACGCCTTCAATCACATCGCCATTGCCGAGCGTGATTCGGTATGGGATATCGGGTTTGCCTTTTTCGGTTGCCTTGTCCTTGACCAGGAAAAATCGGTCAAAAGTGATGCCGTGGTCTGCTGGCTTGCCGCCGCTGGCAGCAATTGCAGCGCCCATCAGCGATGGCGGCGCGGTCTGCGCAATCAGTTTGGCCCCGCAAGTTGTCAAATGCCCATCACCTGCCATTTCTGCACCACGGTCGATGCAATTGGACAAGCCCTCCTCGATTTTGAAAAAATGCGGCTTGCACTTCGGGCAGTAAACGCCGTCGCCTTTGCGAGCGATGGGAATGCCGTACCAATCGGAAGTGGCGCTCCCTGACAAAACGACACCGCTGTGCGATGTCATGTCGCCCTTGAGGACTTGGGCCCTTCCATAGAGATTTGTTCTCGCCGCCATTGCGACCTCCACTTGTTTGTATACAGAACGGAGGGGATCTTAGCGCGCAAGTCCGCTATTGCGATCTCTGAATTTCGCAGATTCAGCGTTGAATGCGGTGCGCGGATAAATTAGTTCGCATGCATTGTAAAAAATAAAATTCGTGTCCTTTGAACAGGCAGCGAATTGTCAGTTTTCTACGTATTGAAAAGTACAAATGCTTTGATATCGATTGCTGGCCAATGGATGACCATGGCGATCCGCTGAGCGCATCGATTGGTGTCTAACCTAGAACGCCTACTTCCCTCGCTCTTCCGCGAACCAGTCGCGAGGGGAGCGGCCCTGATCCGGCCCCAGGCTCGAGAACCCGCCGTCGACCGGCAAATCCACCCCCGTAATCCACGACGCCGCGGGGGAACACGCGAACACCACCGCCGCCGCGACTTCCTCGCCGCGCCCCACGCGACCGAGCGGATGCACCCGCGCGCCGACCGCATCCGCCTTCTCGATCGATCCGCCGCTCATGCGTTCCATCGCGGGCGACCAGGTCCAGGCCGGCGACACGCTCACGCAACGGATGCCTTGCGGCGCCAGCGTCACGGCCAGGTTGCGCGTGAGCTGCAGCATGCCGGCCTTCGACGCCGGATAGGTCGCGCGGCCGGCCGCGCCGAACTTGCCGCCGGTGCTGCCCAGGTTGATCACCACCGAGCCACGCGGCATCACTGCCGCCGCCTGCTGCGCAAAGATCGCGGCCGACACCAGGTTGACGTTGAGCGTGTTCAGCCACTGGGCGCGCGTCGACGCGACGCCCGCGTCGTCGTACACGCAGGCGCTGTTCACCAGCAGGTCGAGACCGCCGAAGCGGGCGCGCGTGCGTGCGATGCAGCGCGCGATCTGCGCGTCGTCGGTGATGTCGGTGTCGAGGTAGATCGCGGCGTCGCCGAGCGACCTGGCCGCCGCGAGGCCGGCCGGGTCGTCGATGCCCGCGAGCATCACGCGCGCGCCGGCCGCCACCAGACCGCGCGCCACGTCCAGCCCCAAGCCCTGCGTGGCGCCGGTGACGATGGCGACCTTGCCGTCGAGCCGCGTCATGCCGCCACCTCCAGCGTCGCGAAGCCGTCGGCAACCGTCGTGATCGTTGCAACCAACGCCATGCTCGCGAGCGCGGCGTCGTGCACCGCGCGGTCGGCGGCGGCGCAGGCGTCGGCCGCGACGAACACGTCGAAGCCTCGGTCGGCCGCGTCGCGCACCGTGCCTTCGACCACCGAATGCGTCGCCACGCCGGCCACCAGCAGGCGCTGCGTGTTGAACAGTCGCATCAGCTGCTCGACCGGCGTGCCCGCGAAGGCGCTGATGCGCGTGTGCGTCACCACGTGTTCGGTGGCGCTCGCCCGGGGCGCGAGTTCGGGCAGGAAGTCGGCGCCCCATTCGCCGTCGCGCACCGCACCGAGTTCGACGGTCTTGCGGAAGATCGGCGTGTTGCGTGGGCAGTCGGCGTAGTCGGGCCGGAAGGCGATGCGCACGTGCACGATCGGCCAGCCGCGCTGGCGCGCACCCGCGAGCAAGGCGGATGCCGCCGCGACCACCTGCTCGCGCACCGGGTCGCCCGCCGCGAGGCCGACGCGGATGCGGCCGTCGGGGTGCAGCGTCTCGTTCTGGTAGTGCAGCGCCAGCACCATCGGCGGTATGGCGCGCAGGTCGGTCTGCGCGCTCACACGAAGACCTCCAGGTTGCCGAACACGCTGTCGCAGTTGATCAGGTCGACGCGCTTGAGCTGCATGCGGAAGCCGCCGCCGTCATCCACCGCCAGCTTGTGGAAGACCTGGCCCGCGAGCTGGCGCGGCTCCAGCCGGTACTCGGCGTAATGCAGGTTCGAACAGACGATCAGGTGGCCGTCGGCGTCGAGCCCGTCGATGTGCACGTTGCCGACCAGCCGGTTGCTGCGCGTCGGCGGCTGCTGCGACCAGTTGCGCGGATGCAGCAGCCGGCGCACGCGGGTCTCGCGCAGCATGCGGTCTTCCCAGAACAGCGAGATCTGGGTGAACGGATCGCGCTGGCCGTGGTGGCGCGGCATCCAGTAGCGGCCGGCGTCGGTCCACAGCGCGAGCCAGTCGTCGAAGCGGCGCTCGTCGAGCAGCCGCGCTTCGTGCCACAGGAAGGCTTCGACGCGTGCGCGCAATGCCGCATCGGCCGGCGCGGGAGAAACGGGCTGGGTCGAGACGTCGAAGGCGCGGTCAAGCAGCTGCATGGCAGCCTCCTTCGCAGGCGGTTGCAGCCATGGGCGCCGAAGTCGATGCGGGCGGATTCAGCATGTACTCGCGCCAGGCCGCGAACTGGTTGCGCATCGGCAGCTCGCTGGTGCCGTTGGTCGACACCGCGCCGTCGGGCAGTGTGCGGTCGGTGCCGACGTAGCGGTGCAGGCTCACCCACTCGCCGCCACGGTTCTGGTTGCCCTGCTGGCAGCGGCGGTACAGCTCGACGTCGTCGGGCATCACGTTCGAAGATGGCGAGTTGATCAGGTTGGCGTAGGTCAGCGCACGGTCGAACACGGCGTCGGGCGCGCCCTTGCAGCGGAACAGCTGGATTTCGACCAGCGTGCGGTCGACCGTCACCGGCCGGATCACGCGGAACTGCTGGAACACGTTGTGCGGCGAGCCGCTGCCGTACAGGATGGTGTTGTGCCGTGCCATGCCGAGGATCTCGCGGGCGCGCGCTTCGCCGTAGGCCTCTTGCAGGCAGTCGAAGTGCGCGCGCGACACCGGGTCGCGCGTGGCGGCGCCGGGGTCGAAGATGCCTTCCATGTAGCCATGGCCGCGGTGGTAGGCGCGCAGTTCCAGCTTTTCCCAGAAGGCATAGGGCTCGCCGTTGCCGTCCTGGATCAGCAGCTCGAAGGGCATCTCGCCGATGGCTTCGGCCTCGGCGCGCGCGGCCTCCACCGACGACTCGTGCGTCACTCGCGCGTGCATGGTGTCGTGCAGGTTCTCGTAGAACACCTTCCAGTTCGACTCCTGCATCACGCGGAACACGCCGCCCGCCACCTCGACCTCGCCGGTCGGCGAGCGGTCGCACAGGTTGTCGATCGAACTCGCCACGCCGCCGAGGAACTCGACCAGCCCCGGCCCATCGGCGCTCTGGCTCGCGAAGACGAAGCCGCGGTAGCTGTCGACCCGCGCCAGCGGCGCCATCGAGAACTGCGGGTCGGCCGGGTCATAGGCCGTGCCCTCGAAGCCGTTGCGCATCGGCGCCCCGAGGTGCGTGCCGTCGAGCTTGAAGGTCCACGCGTGGTACGGACAGCGGAAGAACTTGCCGGCGCAGCCGTCGCCTTCGGGCACCAGCTTCGCGCCCTTGTGCGGGCAGCGGTTGTAGAGCACCTTGGCCGCGCCGTCCTGCGCACGCACCAGCACCACGTCCTGGTCGCCGATGCGGGTGGTGTGGAAGTCGCCGGTGGCCAGCACCTGGCTCTCGTGGCCGACGTAGATCCAGGCCTGGCCGTAGATGCGTTCCATCTCCAGCTGGAAGATGGCCGGGTCGGTGTAGACGCGCTTGTGCACGCTGTCGGGGCGGACCAGGCGGTCCAGCTCATCGTGGTCGATCGTCATCGGGGTCTCCTGTGGGGCGAGCGGGGTCGGGTCGATCGGGCCAGTGTCGGCATGCGGGCCGGCGTGCACTAGCCGCGATCCGCAAGCGCGCTATCCGGAATCGGCAACGGCGCCGCCGGGCCGCCGGCTGATGCACTGCCGAAATCGGACAGGCCGCCATCCGCCGCTTGCGGTTTACGGATAGCTGCGCGCGGAGTGCCTTCCCATACTTCGCGGCAACCCCAACCCGTTGAGCCCCACCGGAGCTTTCGCATGCCACGACCCACCCTGATGAAACAGCTGACCCTTGCCTCCACGCTCGCGCTTGCCATCGCGGCCATGGCCGCCACCACGGCGAGCCATGCGGCGGACGCCGTGAAGATCGGCTTTCTGACCACGCTCTCGGGCCCCGGCGCCGTGATCGGCCAGGAGGTGCGCGACGGTTTCAACCTCGGCATCCAGCATGGCGGCGGCAAGCTCGGCGGCTTGCCGGTGGAGATGACCATCGTCGACGACCAGCAGAACGCCGACAGCGCACGCCAGACGGTCGAGCGCTTCCTCAAGCGCGACAAGGTCGACGTGATGACCGGCATGGTGTTCAGCAACGTGCTGCTGCCGGTGCTGCCGACCATCCTGTCGAACGACACGATCTACCTGAGCCCCAACACCGGCCCGAGCGACTACGCCGGCGCCAAGTGCGACCGCAATTTCTTCTCGGTCGCCTGGCACAACGAGGACATCCCGCAGGCCGTCGGCAAGTACGCGACCGACCGCAAGTTCGCGCGGGTCGCGCTGATCGCGCCCAACTACCCGGGCGGCCGCGAATCGCTGACCGGCTTCAAGCGCCAGTACAAGGGCGAGGTGGTCGAAGAGATCTACACCAAGATGGGCCAGCTCGACTACGCGGCCGAACTGGCGACGATGCGCGCCGCCAAGCCGGACGCGATCTTCTTCTTCCTGCCGGGCGGCATGGGCGTGAACTTCATCAAGCAGTTCGGCGCCTCGGGGCTCGGCAGGCAGGTCGCGCTGCTGGCGCCGGGTTTCTCGGCCGACGAGGACACCATCGCGGCGATCGGCGAGCCGATCGCCGGGCTTTACAACAGCTCGCAGTGGGCGGCCGACCTGCCGAACGCGGCCAACCAGAAGTTCGTGGCCGACTTCCGCAAGGTCTACGGCCGCACGCCGACGCTGTATGCATCGCAGGCCTACGACACGGCGCTGCTGCTCGACAGCGCGGTGCGCGCGGTCGGCGGCAAGATCGAAGACCACGAGGCGCTGCGCAAGGCCTTGCGCAAGGCCGACTTCCAGTCGGTGCGCGGGCCGTTCCGCTTCAACACCAACCAGTACCCGATCCACAACCTCTACACCCGCGTGGTCGAGAAGGACGCGCAGGGCAAGCTGACGAACCGCCTGGTCGGCACCACCATGACGGACCACGTGGATCCGTCGGTGGAGGCGTGTGCGATGAAGTGAGTGTTTGAATCGGCCTGAGAAGGAAGGTCGGCGACGTCAGCCGCCGACCACCGACCAGCCCGCATGCAGGTTGGCCTTGTCGTTCTCGTATTCCCAGGCGGTGCCGCAGCGGTCGCAGCGGTAGCGCGTGATGTTCACCGTGCCGGTCTCGCGCTCTTCCTTGCGGCTCTGGCCTTGCACCAGTTCCGCATGCCCCGGCGCGCGGCGCCAGTTGCGCTGGATGCCGGTGCAGGGCTCGCACAGCGCCATCTTCTTCAGTTCGTTCTGGCGGGCTGCGTCTCTGGTCATGATGTGATGCCGTTCAATGGTGGTGGCCGTGGGCGCCGTGCACGTGGCGGTGCGCGATCTCTTCTTCGGTCGCCGCCTGGACGTCGACCACCGTGATGCTGAAGCGCAGTTGCTTGCCGGCCCAGGGATGGTTGCCGTCGAGCAGCACCACCGGGCCCTTGATCTTCGTCACGGTGAACACGTGCTCGGTGCCGTCGTCGAGCCGGCCCTGCAGCTGGCCGCCGACCTTCACGCCCGGCGGGAATTCCGACTTGGGGATGGTGCGCACCAGCGACTCGTCGCGCACGCCGAAACCGTCTTCGGGCGACAGGTCGAGCGTGACCTTGTAGCCCTTGGCCTGGCCGTCGAGCGCCGCCTCGATCTTGGGCAGCGTGTTGTCGTAGCCGCCATGCAGATAAGCCATGGGCTCCGGGCTGGCTTCGATCAGCTTGCCCTGCGCGTCGGCGACTTTGTAGGTGAGGGTGACGACAGTGTCTTTTTGGATTTGCATGGGGGGATTTTCGCCTGCTGCGTCATGGCCTGCTCAGCGGTCTGGCATATGTCTTGCTAAAGTCGTACAACTACCGATTGTCGATTGTTCGACAATCAGCAGAATCCAGACATCATGACTCCGACACCGTCCATCCTCCAGATTCAAGGGCTGCACAAGCGCTTCGGCGCGCACCATGTGTTGCGCGGCATCGACCTCGACGTGCAGCCGGGCGACCGCATCGCGGTCATCGGGTCGAGCGGCTCGGGCAAGAGCACGCTGCTGCGCTGCCTGAACTTCATGGAGATGCCGTCCGCCGGTCGCGTGGTGCTCAAGGGCCGCGCCATCGGCACGCCGGCCCGCGACGGTGGCGAGATCCGCTACGGCCGGACCGAACTGAGCGCGGTGCGCAAGCAGGTCGGCATGGTGTTCCAGCAGTTCAACCTGTTCCCGCACATGACGGTGCTGCAGAACGTCATGGAGGGGCTTGTCACCGTCAAGCGCGAGTCGACAAGCGACGCACGTGAGCGCGCACTGCGCGAATTGACCAAGGTCGGGCTCGCCGAGAAAGCCGGCGCCTACCCCGGTCACCTGTCCGGCGGCCAGCAGCAGCGGGTGGCCATCGCCCGCGCGCTGGCGATGGAGCCCGAGGTTCTGCTGTTCGACGAGCCCACGTCCTCGCTCGACCCCGAGCTGGTCGGCGAGGTGCTCTCGACCATCCTCGCGCTCGCCAACGAAGGCCGGACCATGCTGCTGGTGACCCACGAACTCGGCTTTGCCTATCACTTCGCCACCAAGGTGGTGTTCCTCGCCGACGGCCAGTTGCACGAGACGGGCACGCCCGACGAGGTGCTCAAGCACCCAAAGCAGGAACGCACGCAGCGCTTCCTCGAGCGCTTCACCGCCTTTCATTTCTGAACCGAATCACCGAACCCCACGACCCATGTCCGCCGACAGCGCTCTCTCCAAGACCAGTTCCCAGGCCTACACCCCCGACGATCGCAACGACGCGGTGCTCGTCCATGTCAACGGCCAGTTCGTGCCGCGTCACCAGGCCACCGTGTCGGTGTTCGACGCCGGCTATGTCTGCGGCGACGGCGTGTGGGAAGGCGTGCGGCTGGTCGACGGCCGCATCGTGTCCTTCGACGCGCACATCGACCGCATGTGGGAAGGCGCCAGGTCGATCTCGCTCGACATCGGCATGAGCAAGGACCAGATCAAGAAGGTCGTGACCGACACCTTCCTGCGCAACGGCATGCGAGACGGCGCGCACGCACGGCTGATGGTCACCCGCGGCGTGAAGAAGACGCCCAACCAGGATCCGCGCTTCATCATCGGCGGCGCCACCATCGTGTGCGTGGCCGAGCACAAGGTCGTCACGCCCGAGGCCAAGCGGAAAGGGCTGAAGCTCTTCACCTCCACCTACCGCTGCAGCGGGCCCGACGTGTTCGACCTGCGGCTCAATTCGCACAGCCGCCTGAACCTGATCCAGGCGCTGATCCAGGCGATCCAGGCCGGGGCCGACGAGGCCGTGATGCTCGACCCGCACGGTTTCGTCTCCAGCTGCAACTCGACCAACTTCTTCGTGGTGCGCAACGGCGCGCTGTGGACGTCGTCGGGCCGCTACTGCTTCAACGGCATCACGCGCGGCACCCTCGTGCGGCTCGCGCGCGAAGCGGGCATCCCGGTGTTCGAAGGCGATTTCACGCTGGCTGAGGTGTACGCCGCCGACGAGGCCTTCGTCACCGGCACGCTGGCCGGTATCACGCCGGTGCAGTCGGTCGACGGCCGCGCCATGGTGCCGGGCGGCCCGGTCACGCAGCGTCTCGACGCCCTCTACCGCGCCTACATCGCGAGTGCCAGCGACGCGCACGGCACGCTGCCGGCCGCCGATTGATTTCTTCTCCAACCCTCGTCCCTCAACCCGTCACCGGAATCAACCCATGAACGCCAACACCTCGTTCCTGCGCCGTGCCCTCGCCGTCACGCTCGCCGCCACCCTGTCGCTCGGCAGCCTTGCCGTGTCCGCGCAGACCCTGCAAAAGGTCAAGTCGGCCGGCGAGCTGCGCATCGGCGTCGCGCCCGGCGACCCGTGGTACTTCCGCGATCCGGCGACGGACAAGTGGACCGGCCTGGGCGTGCTGCTGGGCGAGCAGGTCGCCAAGGAGATGGGCGTGAAGATGACGCCGGTCGAAACCACCTGGGGCAACAGCGTGGCTGCGCTGCAGGCCGGCCAGATCGACGCGATGTTCGTGCTGGACGCGACCGAGGAGCGCAAGAAGGCGCTCGACTTCCCGGCCAATCCGCTGCTCTGGTATGCGCAGGGCGTGCTCACCAAGGACGGCCTGGTCGCCAGGAACTGGGCCGACCTCGACAAGCCCGAGGTGCGCATCGGCGTGGCGCTGGGCACCGCCACCGACCGCGACCTGACCGTGCGCCTGCCCAAGGCCAAGATCGAGCGCTTCACCAACACCGACGAGACCGTGGCCGCCTTCATGTCGGGCCGCGTCGACGCCATCGGCTTCTATCACCCGGCGCTGGTCATCGCGTACTCGAAGATCCGCAAGGGCAAGGTGCAGGTGCCGCAACCGGTCGTCGCGCTGCCGACCAGCGTGGGCATCCGCCGCGAGACCGACACCGCCTTCCGCGACCAGCTCGACGCCATCATCGGCAAGCTCTACGCCTCGGGCCAGACGCAGGCGCTGTACGCGCAGTACCTGAAGACCAAGAACATCGACGCGGCCACCGTGCCCGGCGTGATGAAGGAAACGCTGGGCCAGTAACCGGCGCAAGGCGGCGAAGAACATGAACTACGCATGGGACTTCAGCGGCGTCTGGGCGCACCGCGACATGCTGCTGGCCGGCTTCGTCGGCACGATCAAGATCGCCGCCGTCGCCATCGCGGTGGGCGTCGTGGTCGGCATCGTGCTCGCGGCGCTGCGGCTGTCGGGCAAGCGCTGGCTGGCGCTGCCCGCGCTGTGGTTCATCGAGTTCTATCGCAACACGCCGCCGCTGGTGCACTTCTTCTGGGCGTTCTATGCGCTGCCGGTGCTCATCGGCGTGAGCCTCGACCCGTACGTGGCAGCCGTCATCGCGTTGTCGACGCAGTCGGGCGCCTTCTTCGCCGAGGTGTTCCGCGGCGGCGTGGTGTCGGTTGAGCGCGGCCAGTGGGAAGGCGCGCGCGCCATCGGCATGCAGCCGCACCAGGCGCTGCGCCGCGTGGTGCTGCCGCAGGCCATGGCGCGCATGGTGCCGCCCTTCATCGAGCGCGCGTTCGAACTCATCAAGACCACCGCGCTGGCGTCGACGCTGGCCTATTCCGACCTGCTGTACCAGGCCATGCAGGTCAACTCCATCACCTTCCGGCCGCTCGAGGTCTACACCGTGATCGCGGGCATCTTCTTCCTCACGCTGCTGGTGTTGAGCATCGGTGCCCGCGCGCTCGAGCACCGGCTGAGCGTGTCGACCCGCACGCAGGGAGCCTGACGCGCCATGGATTTCACCTGGGACTTCTCGGCCGTGCTGCAGAACTGGCCGGTGCTGCTCAAGGGCGTCGGCGTCACGGCCTGGCTGTGGGCCGTGGCCTTTCCGGCGGCGATGCTGCTCGGCGTGCTGATCGCGCTGGCGGCACGGTCGAACAGCCGGCTGCTCGGTGCCGCCGCGCGCGGCTACATGGAACTGTTCCGCAACATCCCCATCCTCATCCAGCTGGTGTGGTTCTTCTACGCGTTCCCGATCGTCACCGGCGTGCAGCTGAGCCCCTACGTGGCGGCGCTGCTGGCGCTCACGCTCAATGCGTCGGCTTACTGCTCGGAGATCTTCCGCGGCGGCATCGCGTCGTTGCCCAAGGGACAGTGGGAAGGCGCGCTCGCCATCGGCATGGAGCGCGCGCAGGTGCTGCGCCGCGTGGTGCTGCCGCAGGTGCTCAAGCGCATGCTGCCCGCCTTCACCAACCGCGGCATCGAGCTGGCCAAGAACACGTCGGTCGCCTCGGTGATCGCCGTGCACGAGCTGATGTACCAGGGCCGCGCGCTCAGTGCGGTGTCGTACCGGCCGCTGGAAATGCTCACCGCCGTGGCCGTGATTTACTTCGTGCTCATCTACCCCGGTGCCTGGGCTGCGAGCCGGCTCGAGAAGCGGCTGGCGCTGCGCGGCGCCTGAGCACACCACGAACGAGAAACTCACAGCGATGGCGACCCACACCCTTCCCGACTTCGCGCCTGCGCCGTCCGCCACCCGCCGCGACTACGTGGCCCAGACGCTGCGCACGGCCATCCTCACCGGCCAGATCGCGCCCGGCACACAACTGGTCGAAAGCCACTTCGCGACCCAGTTCGGCGTCAGCCGCGGCCTGTTGCGCGAAGCCATTCGCGAGCTGATCGAAACCGGCCTGGTCGTGAACCGGCCCTACGCCGGCACCTATGTCGCCGACATCGACGAAGAGACGATGAGCGATGTGTACGAGGTTCGCCGCATCATGGAGAAGCAGGCCTTCATCCGCCTCTGGCCGCAACGCGACGCGGCGTTTCGCGCAGAGATGACGGCGCGCTACGACGCGCTGGCCGAAGCCGTCGCCAGCCGAGAACTGAACCGCGAGAGTGCTGCCGAGGCGCACTTTCATGGGCTGGTCTATGAACGCTGCGGCAACCATTTGCTGCTCGACGTGTGGCAACAGATGACGCAGAAGATCCAGCTCGGCTTCGCCGTCTGCCGGCTCACGCACACGCCGAAGCCGGACTATGCGGAGAACCACAAGCTTTTCCTGACACTGGCGATCGGGGACGACCTGAATGCGATGCTGGAAGAGCTGGATGCGCATTTGCTGCGGGGGTTGGGGACGATTCGGGCGGCGCTCCAGCGGACAGCAGCGCGCGACTGAATCAGCCCTGATCGTTTTTCGGGCGGTGCTTGATGGCGTTCTCCAGCGCCTTCAGGTCCGCGTCGTCTTGCTGGTCGGCATGCAGTGCGTCTTGCTGCTTGCGACGCTGGTCGTAGTCGAGGTAGAGCGCACTCGTCTTGGATTCCATCTGCGCATGGCTCACCGCGCCGGTGTGCGTGAGTACAGGAAAACCGTTGAAGCTCACGATCTGGTCCACGTTCTGCTTCCAAAAAGCCATGCGAATTTCTTGGCGGCTCTTGGTGCGCAGCTCCGCTGTTTCCAGGAAGATCACCACCAGCCTGTTCAGGGTGTCTATCTCGTCTTCGGTCAGGTAATTCTTGGCCACCAGGATGTCTTGCTTGCGCACTTGGGCGCCCTTCCAATGCATCAGGCCAAAGTTGGGGTCATCGCGATTGGCCCGAGCTGTGATGAGTTCGGCCGCCGTCTTCTGCGTCACGGCGTAAAGCAGCAGGTTTTGTACCGCGGCGAAAAAACCCTGCGTTGCCTGGTCCGTCTTGTCGTAGTCGCTGGCCAGCGCCAACAGATCGCGCACCTTTTGGTAAAAGCGCTTTTCCGAAGCCCGGATGTCCCGGATGCGCGCCAGCATCTCGTCGAAGTAGTCCAGGCGGCCATCAGGGTTCTTCAGCCGCTCGTCGTCTATCGCGAAGCCTTTGACCAGGTACTCCTTCAGCACGGTGGACGCCCAGCGGCGGAACTGTACGCCGCGCGGTGAGCGCACGCGGTAGCCCACGGCGAGGATGGCGTCGAGGTTGTAGTGCGACACGCGGTAGTTCTTGCCGTCAGCGGCAGTTGTCAACCGTTGGTTGACAACTGAATCTTGACTCAACTCCTGCTCAGAAAAGATGGCTTTGAGGTGCTTGGCGATGTTCTGCTTGCTGGTCTGGAACAACTCCGCCATTTCAAGCTGGGTCAGCCAAACCGTACCCAAATCAGCCCGAAGTTGAATCTGGCTTTTTCCATCTTCGGTGGTGTAAAGAATCAATTCATTCATGCTGCAGGCGCTCCAGCTCTTCTCTTTGCAGGTGGTTCAGAGATTTCAGGCAGCACGAACTCATAGCGTTCCAAGAAGCATCAAGAACCTGCCGGTGACGGCGCATATTAGGCCGGCCTTGAGCTCCGCGATGGAATGCGCGACCCCTCGTCACCCCCGCTCCGGCAACCCCACCAACCCCCGCAACGCCCCCGACCCAAAGATCAACCCCGCCTGCGCCACGAATCCCGCCAGCGCAGCCCACAGACACATGGCCTCGCCCCCATACACCCCGATCAACCCGCCCAGCGCCGCGCCGACCGGCCGCGCGCCCGCATTCACCGCCAGGAACAGTGCCGACACACGCCCCAGCATGCCGTCCGGCGTGACGCTCTGGCGCAGCGTGGCGGACGTGATCACCCAGATGATCGGCCCGGCGCCGAGCAGGAAGAACGACAGCCCAGCCAGCGCGCCGTTGGGCCAGGCGAGCGTCGCGACCATCAGCGCGGCGGCCAGCACCGACACGGCCGGGCCGAGCTGGACGGCGCGGCCGAAGGGCAGGGCGGCGATCACGCGTGGCGCCAGCAGCGCGCCGGCCACCATGCCCGCGCCGTTGGCCGCCAGCGTCAGGCCGACGCCATCGGCGCCGAGCCCGAGCGCCCGGACCGCGTAGGACACATAGGCCGCCTGCAGCACGAACCACGACAGGTTCCACACGGCGGCAGTCAGCAGCATCGGCCGAAGCAAGGGGTGGTCCCAGACCAGCCGCGCGCCGTCCTTCAACTCGGCCCAAGGGTGCCGCGGCGCCGCAGCGGCCGAGGACGCTGCGGTCGGCGACTCCGGCAGCCGCAGCAGCAACCCGGCCGCCACGACCGACAGCATCGTCGCCAGCTCGAAGGCGGCCGATGCGCCGGCCCACGACACCAGCGCGCCGGCGAGGGCCGGGCCGGCCGTGAAGGCGGCACTGCGCGCCAGTTCGAGCCGGCCATTGGCCTGTGCCAGCGCACCGCGCGGCACCAGCGCGGGGACCAGCGCCGGCGCGGCAACACTGAAGGCGACGGTGCCGACCGCGCCGAGAAATCCGAGCGCGCCCAGCCATCCGATCGACAGCCGGCCCCACAGCACCGCCGCGAGCAAGCCGACCAGCGACAGCGCACGCAATGCTTCGGCCCCGATCATCAACCGCCGTTTCGACACGCGGTCCGCGGCCAGGCCGAACGGAATCGACAACAGCAGGAAGGGCAGCGTCTGCACGGCAGCAAGTGCGCCGATGTCGCCCGGGCCGGCGCCAAGCATCAGGACGGCAACCAGCGGAACGGCCGAAAGACTGAGTTGTTCGGCCGACTGGGCCGCCAGATTGGCCCAGCCCAGGAATATGAAAGAGATCGGAAACGGTCTTGAATTCATTTCATTTGTAATCAATAAGTCTTCATCTTGCGTGAATTAACCTTTAATTTCAGTCGAATTCGGACATGTGACCAATTGCAAGGGCAGAATGTAAAAAACTGTAGCCCTCCCGATGCTCTCTGCATTCAGCCATCTGCTCCTGACCGCATACCGGCGGGCCCAGGAATTGGATGTGCAAAGTTTTCAGGACCAGATCCTGACCGATCTGAAGGCGGCGCTTCACTTCGATTCGTCGGTGTGGGGCACGGCGACGATGACGAGGGCCGGCATCGAGATCCACAGCGCCCACCTCTACAACGTGTCGCCCCGGATGCTGCAGGCCTACGAGAAGATCAAGCATCTCGACCCGGCGGCGATGCAGGTCACGCGTCAGCCGCGCGCCACCATGGGTTTCAATGTCGCGCGCGATTTCGCCGGGCCGGCCCACGGGGCGATGCGGGATTTCTGCGACGAGTTCGGGCACCGCAATTTCTTCGTCACTTCCGACCTGAATCCGCGCACGCAGTTCGTGCACTGGATCTCGCTGTTTCGCACCGACCCGGATCGGGTCTGCAAACCGGCCGAGATCGAATTGCTGTCGCACCTGGCGCCGCATCTCATGCAGGCGCTGGCGCTGAACCGGCTGGTGCATCTCGACCGCCTCGGCGGCGACAACACGCGCGACACCTGGGCCGTCGCCATCGCCGATGCGCGCGGGGTGATCTATCACGCCGATCCCCGTTTCCGTGAACTGATGCATCTGGAATGGAACGGAAACGCGGAAGACCAACTGCCCGAAGCGCTCTCTGCGCTGCTGGCCGGCGGCGACAGCCAGGTCGTCGGCCAGCGCGTGGTGGTGGAACGCACGCTCGAGCATGAAGTGCTGTTCTTGCGAGCGCGCCGCCGCCACGCCGTGGACAGCCTGAGCACGCGCGAACTGATGGTCGCGCGCCTGCTGGCCGACGGGCTGACGCAGAAGCAGGTTGCGGCGCAGCTGGACCGGTCGCTCGAGACCATCCGCACGCAGGCGCGGACGGTGTTCGACAAGCTGGACATCAAGACGGTGGTGATGCTGGCGCCGCACCTCGCGTTGCGCGACTGACCCCCCAGGCTTCGCGCACTGCGTGTCGCTTTCGCCAACCCCCTTGCAGGGGGCGCACCTGCAGCCCTGCGGCGCCGGTTCTGCGGTGTCTATGGAATTTCTCCGTACCTGATTGAAGTTGCTGTGCGCGCACCAGCGCGGGGATGGACTGCGCCGGATTTCTGGCCTGCATATTGCTTTGGACCTGTTGAGCGTTGACTGTCGACAGTTTGCATGAGGCAATCAAGACGGTGCGCGCCACACCGTGCCAGCGAAATCACCAGGAAGAAAAGCCATGTCCTTGCATGTCGTGGGCAGCCGCCCGTCCATGTCCGATGCCGAGCGCCAGGTGCGCGAGGACCTCGCTGCCGCGTACCGGCTGGTCGCCTACTACGGCATGGACGACAGCATCTACACGCACATCTCGGCGCGCGTGCCGGGTGCGGACGACCAGTTCCTGATCAACCCCTACGGGATGCTGTTCAAGGACATCACGGCCTCGTCGCTCGTGAAGATCGACCTCGAAGGCCGCATCCTCGACGACTCGCCCTACGACGTGAACCCGGCCGGCTTCACGATCCACAGCGCGGTGCATTCGGCGCGGCACGACGCGGCCTGCGTGCTGCACACGCACACGGTGGCGGGCGTCGGCGTGTCGTCGCTGGCCGGCGGGCTGCAGCCCTGCAACCAGTGGGCGCTGCAGTTCTACAACCGCGTGGTCTATCACGCGTTCGAAGGCATCGCGCTCGACTTCGAGGAGCGCGAGCGGCTGATCGCCGACCTCGGCCCGACGTCGCGCGCCATGATCCTGCGCAACCACGGCCTGCTCACGCTGGGCCGCACGGTGTCCGAAGCCTTCATCCTCATGCTGAACCTGGAGCGCGCCTGCCGCGTGCAGATGGCGATCCAGGCGAGCGGCCAGCCGATCCACCCGGTGCCGGCCGACGTCTGCGAGAAGACCGCGCGGCAGTACGAGAGCGGTGACAGCTCGCGCAAGCCGGGCGACCCCGATCCGAACGGCCGCGAATGGGCCGCGATGCTGCAGCGCATCGAGCCGCTGCCGCCGACCTCATACAAGGCCTGACAAGGCTTGACTCGAAAGCCTGACCCGCCCCCAGGCCTCCGCGCACTTCGTGCGGCCTTGCCTTGTCTCCCGCTCATTCGTCCTCTCTTCAACTTAGCAATCAGGAGTCCGTGTCCATGAAACGTCGCAATCTCATCCAGATGGGTGCCGCCGCTGCCGCAGGTTTCACGCTTGCCGGCGTTCCGATGCATGTGCTGGCCGCTGGAAAGAAGGGCGGCGTGATCAACGCCGTCGTGCAGCCGGAGCCGCCCGGGCTGATGCTGGGCATCACGCAGAACGGCCCGACGCAGATGATCGCGGGCAACATCTACGAAGGCCTGCTGCGCTACGACGAGAAGATCAATCCGCTGCCCTCGCTGGCCACCTCGTGGACGCAGAACAAGGAAGGCACGGTCTTCACCTTCAAGCTGAAGCCGGGCGTCAAGTGGCATGACGGCAAGCCCTTCACCGCCGACGACGTGGTGTTCTCGGCCGACGTCTTCCTGCGCAAGACGCATGCGCGGCTGCGCGCCAACCTGGCCTCGGTCGAGAGCATCAAGGCGATTGATCCGCTGACGGTCGAGTTCAAGCTCAAGTACCCCTTCGGTCCCTTCATCGGCATCTTCGAAGTCGGCAGCATGCCGATGGTGCCCAAGCACATCTACGAAGGCACCGACTTCCTCACGAACCCGGCCAACGCGACGCCGATCGGCACCGGCCCGCTGAAGTTCAAGGAATGGGTCAAGGGCAGCTACATCCAGCTGGTCGCCAACACCGACTACCACGTGCCCGACATGCCGCTGGTCGAGAGCGTCTACTTCCACGTGATCCCGGACGCGGCCTCGCGCGCGGCGGCTTTCGAATCCGGCAAGGTCGACCTGGTGCCCGGCGGCGCGGTCGAGTTCTTCGACGTGCAGCGCCTGTCCAAGCTGCCCGGCGTTGCCGTCACGACCAAGGGCTGGGAGTTCTTCGCGCCGCACGCATGGCTGTGGATCAACAACCGCAAGGCGCCGATGGACAACGTCAAGTTCCGCCAGGCCATGATGCATGCGATCGACCGCGAGGCGATCTGCAAGGTGGCCTGGCAGGGCTTCGCCAAGCCGGCGACCGGCCCCTTCAACAGCAACATCAAGTTCTACAGCACCGACGTCGCCAAGTACCCGCGCAACGTCGACACCGCCAAGAAGCTGCTGGCCGAGGCCGGCTACAAGGGCGAAACGCTGCGCCTGCTGCCGCTGCCCTACGGCGAGACCTGGACGCGCTCGGCCGAGATCCTGCGGCAGAACCTGGCGCAGGCCGGCGTGAAGATCGAGATGGTCGCGACCGACGTGGCCGGCTGGAACCAGAAGCTCAACGAGTGGGACTACGACCTCGCCTTCACCTACGTGTACCAGTACGGCGACCCGGCACTCGGCGTGGCGCGCAACTACACCACGGCCAACATCGCGAAGGGCTCGCCCTTCAACAACGTCGAGGGCTACTCCAACCCGAAGATCGACGCGCTGTTCGAAGCCGGCGGCAAGGAAGCGGACCCCGAGAAGCGCAAGGCCATCTACCTCGAGGCGCAGAAGATCCTGCTCGACGAAGTGCCGGTGGCGTGGCTCTACGAGATCAACTTTCCGACGCTGTACCGCACCAAGCTCAACAACTTGATCACGTCAGGCATCGGCCTCAACGACAGCCTCGGCGGTGCGAGCGTCGGCTGACATGAAGCGCACGCAGTTCATGCTGACCCGCGTGCTGCAGGGTCTGGTGGCGATCCTGCTGATCGCGACGGTCAACTTCATGCTGGTGCGCGCGGCGCCGGGCGATCCGGTGTCGGTGATGGCCGGCGAGGCCGGCGCGTCGGACGCGCAGTTCGTCGCGCAGCTGCGTGCGCAGTTCGGGCTCGACAAGCCGATCACGACCCAGCTCGCGACCTACCTCGGCAAGGTGGTGCAGCTGGACCTGGGCTATTCGTACCGGCAGCAGCAGCCGGTGCTGAAGCTGATCGCCGACCGGCTGCCGGCCACGTTGCTGCTGACCGGCAGCGCCTTCGCGCTGTCGCTGCTCCTGGGCATCACGCTGGGTGCGCTGTCGGCACGTCGGGCGGGCACCTGGGTCGACAGCTCGATCAGCATGGTCGCGCTGCTGTTCTATGCCACGCCGCTGTACTGGCTCGCGCTGATGGCGGTGCTGGTCTTCACCGTGCAGCTCGACTGGTTGCCGGGCTTCGGCTTCAGCACCGTCGGCTCGGGTGCGACCGGCCTTGCGCTGGCGTGGGACGTCGCGCAGCACCTGGTGCTGCCGGTGCTCACGCTCGCGCTGTTCTACATGGCGGTGTATGCGCGCATGACGCGTGCCGCGATGCTCGAGGTCGCGCAGATGGACTTCGTGAAGACCGCGCGCGCCAAGGGCGTGCGGCCCGGCCGCATCCTGCGCGCGCACGTGCTGCGCAACGCGCTGCTGCCGGTGGTCACGCTGGCCGGCATCCAGGCCGGCGGCCTGATCGGCGGCGCCGTGCTGACCGAGACCGTGTTCGCCTGGCCCGGCCTCGGCCGCCTGATGTTCGACGCGCTGCTGCAGCGCGACTACAGCCTGCTGCTCGGCAGCTTCCTGGTGACCGCCGCGATGGCCGTGCTGTTCAACCTGATCACCGACCTGGTCTACACCCTGGTCGACCCGCGAATCGAACTATGACTCTCCCCCAGGCTTCGCGCACTTCGTGTCGCTTTCGCCAACCCCCTTCCGGGGGCAACACCTGCGGCCCGGCAAAGCCGGTTCCGCGGTGTTCCTCGAACTGGAGCTACTGACATGACGTTGAGCAGTCCTTTCTGGCGGCGCTACATGCGCAACAAGGGCGCCGTGGCCGGCATGGTGGTGCTGGTGGTGGTGGCGCTCGTCGCGCTGTTCGGGCCGTGGCTGGCCACCAACGATCCGTGGGGCATGGTGCAGCAGCCCTTTCTGCGGCCCTGGACCGAACCCGGCTTCGCGATGGGCACCGACACGCTGGGCCGCGACATCCTGTCGGGCGTGATCTACGGCGCGCGCATCTCGCTGCTGATCGGCGTGGTGTCGACCGTCGTCGCGCTGCTCATCGGTGTCACGCTGGGTGCGGTCGCCGGCTACTTCGGCGGCTGGATCGACGCGGCGCTGATGCGCTTCACCGAGCTGTTCCAGGCGGTGCCGAGCTTCGCGCTGGCGATCGTGCTGGTCGCGATCTTCCAGCCCTCGGTGGGCTCGATCGTCGCGGCCATCGCCATCGTGTCGTGGCCGCCGGTCGCGCGGCTGGTGCGCAGCGAATTCCTCACGCTGCGCCAGCGCGACTTCGTTCAGGCCGCGCTGCTGGCCGGCCAGTCGACGCCACGCATCATCCTCACGCAGATCCTGCCCAACGCCATGTCGCCGATCATCGTGATGGGTTCGCTGATGGTCGCCACCGCGATCCTGCTGGAGTCCAGCCTGAGCTTCCTCGGCCTGGGCGACCCGAACCAGATGAGCTGGGGCTACATGGTCGGCTCGGCGCGCACCGTGCTGCGCCAGGCCTGGTGGATGGCGCTGTTCCCGGGGCTGGCCATCGTGCTGACCGTGCTGGCGCTGAACCTCGTGGGCGAAGGCCTCAACGACGGCCTCAACACGCGGCTCGACGGGAGAACGAAATGAGGTCACCCCCGGTCGTTGCGCCTGGAGAGCCTGCCATGAAGCCCGTGCTCGACGTCGTCGGCCTGAGCATCCGCCTGCCGCGGGGCGCCGACCGCACGCTAGCCGTCGACACCGCCACGCTGTCGGTGCTGCCTGGCCAGACGCTGTGCATCGTCGGCGAGTCGGGCTCGGGCAAGTCGATGATCGCCAACGCCGTGATGGGCCTGCTGCCGGTGCCGAACGTCGCACCGGTCGCCGGCCAGATCCTGTTCGAGGGCGTCGACCTGCTGAAGCTCGACGAGGCGCAGATGCGCGAGCTGCGCGGCCGGCGCATCGGCATGGTGTTCCAGGAGCCGATGACGGCGCTGAATCCGGTGATGCGCATCGGCGACCAGATCGGCGAGGTGTTCGACGCGCACGGCCATGTGCCCGCCGCCGAGAAGCGCCGCCGCATCCTCGCCGCGCTGGCCGACGTCGGCCTGCCCGACCCCGAGCTCACGATCGACAGCTACCCGTTCCGCCTGTCGGGCGGCCAGCGCCAGCGCGTGATGATCGCCTGCGCGCTGGTGCTGGAGCCGGTGCTGCTGATCTGCGACGAGCCGACCACCGCGCTGGACGTGACCACGCAGGCGCAGATCCTCACGCTGGTGCGCGAGCTGCAGCGGCGCCGCGGCACCGCGGTGCTCTTCATCACGCACGACTTCGGCGTGGTCTCGGAAATCGCCGACCAGGTGGTGGTGATGCAGACCGGCCAGGTGGTCGAGTCCGGCCCGGCGCGCCAGGTGCTCGACGCGCCCGCGCACGCCTACACCCGCAAGCTGATCGACGCCATTCCGACCGGCACCGCCGGACGCCCGACGCCGACCGACGACGCGCTGCGCGTGCTGCAGGTGCAGGACCTGTGCAAGACCTACAGGTCGGGCAACGGCCTGTTCAAGCGCGGCCGATCGGTGCAGGCGGCCAAGGACATCAGCTTCGAGCTGCGCCGCGGCGAGACGCTGGGGCTGGTCGGCGAGTCCGGCTCGGGCAAGTCGAGCGTCGGCCGCTGCCTGGTCGGGCTCGCGCCCTTCGACAGCGGGCGCATCCTGTTCAAGGGCCGCAACCTCGCGCAGAACGGCAACTTCCGCCAGGAGGCCGGCGGCAAGATCCAGATGGTGTTCCAGGACCCGTATGCGTCGCTGAACCCGCGTCACCGCATCGGTGCAGCGATCGCCGGCGGGCCGATCGCGCAGGGCGTCGGCAAGGACGAGGCGATGGCGCGTGCGCTCGAACTGCTGAAGCTGGTCGGCCTGGGCCCGGACGCGGCCATGCGCTATCCGCACGAGTTCTCCGGCGGCCAGCGCCAGCGCATCGGCATCGCGCGCGCCCTGGCGATGCAGCCGGAGCTGCTGGTGGCCGACGAGCCGGTGTCGGCGCTCGACGTGTCGGTGCAGGCGCAGGTGCTCGATCTCTTCGCGCAGGTGCGCGAGCAGTTCAAGCTGGCGATGGTGTTCATCACCCACGACCTGCGCGTGGCCGGCCAGATGTGCGACCACATCGCCGTCATGCAGCGCGGCGAGGTGGTGGAATACGGGCCGACGCACGAGGTGCTGGGCAACCCGCAGCATCCGTACACACGCAAACTCATCGATGCCGTGCCGCGGCTTGCGTCGCCCGCGGCCGCATCGGCCGACGCGCCCGCCGTGGCGCATGGATGACCGCACCGGAATGACAACGAAGAAGAAGCCCACCATCGCGCTGATCAGCGCGGTGATCAACATGCAGTACCTCGCCGATGCCTTCGAGCAGGTCGCGCCCGGCACCGACGTGCGCCACGGCGCCGATCTCGGCGCGCTGGAGGACATCGACGTGGCCGTCTGCTGGTTCCCGCCGCACGGCCTGCTTGCGCAACTGCCGCGGCTGCAGCTCACGCAGTCGCTGGCCGCCGGCATCGACCACCTGCTGGCCGACCCCGACCTGCCGCGCGGCACGCCGCTGTGCCGCATCGTCGACAGCACGATGGCCGCCGGCATGAAGGCCTATGTGAGCTGGGCGGTGGTGCAGCAGCACCGCGGCATGCGCGCCTATGTCGCCAGCTCCGCCGCGGGCCGGTGGGAAGAGCAGCCGGTGGTGTCGCCGCGCAGCCATCGCGTGGGCATCGCCGGACTCGGCACGCTCGGGCTGGCCTGCGCCGAGGCGCTCGCCACCATCGGCTACCAGGTGCGCGGCTGGAGCCGCACCGCCAAGAGCGACCTGCCCGAGGGCGTGGCCGGCTTCCACGGCGCCGACCAGCTCGATGAATTCCTCTCCGGCTGCGACACGCTGGTCTGCCTGCTGCCGCTCACGCCCGAGACGAAGGGCTTCCTCAACGCCAGCCTGTTCGCCAGGCTGCCGCGTGGCGCGCACCTGGTGAACGTCGGCCGCGGCGACCACCTGGTCGAAGCCGACCTGCAGCCCGCGCTCGACAGCGGCCAGTTGTCGGCCGCCACGCTCGACGCGTTCTCGCAGGAGCCGCTGCCGGCCGCGCATCCGTTCTGGGCCGACCCGCGCATCCTCGTCACGCCGCACATCGCGACCCGCACCGACAGCCGCGTGATCGCGCGGCAGACGCTGGAGAACCTGGCGCTGCTGCAGCAGGGCGACCGGCCGGCGCAACTGGTCGACCTGGCCCGCGGCTACTGAGGCTGCGGCCTTCCTTCGACATCCCAACGGACCCGCTCATGACCGCCAATCTTCATGCAGAACATGCCGCCGCCGACATCGCGGCGCACCTGCATTCCTTCACCAACCTGGCCGCGCATGCGCAGTCCGACCCGCTGGTGATCCAGCGCGGCGACGGCATCTACGTGGAGGACGACCAGGGCCGCCGCTATCTCGAAGGCATGGCGGGCCTGTGGTGCGCGTCGCTGGGCTTCAGCAACGCGCGCCTGGCCCGGGCCGGCAGCGACGCGCTGCATGGCCTGCCGTACTACCACACGTTCAACGGCCGCTCGAACCCGGCCGCCATCGCGCTGGCCGAGAAGCTGCTCGCCATGGCGCCGGTGCCGATGTCGAAGGTGTTCTTCGCCAACAGCGGCTCGGAGGCCAACGACTCGGCCGTCAAGCTGGTCTGGTACTACCACAACGCCATCGGCCAGCCGGCCAAGAAGAAGATCATCGCGCGTGCCAACGCGTACCACGGCGTCACCGTCGCGGCCGCCAGCCTGAGCGGGCTGATGACCAACCACCGCGACTTCGACCTGCCGATCGATCGCATCCTGCGCGTCGACTGCCCGCATCATTACCGCCTCGCCGAGGCCGGCGAGAGCGAGGAGGACTTCGCGACGCGGCTGGCCGACGCGCTGGAGCAGCGCATCCTGGCCGAAGGCCCGGAGACGGTCGGCGCCTTCATCGCCGAACCGGTGATGGGCGCGGGAGGCGTGCTGGTGCCGCCGGCCACCTACTTCGAGAAGGTGCAGAAGGTGCTCGCGAAGTACGACGTGCTGCTGATCGCCGACGAGGTGATCTGCGGTTTCGGCCGCACCGGCGAGATGTTCGGCTCGACCACCTTCGGCCTGAAGCCAGACATCCTCACGGCGGCCAAGGCGCTGTCATCGGGCTATGCGCCGATCTCGGCCGTGCTGGTCAACGAGAAGGTGCACGCGGCCGTGGCCGCCAACAGCGGCAAGATCGGCACCTTCGGCCACGGCTTCACCTACTCGGGCCATCCGGTATCGAGCGCCATCGCGCTGGAGACGCTGCGGGTCTACGAGGACGAGCACATCCTCGCGCACGTGCAGTCGGTGGCGCCGCTCTTCCAGCAACGGCTGCGTGCCTACGCCGGGCATCCTCACGTGGGCGAGGTCCGCGGCGTCGGCCTGATCGGTGCGATCGAACTCGCGGCCGACCCCGCGAAGCGCGTGCCCTTCTACCCGGCGCTGAAGGCCGGCTACCGCGTGGCGGAGTTCGCGCTGGCCGAGGGACTGATCATCCGTGCGATGGGCGACGCGCTCGCCTTCTGCCCGCCGCTGATCATCACGGCCGCGCAGATCGACGAACTGTTCGCGCGCTTCGATCGCGCGATGCAACGCTTCGAGGCATCGCTCCCATGAAAGCCTTCTTCACCGACGAACAGCTGCTGCACGATCCGCAGCAGTTCATGCGGCTCGGCCGCATCAGCAAGCCGACCGACCTGCCGAGCCGCGCGCACGCACTGCGCGACGCGCTGGCGCAGCGCGGCATCGCGCTGGCCGAGCCGGCGGACTATGGCCGTGCGCCGCTCGAGGCCGTGCACAGCGCGGACTACCTCGACTATCTCGAGAGCGCCTACCGCCTGTGGCGCGAGCTGAAGATGCCTGGCGTGGAACCCGGCATCGAGGTGCTGCCCAACCTCTCGCCCTACACCAGCGGCACGCCCGGCGTGGCGCGCGCGCCCTGCCCGTCGCCCTCGCTGGTGGCGCGCACCGGTTACTACATCGGCGACCTCTCGTGCCCGGTCGGCCCCGACACCTGGCGCTCGGTGCTGCGCTCGGCCCACACGGCCGTGGCCGCGGCCGACGCGGTGCTCGAAAGCGGTGGCGCCGCGTATGCGCTGTGCCGGCCTTCGGGCCACCACGCGCACCGCGACCGCGCCAGCGGCTTCTGCTATATCAACAACAGCGCCATCGCGGCGCAGCGCCTGTGCGAGCGCCATGGCCGCGTCGCGGTGTTCGACGTCGACGCGCACCACGGCGACGGCACGCAGAACATCTTCTATGCGCGCGACGACGTGCTCACCGTGTCGACCCATGCCGACCCGTCGACCTACTACCCGTTCTACACCGGCTATGCGCACGAGCGCGGCGCGGGTGCGGGCGAAGGCTTCAACCTGAACATCCCGGTCGCGCACGGCGCGGGCAACGACGCGTTCCTGCAGGCGGTCGACCAGGGCGCCGCCGCGCTGCGCGCCTTCGCGCCGAAGGCGCTGGTGCTGGCGCTCGGTTTCGACACCTACAAGGACGACCCGATCAGCGTGCTGAAGCTCGACCTGGACGCCTACCGCCACATCGGCGAACGCGTCGGTGCGCTCGGCCTGCCGACGGTGGTGGTGCAGGAAGGCGGCTACATGGTCGAGGCGATCGGGCCGGCGCTGGACAACTTCATCCAGGGTTTCCTGGCAGGTAGATGAGCGCCGCGACCATCGCCCTGCGCCCACCCGGCTCGCGCGGCGCGGGCGTCGCGCTGTTCTTCTGCGCGCTGCTCGCCTTCGCGTCGTACGACGCGTTCTGCAAGTTCATGCTGCAGTTCTATCCGCCGCCCTTCGTGAACATCATGCGGTACGTGTCGGTCGGCGGCATCGCGTTCTCGATGCTGCTGCGCCATGGCGACTTGCGCTTCTGGCGCGCGCCGCAGAAGAAGCTGTTGCTGCTGCGCGGCCTGATGCTGGCCACCGTCGCGACCTGCTTCATGACGGCACTGCTCTGGATGCCGCTGGCCGAGGCCACGGCCATCTACTTCACCGCGCCGCTGCTGATGGTCGCGCTGTCACCCTGGCTGCTCGGCGAGCACGTGCAGCGCAGCCGCTGGCTGGCCGTGATCTTCGGCTTCGGCGGCATGCTGCTGATCGTGCGGCCCGGCGGCAACCTGCCGCTGCTCGGCACGCTGCTGATGGCGGTGTCGGCGGTCTGCTATGCGGTCTTCCAGCTGCTCACACGCCGGCTCGCGGGCCTGGTGCCGGGGCCGATGCAGTACGCGTGGACCGCGCTCGTCTGCTTCGTCGTCACGCTGTTGCCCGCACCCTTCTTCCTGCCCGCGCACGTGCCGCCGATCGCCGACGTGCTGCTGCTGCTCGCGGGCGGCGCCTGCAGCGCCGCGGCGCAATGGCTGCTGCTGGCCGCGTTCGAGCGGGTCGAGGCGTCGATCCTCGCGCCGCTCAACTACTTCCAGCTGCTGCTGGCGGTCGGCTTCAGCACCTTCTGGTTCCACAAGCCGCCCGATGGGCTGGCGATGGCGGGCATCGCGCTGATCATGGCCGCCGGCATCTACCTGGCGCGTGCGGGCACGGGCCGCGGTCGCGACGCCGCTGCGCGCTGAGAACGACGAACGACAGACACAACGAGACAAGAACGAACCATGGCATTCCCTTCTTCCCCTTCCGCGCCGCCGGCGTCGGACGATGCGATCTTCGAATCGGTCGAGGCGACCGACCTGGTCGGCCTGGTCGAGGCGCAGCTCACGCGCGCCATCGTCGAAGGCCGGCTGCCGCCGGGCAGCCGCATCGTCGAGGCCGACATCGCGCGCCGCATGGGCATCAGCCGCGCGCCGGTGCGCGAGGCCGCACGCCGGCTCGAGCGCCAGGGCGTGCTGGTGGCCCGGCCGCGGCACGGCTTCGCGGTGCGGACCATCAGCGTGCAGGAGATCGACGACCTGTACGAGGTGCGCCTGAGCCTGGAGCTGACCTCGATCGAACTCGCCTGCCGCAAGGCCAGCGACGCCGGCCTGGCCCGCGTGCAGGCGCTGGTCGAGGCGATGGTGCTGCAGGCCCCCACGCTGCCGCAGCACGAGCGCATCGGCAGCGACCTGGCGCTGCACATGCTGATCTGCGAACTCTCCGGCAACGCGCACCTGCTGCGCATCTACCAGAACACGCAGACCGAGATGCGCATGGTCATCGCGCTGATCGATGCGGTCTACCACGACCCGGCGTCGGTCGCCGCCTTCCACCGGCCGATCGTCGACGCGCTGCTGCGGCGCGACGCGCCGGCCGCCCAGGCCGCGATGCGCGTGCATCTCGAAGATGCCTGGCGCAACGTGCGCGCGCTGTTCGTCGAGCAGCACGGCACGCCGGCCGCCGCCGACTGATTTCCTCCGAAGGACCCGCCCGATGAAAGTCGTCTACACCGACACCCACAAGGACCACGACCCGCAGCTCTTCATGGTGCGCGGCAAGCTCAAGCGCAGCAACGAGCAGCCCGAGCGTGCGTTCCGCCTGCTGAAGGCGGTGCGGCAGGACGGCCACGAGATCGTCGCGGGCCAGGACTTCGGCGCCGCGCCGCGCGCCGCCATCCACACGCCCGAGTACCTGCGCTTCCTGGAGACGGCGCATGCGCGCTGGCAACTGCTGGACGATCCGTCGCCCGAGGTCATGCCCAACATCCATCCGTTCCCCGGCCAGCCCTGCAGCTATCCGGAGAGCGTGGTCGGCCAGGCCGGCTTCCACATGGGCGACGCGGCCTGTTCCATCGGCGCCCACACCTGGGCCGCGGCCACCGCGTCGGCGCACATGGCCACGCATGCGGCGCAGCTGGTGCTGGACGGCGAGCGCGCGGCCTATGCGCTGTGCCGCCCGCCCGGCCACCATGCCTACGTCGACCGGGCCAACGGCTTCTGCTACCTGAACAACGTGGCCATCGCGGCGCAGCATCTGCGTCAGGCGCACGCGCGCGTGGCCATCCTCGACATCGACGTGCACCACGGCAATGGCACGCAAGGCATCTTCTATCGCCGCAGCGACGTGCTGACGATCTCGCTGCACGGCGATCCGCGCAACTTCACGCCCTTCTTCACCGGCCATGCGCACGAGCGCGGCGAGGCCGAAGGCCTGGGCTACAACATCAACAAGCCGCTGGCGCTCGGCACCGACGTCGACGGCTACCTGCCCGCGCTGCGCGACGCCTGCGACAGCATCCGCGCCTTCGCGCCCGGCGCGCTCGTGGTGGCGCTCGGCCTCGACGCGCACGAACACGATCCGTACAAGGGCATGAAGATCCGCACGCCCGACTTCGCGTTGCTGCTCGGCGAGATCGCGCACCTGGGCCTGCCCACCGTGCTGGTGCAGGAGGGCGGCTACCTGTCGGACGACCTCGGGCCGAACATCGCGAGCGCGCTGCGCGGCTTCGCGGCGGCCGCATGACGGACGCCGCCGGATTCGACGACGCCCAGGTGTTGATCCAGGGCGCGCCCGAACTCGACGATGCCTGGGTGCGCACGCTGGCGCGCGAGCGCTTCGGCATCGACGGCGAGATGAAGCCGCTGACCGGCGAGCGCGACCGCAACTACCGCCTGGCCACCGCCGACGGCGCGCGCTACATGCTGAAGGTCTCGCATCCGGCCGAGACCGCGCTGGTGGCCGACTTCCAGACGCAGGCGCTGCTGCATCTGGCGCGCGTCGACCCGTCGCTGCCGGTGCAGCGCATCGTGCCCGCGCTGGACGGTGCGCCGTCGCTGCTGTGCGACCCCGGCGACGGCCGGCAGCGCGTGGTGCGCGTCTTCACCTACCTGCCCGGCCTGCCGCTGCCCGAGGCGCCGCGCACGCCGCTGCAGCAGCAGAACCTGGCGCGCATGCTGGCGCGGCTCGACCTCGCGCTGCAGGGCTTCGACCATCCGGCCGGCGACCTGCCGCTGCCCTGGGACGTGCAGCGTGCCGACAGCGTGCGCGGCCTGCTCGCGCACATCGCCGAGCCTGCACGCCGCGCGCTGGCCGAGCGTGCGCTCGACCGCTTCGTGCTGCAAGGCAAGCCGGTGCTGCGCATGCTGCCGGCGCAGCCGATCCACAACGACTTCAACATCTACAACGTGCTGGTCGACGCGGCCGACACCGACCGCATCGCCGCCATCCTCGACTTCGGCGACATGGTGCGCGCGCCGGCCATCGACGACCTGGCCGTCGCGGCGGCCTACCAGATGGGCACCGGCGACGATCCGCTGGCCGACATCGTGCCCTTCGTCGCGGCATACCACGCGGTGCGTCCGCTGGCCGATGCCGAGCTCGGCGTGCTGTTCACGCTGGTCGCCGCGCGGCTCGCGATGGTGGTCGCCATCAGCGGCTGGCGCGCCGCGCGCCATCCAGAAAACGCGGCCTACCTGCTGCGCAACAACCCGCTGTCGTGGGCCCGGCTGGAGGCTTGCGAACGCGTCGGCGCCCCTGCCGCGACGGCGCGTTTCCGCGCCGCCTGCGCGTTGAACTGAAGCCGTACGAAGAGCCATCCCCATGCATGACATCGATCCCGCCACCGAAGCCCTGATGGCGCGCCGCGCACGCGTGCTCGGCCCCGCCTACCGCCTGTTCTACGAACGGCCGCTGCATCCGGTGCGCGGCGAGGGCGTGTGGCTGTACGACGCCGACGGCCGGCGCTATCTCGACGCCTACAACAACGTCGCCTCGGTCGGCCACTGCCATCCGCACGTGGTCGAGGCCATCGCGCGGCAGGCGAGCGTGCTCAACACGCACACGCGCTACCTGCACGAGGGCGTGCTCGACTATGCGGAGCGGCTGCTCGCCACGCTGCCGGGCGAACTCGCGCACGCGATGTTCACCTGCACCGGCAGCGAGGCCAACGACCTGGCGATGCGCATCGCGCGCGCCCACACGAAGGCCGAGGGGCTGATCGTCACGCGCTTCGCGTACCACGGCGTCACCGCATCGATCGCCGAGGCCTCGCCATCGCTCGGCAAGTTCGTGCGGCTCGGCGACGCGGTGCGCACCGTGGCCGCACCCGACAGCTACCGCATCGCGCCGGCCGACCTGGGTGCCGCCTTTGCCGCGGGCGTGGGCGAGGCCATCGCCGACCTGAAGGCGCACGGCCTGCGGCCCGCGGCGCTGATGGTCGACACCGTGTTCTCCAGCGACGGCATCTTCACCGACCCGCCGGGCTTCATGGCCGAGGCGGTGGACGCCGTGCGCGAGGCCGGCGGCGTGTTCATCGCCGACGAGGTCCAGCCCGGGCTCGGCCGCACCGGCGACAGCTTCTGGGGTTTCCAGCGGCATGGCGTGGTGCCCGACATCGTGACCATGGGCAAGCCGCTCGGCGCCGGCCATCCGCTGGCCGGCCTCGCGGTGAGGCCCGAGGTGCTGGCCGCCTTCGGCCGCGAGTGCCGCTACTTCAACACCTTCGGCGGCAACCCCGTGTCGATGGCCGCCGGCATGGCGGTGCTGGACGTGATCGAGCGCGAGGGCCTGGTCGCGAACGCGCAGCGCGTCGGCGCCCATCTGCGCGACGGGCTGCGCACACTGGCCGTGCGGCATCCGTTGATCGGCGACGTGCGCGGCGCGGGCCTGTTCACCGGCGTGGAGATGGTGAGCGACCGCGATGCGAAGACATCGATGAAAACGCCCGCCACGGCCGAGACCGCGCGCATCGTCAACGGCCTGCGCGAGCGCGGCGTGCTGCTGAGCGCGACCGGCGAGCATGCCAACACGCTGAAGATCCGTCCGCCGATGGTGTTCAAGGAAGCGGATGCGGATGTGCTGCTGGCGGCGCTGGATGCGGTGCTGACGCTGACGGGTTGAACCGCAGCGGCACGTCGCTGCGCACGTTACTTCAACTCGATTTCCACGAACACGAACTCGAAGTCGTTCGCGTTGATCACGTCGTGCTCCACACCCGTGAGCCGCGTGTACGACACGCCCGCGGTCAGCGGGCTCTGGATCTGGCCGTTCGGCGTGTCGAGCGTCAGTGCGCCGGTGGTCATCGGCACGACCACGTAGTCCATGCCGTGGCGGTGCCAGCCGGTGTGGGCGCCGGGCGGAAAGCGCCACTCGGTGACCTTGACGCGTTCGTTGTCGATCTGCACGGTGGGGATGGCGGAAGGGCGGTCGGTCATGCGCGGTACTCCTCGACGCCGCACCAGTCGGCGATGAACTGGACCATCGTGGCGGTCACGCGTTTCATGCTGTCGATCGACACGCTTTCGTCGATGCCATGGATGTTGCGGGCGGTCGGGCCGTAGTTGGTCACGGGGATGTCGGTCGCCAGTGCGAAGTGGCGGCCGTCGGTGGTGGCGGTGCAGGCGAGCCGCTCGGGCGGCGCGCCGGTGATCTTCTCGTGGGCCTGCGCCAGCACCCGCATCGCGGGCGCGTCGAGGTCGTATTCGCAGCCCGGCGAGTAGTGGCCGCGCGAGCTGATCTCGACCGTGAGGTCGGGGTTCAGGCTTGTCGCGCAGGCGCGGATGCGTTCGGTCACGGCGCGCGTCGCGTCTTCCGCCGTCACGCCGGGGAAGAAGCCGAAGCGGATGCCCATGGTGCAGGTGCAGGGCACCGACGAATTCCATTCGCCGCCGTCGATCCGGCCGAGGTTGAAGTTGAGCGGATGCGCCACGTCCTTGAAGGCCGGGTGCCGCACCTCGGGCGCGTTCCATTCGGCTTCGAGACCCTTCAGGTCGGCCATGATCGCGATGCCGGCCTCGATCGGGTTCACGCCCTTGTTCATGTACGCGACGTGCGCGGGCTTGCCGGTGATCTCGATGAACATCCAGCACACGCCGACCTGGGCGCTCATCACCGTCTCGCCGAAGGGCTCGGGAATGATCACGGCGTCGAAGTCGGTGAGCTTCGCCTTGCCCATCGCGTGCTGCAGCGCATGCACGGTGGCGAGCGTGCCGTTGCCGGTGTTCTCCTCGTCGAGCACCGCGTTGAAGCCGACGATGCCGGCCGGCTGCAGGCCCATCTCGCGCAGCGCGCGCAAGGCGATCAGCGCGCAGACAATGCCGCCCTTCATGTCGCCGGCGCCGCGGCCGTAGAGCCAGCCGTCCTGCATCCACGGCTCGTGCGGGTCGCGTGCCCAGAGCGCTTCGGGGCCGGTCGGCACGGTGTCGAGATGGCCGTTGAACAGCACCGAACGGCCGCCTTCGCTGCGCGGCAGATGGCGTGCCAGCAGGTTGAAGCGGCCGTTGTCGGGGTCGCAGGGGCAGGAGAACAGCGGGTTGCTTTCGAGCAGGCTGCTGTCGAGCACGATGCGCTCGGGCTCGAGGCCCAGGTCGATGAGCGTGCGCTCGATGAATTCGGCCGCCGGTTGTTCGGCGCCGGAAGGGCTGCGCGCGGCGACGAAGTCGCTGAGCATGTCGATCATCTCGGGCGTGAGCCGGTCGATGGTGGTCCGCAGCGTGGCGGTGTCCAGAGGGGAAGAAGAAATGGTCATGGTGAGCCGGTGATGGGTGCAAGCTTCGTGCCGCTCAGGCGGCCGGCGCGTCGCCGGGCGTGGGCCCGAGCGACGGTGCCGGCCAGCCGAGCAGCTCGGCCAGCCGCAGCACGATCCACTGCGCCTCGTCGGCCGATACGCCCGACTCGGGCGAACGCAGGCCGTCGTGGATGCGCTGCAGCACCTCGTCTTCGGACGGCACCTCGACGTGCGCCAGGATGCGCGCGTGCTCGATCAGATGCGTGGCCAGGTCTTCGCAGACCTCGTAGCGGGCGCGCACCGTGCCGATGGGTTCGCGCAGGCGTTGCCGGCGAGCGTCGGTGTAGAGCGCGAAGAAGGACTGCGGGATATCGATCTGGTAATCGTCGGACATGGCGGAAAGAATGCGGTGGGCCCGATGTTCTCACCCCGATGCGCCGCTACGCGGTTGCGACTGGATGCGTAACGTAACGAATGGGTACATCGGCGCCCGAATCCGCCAGCGTGTGTTGCGTGCGCGAGGGCGGGCTCCGATAAAAACGTTACCGATCAAGCACTTGGCGCTGTCGTCACGGCAGGCCGGGCGCATGCACCCGATCGGCACGCAAGTTGCGCAGTACCTGCTTTGATCGCCTCGCAGCGACCCGTCCGCCATGCCGCCGCTCGACATCGCCGCTCTCGCCGCCGGCCACCCCGCGCTGTGGCTGGTGCTTGCCTGCAGCCTCGTGTTCGCGACCTTCCTGTCCGCCTGGAACGTGGCCGGGCTGGGCGAGCACGATGGCCGCCGTCCGGTGCGCATCACCGGCTGGACGGTGACCGGCCTGCTCTGGGGCAGCGGGCTCTGGGCCTCGCAGCAACTCGGCATCGCCGCGGTCACGCCGCGCGCCGGCATCGTGATCGGCTTGCCGCTGTGGCCGATGCTCGCGGCCGGCATGGTCGCAGCCGCCGGCAACGCGCTGCCCATGTCGGCGATCTGGCGCTCGGCCTGGGCCGGGATGATCGCGCTGGCCGGCATCGCGGGCAGCATCGTGGGCGCGCTCGCGCCGATGGACCGCGCGCTGTTCGGGCTGCTGTGCGTGCTGGCGGCACTGGTCTGGCTGCGCGTGTGCATGCGCGCGGCGCTCCGGCCGGCCGGCAGCCAGGGCGGCTGGCCGACCTGGGGCCGCGCCGCCACCGGCGCGCTGATCGCCATGCTGCTGTCCGCCGCCGCGGGCTGGGGCATCCAGCGCAATGCCGGGCGCATGCCGATGCCCGACGAGGACGCGCAGTGGTCGCTGCTGATGGCCATCGTCCTGCCGGTGATCTCGCTGGCGCTCGCCACGGCCTTTGCGATGCGCTGCTACCGCGTGCTGGGCGCGCGCGCGCAGCGCGAGGCCACGCGGCTCGGCGCCTTCGTCGAGAACGCGCCCGACGGCTTGATCACGGCGGACCGCGAAGGCCGCATCCTCACCATCAACCCCGCGGCGCTGGCGGTGCTGGAGCGCCGGCTGGACGACGTGCTGGGCCAGAACGCCGGCGGCGTGCTCGCGCCCGACGACGCGTCCTTCGCCGACTGGCTGCACCGTGATCCGGGCGCCGACACCGCCGGCCCGCACGACTTCGAAACCGCGACCGAGCTGCCGGACGGCAGCCCGCTGGCGCTTCGGCTCGCCGTGAGCCGGGTGACGCCGGACGCGACCCTGGACGGCGCCGGCCCCTGCTTCGTGATCATGCTGTCCGACCTGGGCCGCCGCAAGGCGATCGAGAACGCCTTGCGCGTGAGCGAGCAGCAGGCCCGCTCGCTGGCCAGCAACATCCCCGGCGTGTCGTTTCGCAGCCGGGTCGACGCGCGGCTCAGCACGCTGTTCGTGAGCCCGGCCATCGTCGAGCTCATCGGGTGGCCGGCGGAAGACTTCACGAGCGGACGCCGCGCACTCGGCGAGCTGATCCATCCGGCCGACCACGAGCGCGTGGTCGACGAGATGCGTGCCGCCATCGCCACCGGTCCCAGCTACGTCACCGAATTCCGCCTGATGCACCGTGACGGCGGCGAGTGCTGGGTCTGGCAGAGCGGCAGCGCGCTGCAGGGCGCGCCGGGCGATGCGCCCTGCATCGACGGCGTGATGTTCGACATCACCGAGATGCGGCTGCGCCACGCGGCCTTCGAGGGCACGGTGGACGCGGTGCACCGCGTCATGGGCGTGATCGAGTTCGACATGCAGGGGCGGGTGCTGTCGGCCAACGAACGCATGCTCGGCTGGATGGGCTACCGCCTCGATGAGCTGCGCGGCGTGCACCACAGCACATTGCTCGGCGACACGCCGGCCGGCCGCACCGCCTTCGAGGCGCTCTGGCAGCGGCTGCGCCGCGGCGAGTACGAAACGGGCGAATACCGGCGCACCACCCGCGAAGGCGCCGAGTTCTGGATCCAGGCCTCGTACAACCCGATCTTCGACACCGACGGCACGCCCTTCAAGGTGCTGCTGCTCGCCACCGACATCAACGCACGCCGCCAGATGGAGCGCGCGCTGCGCGAGGCCAAGGCGCGCGCCGAGCAGGCCGCCGCCGCCAAGACCATGTTCCTCGCGAACATGAGCCACGAGATCCGGACCCCGATGAACGCGATCCTGGGTTTCACCGACGTGCTGCTGGGCGGCCCGCTGGCGGAGGAGCAGCGCCGGCATCTGCAGACGGTGCGGCAGTCGGGGCGCGCGCTGCTCGCGCTGCTCAACGGCATCCTCGACACCGCCAAGCTCGAGAAGGGCGCACTGGAACTGGAGCTGGCCGACTTCTCGCTGCGCGAGCTCGTGCAGCACACCGCGGACTCGCTGCGGCTCGGCGCGCAGGCCAAGGGGCTGGCCTTCGACGTGCAATGGGCGCCCGACGTCGGCGACCATTTCTTCGGCGACGCGTCGCGCATCCGCCAGGTGCTGATCAACCTGCTGGGCAACGCCATCAAGTTCACCGAGCGCGGCGGCGTTCGGCTCGCGGTGCAGCGCGACGGCGACGCCGTGCATCTCGCGGTGAACGACACCGGCATCGGCATTCCGGCGGACCGGATCGCCGCGATCTTCGATCCCTTCTCGCAGGCCGATGCATCGACCAGCCGGCGCTTCGGCGGCACCGGGCTCGGCACCACCATCGCGCGCCAGCTGGTCGAGCTGATGGGCGGGCGCATCGACGTGGAGAGCACGCCGGACGTCGGCAGCACCTTCCATGTCCGGTTGCCGCTGCAACCCGCGCAGGCGCCGGTCGCGGTGCAGGGTGAAGCCGACACGCCGGCCATCGTGCCGCCGCCGCTCGATGTGCTCGCCGTGGACGACGTGGCCGAGAACCGCGAGCTGGTGGCGATCGCGCTCGGCCGTGCCGGCCACCGCGTGACCACGGCCGCCAGCGCGGCGGAGGCGCTGACCCTGTTCGGCCGGTCGCGCTTCGACCTCGTGCTGATGGACCTGCACATGCCCGGCACCGACGGGCTCGAGGCTGCGCGCAGCATCCGCTGGCTGGAGACGGCCGGCGCGCGGGCACCGACGCCGATCGTCGCCCTGACCGCCAGCGTGCTGGCGGAGGACCGGCTGGCCGCGCAGCAGGCCGGCATGGAGGGCTTCTCGCCCAAGCCGATCGAGTTGCCCGTGCTGCTGGCCGAGATGGCCCGCGTGACCGGGCGCGTGGCGGCGCCGGGCACGGTGCCGGTACCGATCGCGCCTGCGATGTCCAGCCCGGGCCCGGACGCGGGCGCGGCAACGCCGGCCGCGATGTCGGCTGCAACGCCGGTCGTCGTCGACTGGGCGCGCGGTGTGCGGCTCTGGACCTCGGAGGCCGAGCTGCTGCGCAACCTGGGCACCTTTCTCGACAGCCAGTCGGACGCGCCGCAGGCGCTTGCCCGGCTGCTGCGCGTGCCCGATCTCGACGGCGCACGCCAGCTCGCGCACCGGCTGCGCGGCGTCAGCGCGAACCTGTGCTGCGATGCATTGCAGGCGGTGGCGGGCCTGATCGAAACCGCATTGGCGGTGCGCGACGCCGAGGCCGCGCTGGCACGCCTTCCCGGATTGGCCACGGCGCTGGCCGCCGTGGCCGAGGCCGTGCGCGAGCGCAGTGCCGCGGCCGGCCCCGACCCGCGCTCGCTGGCCGCGCCGGCCGAGTCCGCCGCTTCCGCCGCGCCGCCGCTGGCGGTCGATCGTCAGGCCGCCGCCGCGCTGGCGTCGGCCTTGCTCGACACGGTCGGCCGCAGCGAGCTCGACGACGCAGGCTTTCGCCGGCTCGAAGCGGCGCTCGCCCACGGCGGCGAGGCGCCGCGCGCCGCCGCCATCGGCCGCGCGCTGGACGACTTCGACTTTTCCACCGCGCTGGACCTGTTGCGCACGCTGGTCGACCAGCTGGGACAACCCCCTGCGCACGCGCGCCGCACCCCGGAGACAACGGAGTTGACATGAGCGAGACACCGACCACCCCGCACCGCCCGACCATCCTGGTGGTCGACGACGAACCGCTGAACCTGCAACTGGTGCGCAACGTGCTGCACGGCGACTACCGTCTGGTCTTCGCGAAGGACGGCCGCAGCGCGCTCACGCTGGCGACCACCGTCGCACCCGACCTGATCCTGCTCGACGTGATGATGCCCGGCATGACCGGCTACGAGGTCTGCCGCACGCTGAAAGCCGACGAGCGCACGCGCCACGTGCCGGTGATCTTCGTGACCGCGCTGGCCGACGAAGCCGACGAGGCGCTCGGCCTGGAGTGCGGCGCGGTCGACTACATCACCAAGCCGATCAGCGCGGCCATCATGAAGGCGCGCGTGCGCACGCACCTGTCGCTGGTGCGCATCGAGGAGCTGCAGGCCACCCGCATGGAGGCGATCCGCTGCCTCGGCACTGCGGCCGAATACAAGGACAACGAGACCGGCCTGCACGTGATCCGCATGAGCCAGTACGCGCACGTGCTCGCGCTCGCGGCCGGCTACGGCGCCGCGCAGGCCGACGACGTGCTGCATGCCGCGCCCATGCACGACATCGGCAAGATCGGCATCCCCGACGCGATCCTGCAGAAGCCCGGCAAGCTGACCGAGGCCGAACGCGACGTGATGAAGGAGCATCCGCGCATCGGTGCGGAAATCATCGGCAACCATCCGTCGAGCCTGTTCCGCACGGCGCGCACCATCGCGCTGACGCACCACGAGAAATGGGACGGCAGCGGCTATCCCAACGGCCTGGCGGGCGCCGACATTCCGCATGTCGGGCGCATCGTCGCGCTGGCCGACGTGTTCGACGCGCTCACCAGCGCACGTCCCTACAAGCCGGCCTGGCCGGTGGAGGACGCGCTGGAGTTCATCCGCAGCGAGAGCGGCACCCACTTCGACCCCGCGCTGGTCGACCTGCTGACGCAGTGCCTGCCGCAGATGCTGGAGATCAAGGCGCGCTGGGCGGAGCGGGACGAGAAGGCCGACGGCGACGCGGCTTAGGCGACCCGCAACCACGGCCACCGCGCCCGATAGTCCTGCGCTTTCCGCAGGAACAGTTCGGGCAGCGCATGCCGCGGGTTCATCCGCAGGATGCCGGCAGTGAGCTCATCGAGCCCGTCGGGTGCATACAGCATGCCGGTCGCGACCTCGATCCCGACGCAGGTGCAGGCGACCAGGTAGCGGTCGATGCCGTCGCGCGCCGACCGCAGCTGCGGGTAGTCCGCGCCGAAGCGCTGCCGGTACCAGAGATGCACGCGCGCTTGGTTCTTCACCTCGACGTTCGCGCCGAGGTCGCTCGTGGCCGCCCGGACCCGGCGGATCACCCTGTCTTCCGCCTCCCAGGACAGGTCGTTGCCGTCGAAGTAGAAGACGTCGTAGTCCTTCACGCCCCAGTCGGCCTGCCGGCCCGAACGCCGATTCCAGATGGCCTGGAACAGGCAGCCGGCCGTGAGAAAGCAGTCGTTCAACCCGAGGTCGGCCAGGCGAAGGATCAAGGCGGCATTGACGGGGTTGCGCATCGCTTCGGCGATGAAGGCGTCCGGCGTGCCGGCCGGTTCCGGGTGGGCGAGTGGCATGGTGCGGGAGGGTCTGGCGGCGGCGAGCGGGGCGGCACGGTGTTTGGCCTACTCGATGATGCTGCGTTGGCGGATATGGCGCCATGCCGTCCGGCGGGAAGGTCGGTTTCCATGAAGCCCAAGTTCCTGTTCGATCTCTGCCGCAAATCCGTGATGGCCTGGATCGATGATTTCGCGCCGAGCATGGGCGCGTCGATCTCGTACTACACGATGTTCTCGCTGGCGCCGCTGCTGGTCATCGTGATCGCCGTGGCCGGCGCGATCTTCGGCCGCGAGGCGGTGCAGGGCGAGATCGTCGGGCAGCTCCAGGGGCTGATCGGCCACGACGGCGCGGTCGCGGTGCAGGGGCTCATCAAGAGCGCGGACGCGCCGTCGAAAGGCCTGTGGGCCGGCGCGATCAGCGTCGTCGTGCTGGTGGTCGGCGCCACCACGGTGTTCGCCGAACTGCAGAGCGCGCTCGACCGCATCTGGCATGTGCCGGAAGCCGACAAGCCGTCCGGCGTCTGGGCCGTGCTGCGCGCGCGGCTGCTGTCCTTCGGGCTGATCCTCACGCTGGCCTTCCTGCTGATGGTGTCGCTGATGGTGAGCACCGTCGTCGGTGCCCTCGGCAGCTGGGCCGGCGGCCTGCTGCCGGGCACCGAGCTGCTGCTGCAGGCCGTCAACCTGCTGTTCTCGATGAGCGTGACCTGCGTGCTCTTCGCGATGATCTTCAAGTACATGCCGAGCGCGCCGATCGCGTGGCGCGACGTCTGGGTCGGCGCGGCCGTGACCTCGGTGCTGTTCGAGGTCGGCAAGTTCGCCATCGGCCTCTACCTGGGCAAGAGCGGCGTGAACGAATCCTTTGCCGCGGCCGGCTCGCTGGTGGTGGTGCTGGCCTGGGTGTATTACGCGGCGCAGATCTTCCTGCTGGGCGCGGAGTTCACCAAGGTCTATGCCAACGAGCACGGCTCGGTGGCGGGCGCCAAGGCCATCGCCAGTACGCAGGCGATGGCCGCTGCGGCCGATGCCGGTACCGATGCGGCGCCGGCTGCCGTGGCGGCGGGCGCGGTGGCGCGGCCCGCCGACGCCCACGCACTCGATGTGCGGCTCGCACGCACCGACGCGGCCAGCCGCGAGGTCGACCGTCGGCTGGCGCAGGCCACCGCCACGCTCACGCGCAACGTGATCCTGCTCGCGGCCGCCAGCCTGGCGAGTGGCGCGGTGTCGAACTGGCGCCGCAAGCAGCGCCGTGCCGAGCGGCGCGATCGGGCGCTGATGCGGTCGTCGAAGGGCTAACCGTCGAGCCGCTCCACGCTGACGTGCATGTCGCCCATCTCCAGCGGGCCGTAGTTCGACACGAAGGCCACGTCCGCGGCGTCGCGCCCGTAGGCGACGACGATGCGCGCACCGCGCGGGTGGGCCTGGGTGGCGTCGAAGGTGTACCAGCGGCCGTCGATGAAGGCCTCGAACCAGGCGTGCATGTCCATCGGGTCGAGCTGGTACAGGTAGCCGACCACCACGCGCGCCGGGATCTTCAGGCTGCGCGTCAGCGCCACGCCGACGTGCGAGAAGTCGCGGCACACGCCCGCGCCGTGGTCGAGCGTGTCGAGCGCGTCGGTGGTGGCGTCGCTCACGCCGTAGCGGTATTCGAGGTTCTCGTGGATCCAGCGCCGGATCGTCTCGACCTGGTCGTAGCCCGGCAGCGCGTCGCCGACGATCTCGCGGGCTTTCGACTCCATCTTGTCCGACGGGCAGTAGCGGCTCTGCAGCAGGTAGAGCAAGGCGTCGTCGGGCAGCCATTCGACCGGCGTCGGCGGTGCGCCGGGCGTGACGCGGATGTATTCCTCGGTCTCCATCACCATCTCGACCTCGATGCGCATCTCGCCCTGCGGGATCTTCAGGCGCTGGCAGAGGTTGCCGTAGCTGTCGACGTACTCGGTGGTGCGCACCCAGGGCGAGAGCTCGTAGCGCTCGCTGATCATCCATTGCGCCTGGCCGCTGCGCGGGCGCAGCATCGCCACCACCGGGCAGTCGGCGGCGGCTTTCACGGTCATGGTGCAGTTGGCTTTGAGCTTCATTCGGTGTTCCGGTCGGGTGGGGCTGTTCGCCAAAGTCGGTTCGTCGGTTCGCAAAAGTCAGGGCCTGCATTGCAACCGGTCCGGGTGTCCGCGCCATGACGCCGCCGCGCCGTCGCCGTGCAGGACGATGCCGTCGATGCCACCCCGACCGCCCGGCCACCTATGATTTGCCGATGTTTCCCCTGCCCCGCATCGCCACCGCGCCGTTCTGCCCATCGGAGGTCAAGGGCAGCATCGGCATCGATCCCTCGCTGCCCTTCCACAAGAAGCTGCTGCGCTACGCCGGCCCCGGCCTGCTGGTGTCGGTCGGCTACATGGACCCGGGCAACTGGGCGACCGACATCGAGGCCGGTTCGAAGTTCGGCTACGGGCTGCTCTTCGTGGTCCTGCTGGCCAGCCTGGCCGCGATGCTGCTGCAGACGCTGTGCGTGCGGCTCGGCCTGGTCGCGCAGAAAGACCTGGCGCGTGCCTGCCGCGAGCGCTATCCGCCCGCGGTCAATCGCTTTCTCTGGATCGGCGCCGAGCTGGCCATCGTCGCCTGCGACCTGGCCGAGGTGCTCGGCAGTGCGCTGGCGCTGCACCTGCTGTTCGGCGTGTCGGTGCCGGTCGGCATCGCGATCACCGCGTTCGACACCATCCTGGTGCTCGGCCTGCAGGGCGCCGGCTTCCGGCGGGTCGAGGCGATCGTGCTCGGGCTGGTCGCCACCATCGCCGGCTGCTTCGTGGTGGAGCTCGCGATGTCCCAGCCCAACTGGTTCGGTGTGGCGATCGGCTTCGTGCCCAGCCTGGAGCGGCTGCAGCAGCCGGGCGCGCTGTACCTCGCGATCGGCGTGGTCGGCGCCACGGTCATGCCGCACAACCTCTATCTGCACTCGTCCATCGTGCAGACCCGGCTGGTGGTCGACAGCGACGAGGGCCGGCGCGAGGCGGTGCGCTTCTGCACCTGGGACGCGATCGTGTCGCTGTCGCTCGCGCTGCTGGTCAACGCCGCGATCATGGTGCTCGCCGCGAGCGCCTTCAACGCCAGCGGCCATCGCGAGGTCAGCGACATCGAGGACGCCTACCACCTGATCGAACCGATCGTCGGCAGCGCACTCGCGGCGAGCCTGTTCGGCATCGCGCTGCTGGCCTCGGGCCAGAGCTCGACCTTCACCGGCACCATCGCGGGCCAGATCGTGATGGAGGGCTTCCTCGACCTGAAGATCCCGTGCTGGCAGCGCCGGCTGATCACGCGTGCGCTGGCATTGGTGCCGGCCTTCGTCGGCGTCTGGTGGCTGGGCGACGGTGCCATCGGCAAGATGCTGGTGCTCAGCCAGGTGGTGCTGAGCTTCCAGTTGCCGTTCGCGATGTGGCCGCTGATCCGCCTGACCGGCGACCGCGCGCTGATGGGCGGTTATGCCAACGGCCCGTTCCTGAAGATCACGGCCTGGGGCCTGTTCGCGGTGATCAGCGCCGCCAACGTGTGGCTGGTGGCCGCCGTGATCGGCGGCCAGGGCTGATCACGGCCGATCAGCCCGCCAGTGCGGCGGTGACGCTCGCGGCCAGCGGCGTGGTCGGGCGGCCGATCAGGCGGCTCAGCGTGCGGCCGTCGTCGAACAGCGCGCCCTTCGCGGCGCCGGCATCCGAGTCGGACAGCAGGCCGGCGATGGCTTCCGGCAAGCCGAAGCCCACCAGCGCCGCCTTGTACTGGGCTTCCGGCATGTCGTTGTAGACCACCGGCTTGCCCGACTGCTTCGCGACCTCCGCGGCCAGGTCGGCCAGCGTGTAGGCGGCGTCGCCCGCGAGTTCGTAGACCTGGCCGGCCTGGCCAATCTGCGCGTCCTGCGTGAGCACGGCAGCGGCTGCGTCCGCATAGTCGGCGCGCGCGGCGGACGCGATGCGCCCGGCACCGGCGCTGCCCAGCAGCGCACCGTGGGCCAGCGCCGTGGGCACCGACGCGGTGTAGTTCTCGGTGTACCAGCCGTTGCGCAGCAGCACGAAGGGCAGGCCCGAGTCCTTCAGCATCGCCTCGGTCTCGCGATGCTCGCCGGCCAGGCCGAGCACCGACGTGTCGGCATGCAGCACGCTGGTGTAGGCGATCAGCTTCACGCCGGCTTCCTTGGCGGCGTCGATGGCCGCGCGGTGCTGGGCGGCGCGCTGGCCGAGTTCGTTCGACGAGATCAGCAGCAGCTTGTCCGCGCCCGCGAAGGCGGCGCGCAGGGTGGCCGGCCGGGTGTAGTCGGCCTGGCGCACGACGACGCCGAGCGCGCTCAGGTCCTGTGCCTTTTCCGGGCTGCGCACGGCGGCGACGATCTGGCTGGCGGGCACGCTGCGCAGCAGCGACTGGATGACGAGGCGGCCGAGCTGGCCGGTGGCGCCGGTGATGACGATCATGGTTTTTTCCTGGTTCCGTTGGATGAGAGCGGGCAGAATATCGCCTTGACTTACTTTTTGTAAGTACGTACCTGAAGGTTAGCTTCATGCCCGATTCCTCCACGACGATCCGATCTCTCCCGGTGCCCGACACCGCCAACGCAGCCACCGGCCTGGCCGCCGCGTTGCAGCGCGGCGAGCTGCTGTCGCCCGACTGCCCCTCGCGCGAGGTGCTCAAGCACGTGACCAGCCGCTGGGGCGTGCTGCTGCTGGTGGTGCTGCTGGGCGGCATGCACCGCTTCAGCGAGCTGCACCGCAAGGTCGGCGGCGTGAGCGAGAAGATGCTCGCGCAGACGCTGCGCTGGCTGGAAGCCGACGGGCTGGTGCACCGGCACTCGCTGCCGACCGTGCCGCCGCACGTCGAATACACGCTCACGCCGCTCGGCATGGAAGCGGGCAAGCGGGTCGAGGCGCTGGCCGACTGGATCGAGTCCAGCCTGCCGCACATCATGGCGGCGCGCCGGCTGCGGGGCGACGAGGCCGCCAATCCGCCGGATGCGGATTAGGGCCTGCATTCCGGCACGCCGTCCGCGGCGTGGGTAGAGTACCGGTCCCGATGCGGCCTCGCGCGTCACTCCCATTTCTCTTCCAGAGCTTTCGTCCATGTCCAATCTCGTCGTCCACGGCGGCACGCCGCTGCGCGGCCGCATCACGCCGTCCGCCAACAAGAACGCAGTGCTGCCGGTGCTGTGCGCCACGCTGCTCACCAGCGCGCCGCTGGTGCTGCAGGGCGTGCCCGACATCACCGATGTGCGCAAGATCCTCGAGATCTTCCGCACGCTCGGCAGCGACGTCCGCATGGACCACGACACCGGCACGCTGGCGCTGCACCACCACGAGACGCTGTTCGACGCGGCCCTGCACCGCCTGCCCGAGGAGATGCGTTCGTCGATCATGCTGGTGCCACCGCTGCTGGCGCGCTTCGGCGTCGCGCGGCTCGAGGACAACGTCAAGGGCTGCACGCTGGGCGTGCGCGAGATCGATCCGCACGTCGAGGTGTTCCGCCAGTTCGGCGGCACGGTCGAGCGGGCCGAAGGCTCGCTGCTGGTGCGCAGCGCCGGCCGGCTGCGCGCCACGCAGCACTGGCTCGACTACGCCTCGGTCACGACCACCGAGAACTTCGTGCTCTGCGCGGCCACGGCCGAAGGCACGTCGGTGCTGACCAACGCGGCCTGCGAACCGCATGTGCAGGAGTTCTGCCGCTTCATGGTGATGCTGGGCGTGCGCATCGAGGGCATCGGCACCTCGCGGCTCACGGTGCATGGCGGCAGCGGACTCGGCGGCGGCGAGTTCCGCTTCGATGAGGACTTCCACGAGATCACGACCTTCCTCGCGCTCGGCGCGATCACCGGCGGCGACGTGATCGTGCGCAACAGCGCGCCCGACAACTTCCCGCTGATCGACCGCACCTTCGCCAAGTTCGGCGTGCAGATCACGCACGAGAACGGCTGGTCGCGTGCCAGCACGCCGGGCAAGCTGCAGGTGCAGACGCCGTTCACGAGCAACGTGCTGACCAAGGTCGAGGCAGCGCCCTGGCCCTACTTCCCGGTCGACCTGCTGCCGATCTTCATCGCGCTGGGCGTGCGCGCGCAGGGCAACGCGATGTTCTGGAACAAGGTCTACGACGGCGCGCTCGGCTGGTCCGGCGAGCTGTCGAAGTTCGGTGCGCACGTGTTCCAGTCCGACCCGCACCGGCTCGTGACCTTCGGCGGCGGCACGCTCACGCCGGCGGTGGTCGAGAGCCCGTACATCATCCGCGTGGCGATCGCGCTCTTCATGGTCGCGGCCAGCATCGAGGGCCGCTCCGAGATCCGCAACGCGACGCCGATCCGCCGCGCACATCCGCGCTTCGTCGAGAACCTGCGCAGCCTGGGCGTGCAGGTGGAGTGGACCAGCGAGGAGTGAGCGGGCCGCCGGCCGCGGCGCTGCAGCCTTACAGCCCCGGCGTGGCGAGCGTCTCCCACGACTGCATCGCGGCCGCCTGCCGCACCAGCCAGGCGCGCGGCATCGACTGCGTGCCCCATTGGTCGACCCGGTCCGCGAACTCGCCCATCAGCCAGAACTGCCGCACGATCGCGAAGGGCGCGATCGCCTGGAAGTCCGCCTCGGGAATCTCGCGGCCCTGCAGGTAGCCCTTCAGGAAATGCTTCCATCGGGCGTTGGTCCCGATGTCGGCGAAGGGCGTCGCCAGCAGCATGTTCCACAGGTAGACCGACAGGTCGTACGCGAGGAAGCCGGGGCCGCCGTCGTCGAAGTCGAAGAAGGACGCCAGCCGGGTGCCGTCGGGGCCGTCCGTCATGACGTTGTTGCCGCCGTGCACGTCGCCGTGGCAGTGGACGCGCTGCAGGCCGGGCATGTCGCCGATGCGCTGCGCGACGCGGTCGGCCAGCGACGCGAATTGCGTGCGCATCGCGTCGTCCAGCGTCGGCAATGGCAGCAGCGCGGCCAGCGAGCGTTGCAGCAGGTGCGGAAGCTCCAGCGCGTAGCGGCTGGCCGGCCCGCGGTAGTCCTGCGCGGCCGCATGCAGGCGGGCCAGGCCGAGCCCGGTGGCCTGCACGTCGACCAGGTTGTCGCCGGGCGGCTCGCCGTCGAGGAAATCGAACACCGCCAGCGTGCGCTCGCCCTCGGCGGTCGGTAGCGTGATGCAGGTGGCGCCGTCCGACGTGCGCCAGGGCGCCGCCACGCGTGCGCCCGCCGCCTTGAGGTGCAGCAGCAGCGCCGTCTCGTAGTCGACGTTGGCGTCGCCGCGCCGGCGCAGGCCGCTCAGGCGCGCCACGCAGCGGCCGCCGTCGCCGAGCCGGAGTTCGTAGACATCGTTGAAGCCGCGCCGCAGCAGGCTCCAGGCCGCAATGCGGCCGACGGGATACGTGGCTTCGACGGTCTGCGCGATCGTCTCGGCCGCCAGGGTCGAGTACACGACGCGCGCGGGCGTCTTCGAGTGATGGGGGTTCATGCGGCGAAGTGTCGCGGCTTTTCGGGATCGCCCGACCCCGCGACGATCACTCGCACGCCGCCCTACTTCATCAGCTCGCTCAGGCTGACCGGCTTGATCTTGCCGCCGTCGACCGTCGCAACCACCGGGTCGACCACCGTGCCGCCGACCGCGTCGACGCCCTTGAAGTCGCCGGCGTTGGTTTCCTTGGGCAGCTGCAGCAATGCGTCGCCGATCTTGGCGCGGATCGCGGCGGCATCGGTGGTCGTGCCGGCCAGCTTCATCGCGCCTGCGAAGGCGTGCGTCAGCGTGTAGTTGTAGGAGGACTCGGTGGTCGGGTCCTTGTCGGCACCGTAGGCCTTGCGGTAGGCCACGCTGAAGGTCTTGGCACCGACGCGTTCGTCGTAGGCGACCGGCAGCACGCCGATCGAACCTTCGAGCGGCGCGAGGCCGCCGGTGACCTTCGCCATCTCGTCGAGCTTGGCCTGGTCCATGATCAGGAAGCCGCCCTTGAAGCCCAGCTCGCGCGCCTGCTTGGCGACCAGCGCGGTCGGCTCGGACGGGCCGCCGATGAAGAGCACGTCGGGCTTCTCGGCCAGCACGCGGCTCACGCCGCTGTAGAAGTCGGCCGAGCGGTTGTAGGACATCGGGTTGTTCGACGCGATGGTGCCGCCCGCCTTGATCCAGGCCGGCTCGAACAGCGCGCTCCAGTTCTTCGCGTACTCGTGGTCGCCCGGCAGCATGCCGACCTTCTTGCCGTACTTCTTCATCTCGTAGGCGGTGAAGGGCTCGATGTAGGAGTTGAAGGTCGGCGGAATGCGGATCGTGAGCTTGTTGCCGGTCTCGGTGATCTTCGGCGTGCTGGAGTACGCCATCACGATGAACTTCTCCTGCTCATTGAAGGCCTGCATCGCATAGATGCCGCCCGAGTGCGGCACGAACACGGCCGGCGTCTGGTGCTGCTGCACCAGGCGGCGTGCGTTGATCGCGGCTTCGGCCGGCGAGTACTTGTCGTCGAGCGACACCAGTTCCAGCTTGACCTTCTTGCCCGCCACTTCGAGGCCGGTCGCGTTGATCTCCTTGATCGCCATCTCGATGCCGTTGACCACGTTCTTGCCGTACAGGGCTGCGCCGCCGCTGAGCGGGCCGGTGAAGCCGATCTTCACGGTGGTTTCCTGGGCCAGCACGGCGCCCGGGCCGAAGGCGGCGGCGAGCGCTGCGGCCAGCGGCAGGGCGGCCAGTCGGCGGCGGGGGAAGGCGATCTTCTTCATGGGTTTGTCTCCTGAGGATCTGTGGGTTGGAAGAAACGGAAAACGCGAGACGAAAAGGGAGGCGCAGGGCGTCAGGCGCCGATGTAGGCGGCCCGCACGGCTTCGTTGTTCAGCAGTGATTCGCGGTCGCCCTCGAGCGTGATGTGGCCGCGCTCGATGACGTAGGCGCGGTGCGCGATGGCCAGCGCCGAATACGCGTTCTGCTCGGCCAGCAGCACCGTGGTGCCGGCCTTGTTGATGCGCTGGATGACCTCGAAGACCTGCTTCACGACCAGCGGCGCCAGGCCGAGCGAGGGCTCGTCGAGCAGCAGCACCTTGGGCCGGCCCAGCATCGCGCGGCCGATCGCCACCATCTGCTGCTGGCCGCCCGACAGCGAACCGGCGGGGTCGTCCTGCTTCTTCTCGAGGATCGGGAACAGGCCGAAGACCTCGTCGATGGACCGCTGGATGCCCGCCTTGTCGCCGCGGTGCACGTAGGCGCCGAGCTGCAGGTTCTTCTTCACCGACATCATCGGGAACAGCTTGCGGCCCTCGGGGCAATGCACCAGTCCCGAGCTCACGATCTGTGCGGGCCGCATGCCGGTGATGTCGTTGTCGCCCAGGCGGATGCGCCCGGCGCTCGGCTTCTGGATGCCGCTGGCCGCCATGAAGATCGAGGTCTTGCCGGCGCCGTTGGCGCCCAGCAGCACGACCAGTTCGCCGGCCTCGGCATGCAGCGTCACGCCGCTGAGCGCGCGGAAGCTGCCGTAGTGCAGGTCGACGCCTTCAAACCGCAGCATGCTCGGCTCCGTGGTCCGCACCGAGGTAGGCCTCGATCACCTGCGGATCGCGCCGGATCTCGGCCGGCGTGCCCTCGGCGATCTTGCATCCGTTGTTGAGCACGACGATCTTGTCGGCCAGCCGCATGATCATGTCCATCTTGTGTTCGATCAGGCACACGGTCTTGCCGTGGTTGACCAGCTTGCGGATCAGCGCCGCGAGGCCGACCGTCTCTTCGGGGTTCACGCCGCCGGCGGGTTCGTCGAGCAGCAGCAGCTCGGGGTCGGTGGCCAGCGCCAGCGCAAAGGCCACGCGCTTGCGTTCCTCCTGCGTGATGTCGGCCGCGATGCGGTTCGACACGTGCGACAGGCCGACGAAGTCGAGCGCCTCGCGCGCCTTGTCGCGGCACAGGCGTTCTTCCTCCCGCAGCCGCTGCGAATTGGCCAGCACGTCCCACAGGTTCGACGTGGTGCGCAGCCGGTGGCCGACGATCAGGTTGTCGAGCACGGTCGCGTTGTCGAACAGGTGCGTGGTCTGGAAGGTCCGCGCGATGCCGAGCTTGGCCACATGGTCCGGCCGCAGGCCGGTCACGTCCTGGCCCTTGAACACGATGCGGCCCGAGCTCGGCTTGTGCGTGCCCGCCACCAGGTTGAAGAAGGTGGTCTTGCCTGCGCCGTTCGGGCCGATGATGGCGCTCACCTCGCCGCGTGCGAAGCGCGTCGTGATGTGGTCGACGGCGGTCAGGCCGAAGAACTGCTTGGTCAGGTCGTGGATCTCAAGCATGGCTTCGCGCCTTCTGGACGGTGGCAGGCGCGGCGACCTGGGTGGCGACCTGGGCGGGTGTTGCGGCCGGCTGCTTCGCCGGGCCGGCCGCTGCCTCGCGCCGCGCGCGGCGCTTGAGCCAGGTGCCGACGATGCCGTCGGGCAGGAAGATGATCAGCGCGATCAGCACCGGACCGAACACCACCATCCGGTAGTCCTGCAGGAACTGCAGACTCTGCGTCAGCCAGGTCACGAGGAAGGTGCCGACCAGCGGCCCGAGCAGCGTGCCGGTGCCGCCGACCAGCATGAACATCACGAGGTCGAAGGTCACGCCTTCGCTCGCCAGGTCGGGCCCGAGAAAGCGCACCTGGCCCGCATACAGCGCGCCCGCAAAGCCGGCGTAGACCACCGACAGCACGAAGGCCAGCGTCTTGGTGCGCATCAGGTCGATGCCCAGCGCCTCGGCCAGCTCGTCGCTGTTGCGCACCGCGATGAAGCTGCGGCCCAGCAGCGAGCGCACGATGCGCGCCATCACCCAGAGGCCGAGCGCGAGGAAGGCCAGCACCAGGTAGTACTGCGACAGCGGCGTGCCGAACTGCATCGGCCCGACGCCGGTCGGTGCCGGTATGCCCATGATGCCCACCGTGCCGTGCGTCAGGCTTTCCCATTTCTCGATCAGCAGGAACAGGATGTAGCTCACGCACAGCGTGAAGATCGAGAAGTAGTGGCCGCGCAGCCGCAGCGACAGCAGGCCGATGAAGTAGCCCATCACCGCGGTCACCACGCCGGCCATGGCGAAGGCGATCCAGAAGGGCACGTGGTGGTCGACCGTGAGGATGCCGACCGTGTAGGCGCCGATCGCCATGAAGGCGCCGTGCGCCAGGTTGAACTGCCCCGTGTAGCCGGTGATCAGGTTCAGCCCGAGCGCCGCGATCGCCATGATGAAGGCCTGCGTCGCGACCGAGATCAGGTAGTTGTTCTGCGCGAACATCGGAAACGCCAGCGCCACGATCGCCAGCAGCGCCCAGCCGGTCTTGCCCTGCAGCAGCTTCATGCGCGTGCTCCCTTCACGGTGAACAGGCCCTGCGGCCGGAACGACAGGATCACCACCAGCAGCACGAAGGCGATGATGTCCTTGTAGTCGGTCGAGAAGTAGAAGCCGCCGAAGCTCTCGGCCATGCCGATGATCAGCCCGCCGACGATCGCCCCCGGAAAGCTGCCCATGCCGCCGAGGATGATGATCACGAAGGCCTTGGTGATCACCAGGTTGCCCATCGCCGGGTACACGAGGTTGATCGGCGCATAGAGCACCGCCGCGATGCCGGCCAGCGCGCCGGAGATCGCGAACACCAGCAGCGTGACGCGCGTCGCGTCGATGCCGACCAGCGCGGCGCCGTCGCGGTTCTGCGCCATCGCGATGATGGTCGAGCCCAGCGTCGTGTGGTTCAGGAACAGGTGCAGCAGCACCATCAGCCCGAAGGCGCCCGCGATGATCAGCAGGCGCTGCAGCGGCGCCGTGAGGCCGAAGATCTCGACGATCTGCCCGTAGGGCGTGGGCATGCGATGGAAGTCGGCGCCGAACATCGCCTGCGCGCCGGCTTCGAGGAACAGCAGGATGCCGATCGCCGCGATCATGTCGTGCAGCTCGGGCGCGTTGCGCAGCGGATGGAACACCAGCCGTTCGGCCAGCATCGCGAGCACCGCGACGACGGCGGCCGCGCCGGCCATCGCGATCCAGTAGTTCAGGCCGAGCGACGCCATCAGGTAGTAGCCCGCGAAGGCGCCCGCCATGTAGAAGGCGCCGTGCGCGAAGTTCGGCACGTGCAGGATGCCGTAGACCAGCGTGAGGCCGAGCGCCACCAGGCTGTAGACGCCGCCGACCGTGAGGCCATTCAGAAGTTGCTGGAAGAAGAGTTCCACATCGATCCTTGCGAAAGCGCCGGGCCACGCCGCCAAGCGGCATCGGGGGTTGCAAGGGGCGGATTGTGGGGAGCAGCGCTGCAAGCGTCGACTGAGGTTTGCCCGCATCCTGCGTCGCGTCGGCGACTTGGGTGGCTACCCTGCGGTAGGTCGATCGCGGGTCGTGAGCGTCTTGCCGCGGCCCCAATGAAAAACGCGCCCATCGGGCGCGTTTTTCATTGGGTGAGCACGAAGCCCGGCGTTTCAGCCGCCCTTCTTGGGGCGCTTGCCGGGGTTCTTCTTGCTGCGCGTCGCGGTGCCGCGCTCGAGGCTGACCTTCTGGCCGCCACCCGAACGGGGGATGTTGTAGCCAGCGACGGGCGTGGGAGCGGGAGTGGCAAGACGGTCTGCCTCGGTGCGGATTTTCTTGGGCATGGGTAGCTCGTAAAAAGTGAAGGTTTCGAAACGTGATTAGGCCACATCGTCGAGCAGGCGAACCTTGACGGTCTTGCCCTTGACGCGGCCGGTGGAGAGCTTGCGAACGGCTTCCTGCGCGATGCGGCGGTCGACCGCCACATAGGTGGAGAACTCGTTGACGTTGATCTTGCCGACCTGCTCTTTGCTGAAACCGGCGTCGCCGGTCAACGCGCCGAGCACATCGCCGGCGCGAATCTTTTCCTTGCGGCCGCCCACGATCTGAATCGTGGACATCGGTGCGCGCAGCGGTCCGCCGGTGCCGGGCGTGAGCTCGGCCAGCGGATGCCATTCGGACTCGCGGCCCTGCAACTGCTCGATCTTGCCGACGCTGCCCATCTCGTCCATGCTGGCCAGGTTGAGCACGATGCCTTCGGCATCGCCGCGGCCGGTGCGGCCGATGCGGTGGATGTGCACTTCCGAATCGGGCGTCACGTCGACGTTGATCACGGCCGCCAGCTGGGCGATGTCCAGTCCGCGGGCCGCCACGTCGGTCGCCACGAGCACCGAGCAGCTGCGGTTGGCGAACTGCACCAGGACCTGGTCGCGCTCGCGCTGCTCGAGTTCGCCGAACAGCGCCATCGCGCTGAAGCCCTGCGCCTGCAGCACGGCGACCAGGTCGCGGCACTGCTGCTTGGTGTTGCAGAGGGCCAGCGTGCTAGCCGGACGGAAATGGTCGAGCAGCAGCGACACCGTGTGCAGGCGCCGGTCGTTCGTGACCTGGTACCAGCGCTGGCGGATCTTGTTTTCTTCGTGCTGCGCCTGCACCGTGATCTGCTGCGGCGCCTTCATGAACTGGGCGCTGAGCTTGGCGATGCCCTCGGGATAGGTGGCCGAGAACAGCAGCGTCTGACGCGTCGGCGGGCATTGCCGCGCGACCTTGGCGATGTCGTCGAAGAAGCCCATGTCCAGCATGCGGTCGGCTTCGTCGAGCACCAGCGTGTTGAGCGCGTCGAGCACGAGATTGCCGCGCTCGAGGTGGTCCATGATCCGGCCGGGCGTGCCGACCACGATGTGGGCGCCGTGTTCGAGGCTGGCGGTCTGGCCGCGCAGTGCGACGCCGCCGCAGAGCGTGACGACCTTGACGTTTTCTTCCGCGCGGGCCAGCCGGCGGATCTCGGTCGTCACCTGGTCGGCGAGTTCGCGTGTCGGGCACAGCACCAGGGCCTGCACCGCGAACCGGCGGGCGTTGAGATTGGCCAGTAGCGCGAGGCCGAAGGCGGCGGTCTTGCCGCTGCCGGTCTTGGCCTGGGCGATCAGGTCCTTGCCGAGCAGCGCCACCGGCAGACTGGCCGCCTGGATGGGCGTCATCTGCGTGTAGCCGAGCTGCGCGAGGTTGGCGAGCATCTGCGGCGCGAGCGGCAGCGTGCCGAAACCGTTGGCGGAACCTGTCACTGGGAGGATCAGCGGCGCTGCGAGTTGTTCGGCGTGGTCGGCGGCGGTCCGCGGCGTTCCAGGTGGCGGAACGTGATGCGGCCCTTCGTCAGGTCGTAGGGCGAGAGTTCCAGCGAGACCTTGTCGCCTGCCAGGATGCGGATGTGGTGCTTGCGCATCTTGCCGCCGCTGTAGGCGATCAGTTGGTGCCCGTTGTCGAGCGTGACACGGTAGCGCGAGTCGGGCAGGACTTCGGTCACCGCGCCGTTCATTTCGATCAGTTCTTCCTTGGCCATGTATGTATTACCCTTGTGCAGTTGTCGTTGAAAGCCATCGGCGTCCGCTCTGTGCGAGGCGCCTGAAAATTGAAAGTGGCGTTCGCCGTCCTGAACGGCGCGACGGACGCGCTATTCGCTTCAACAGGAACGAAGGCAGTGGTGGCAATCTGGGCGCCTGAGCCGGAGTGAACCGGCGCCCCAACACACTGTGAAAGCCGGCCTGGCGGTGCGGCGGCAAACGCGACCGGCGGCTCGGCGGCATGACGAAGTGCTGTGGTGCTCTCGTCGTGGCATATCGAAACGAACCATAGATTATAGCCAGCCGGCGCCTCTTGCGTCGGTTTGGCCGTGTTGGCGTCCCGTCCGACCTGGGGCGCGGGCGCCGGCACTGCACAATGAATTCCTGTTCAGCGAGCCCGTTTGCCATGCCCACCACCGTTGCCGGCCGCCTCAAGATCGGCCTTTCCGCCTGTTTCCAGCACGCCGACCCGACGCGGTCGCTGTTCACCAACAAGACGCTGCAATATGTGGAGCAGTCGATCGCCCACTGGCTGATGTCGGCCGGCGCGATGGTCGTCATGGTGCCCTGCCCGACCGGCGAGACGGCGCGCGGCGACACCAAGCTTTCCCACTATGCGGAATGGCTCGATGGCGTGGTGATGCACGGCGGCGCCGACGTCTGGCCCGGCAGCTACGGCGAGGAGCCGCTGCGCGAGGCCTGGGTCGGCGACCGGATCCGCGATCTGTACGACCTCGCGCTGGTCGAGGCCTTCGAGCAGGCCGGCAAGCCGATCTTCGGCGTCTGCCGCGGGCTGCAGCTGATCAACGTGGCCTTCGGCGGCACGCTGTTCCAGGACATCGAGACGCAGCACCCGAATGCGCTTCAGCACCGCGATCCGGTGAGCTACGACCAGAACTTCCACGACATCGTGCTGGTCGAGGGCACGAAGCTCTCGCAGATGTACCCCGGCGTGCAGCACGCGCGGGTCAACAGCATCCATCACCAGGGCATCAAGGACCTGGCACCGGGTTTCGAGGTCGAGGCCTGGAGCTATCCGGACCGCGTGCCGGAAGCGATCCGCCGCGTGCACGGCGACGGACATGGCGTGGAAAGCCGTGCGGGCCACGGCTACATCGCCGCCACCCAGTGGCATCCGGAGTTCCATCGCCGCGGCAGCACGATCAGCACGGTCGACGACACGGCGATCCTCGACGACTTCCTGCAGGCCTGCACGATGGCGCGCGTGCAGCCCGCGCGGCCGCACCGCGGCACGCCGGGCAAGATCCGCGACCGCGCGGCGCGGATGCTGCGGCAGGCGCTGCTGCGGCGCTGACGGCCGGCCCCGTCGCACGCGAGCGCAGGCTGTTGCGCGATCTCCCGTTTTTTATTTCTTCTCGTAGCGGCTGACGCCGGCGTCGATGGTGCCGAACACCGTGACGCCGCTGCCGCGCTGGATGGTGCCGTCGTTCGCTGCGGTCGATGACGAAGGCGACGACGCGCAGCCCGCGAACAAGCCGGCGGCAACGGCGAACAAGGCGGTGATGGCGATCTTCATGGTGTCTGCTCCTGGCTCTGTGGGAGCGCGCTCATCCGCATGAGTTCCGCCGCAGGGGCCCGCATCGCTCGCCTTTCGGGCTCAGGCCCAGGCCGCGCGCAACAGCGCCGCCGGGTCGGCCGTGCCCGACGTGATGCCGCCGACGGCGCCCCAGTCGGGGTCGAAACGGCTCGCGATGAAGGCGTCCGACGCTGCGGCGCTGGCGTGCGCCAGCATCAGGCAGGCCTGCGTTGTGAGTGCCAGCTTCTGCGTGAAGCGGCGTGCCTGGCGCTCCAGCTCGACGGGTGGCAGGTCGGCCATGCGGCTCAACTGCTGGAGCTGCGCCATGACGCGCGCGTCCTGCGAGGCCGTCTGCTGCAGCTCGCCGAACACCAGGCGGGCGTCGTCTGGATTGCGGGCGATGGCGCGCAGCACGTCCAGGCACATCACGTTGCCCGAGCCCTCCCAGATCGAATTCACGGGCGCTTCGCGGTAGAGCCGGCCCATCGGCGACTCCTCGACGTAGCCGTTGCCGCCGAAGACTTCCATCGCCTCGCCGGAGATCGACACCGCGCGCTTGCAGTTCCAGAACTTGGCGGCCGGCGTGATCAGCCGGCGCCAGGCGGTGTCGAGCGGCGCGTCGGAGCCGAAGCGCGTGGCGAGTTCCATGGCCAGCAGGGTTGCGCTCTCGGATTCGAGCGCGAGATCGGCCAGCAGTTCGGTCATCAGCGGCTGGTCGGCCAGCAGCCGGCCGAAGGCCTGGCGGTTGCGCGCGTAGTGCAGCGCCTGCGCGAAGGCCTGGCGGATGAAGCCCGCGCTGGACAGGGCGCAGTCGAGCCGCGTGTATGTCGCCATCTCGATGATGGTCGGGATGCCGCGGCCCTCGTCGCCCACGCGCACGCCCCAGGCCTCGTGGAACTCGACCTCGCTGCTGGCGTTGGAACGGTTGCCGACCTTGTCCTTGAGCCGCTGGATGTGGATCGGGTTCTTGCTGCCGTCCGGCCGCCAGCGCGGCACGTAGAAGCACGACGGGCCGCGCTCGTCGGTGCGTGCCAGCACGAGGTGCGCGTCGCACATCGGCGCCGAGAAGAACCACTTGTGGCCGGTCAGCAGGTACTCGTCGCCCCAGGGGCCGCTGCCGGCCGGCACGGCCAGCGTGGTGTTGGTGCGCACGTCGCTGCCGCCCTGCTTCTCGGTCATGCCCATGCCGACCGTCATCGAGGCCTTGCGTTCGAGCGGCAGGTCGCGCGGGTCGTGCACGTTCGATGCGAGCTTGCCCGCCACCGCCGCGTACAGCGCCGGGTTGCGCCGCAGCACCGGAATGCAGGCCTTCGTCATCGTCGTCGGGCAGCTCGAACCCGACTCGATCTGGCAGTGCATGTAGTGCGAGGCCGCATGCGCCACCCAGGCCGACGGCCGCTCGTCGAAGAAGGGCAGGTTGGCGATGCCGTTGCCGCGCGCCATGGCCATCATCGTGTGCCAGGCCGGATGGAAGCCGACGGCGTCGATGCGCTCGCCGATGCGCGAATGGGTGTGCAGCTCGGGCTCGTGGCGGTTCGCGTCCTCGGCGGCGCGCAGCGTGGCCTCGGCACCGTAGACCGCACCCTGGCGCACCAGCTCGGCGTCGTGCCAGTCGGCGCCGCCACGCGCCACGGCCCGGCGCAGCACCGGGTCGCTGGTGTAGACGTTGTAGTCCGCGAGTTCGGGAACCTGGTTGTCGGGATGAATGCCGATCATGGGATGTCTCCTGGGATCGAAAATTCTAGGCACAACGCCGTCGCCCTGTGCGAGCGACGACGCTGCCCGACTGCCGACCCGATCAACTGCTCAGGTGCTTGCCTGCGATCCCGGCGAGTTCGAACATCGTCACCTGGTCCTTGCCGAACACCGCGCGCAGCTTGGCGTCGGCATTGATCGCGCGCTTGTTGGTCGCGTCCTGCAGGCCGTTGGCCTTGATGTAGTCCCACAGCTTCTTGATGACCTCGGTGCGGGCCACCGGTTCGGCGCCGATCACCGCGGCCAGTTCCGCGCTGGGCTTCAGGCCGGCGCCGGCCTTGCGCGGTGCCTTCGGTGCAGCCGCCTTCTTCGCGGCTGCCGTCTTCTTCGCCGCCGGGCTCTTGGCCGCGGCCGTCTTCTTGGCGGCGGGTGCGGCCTTGCCGAAGGTCTTGCGCGGCGGGAACTTGCTTCCGCCTTCGCGCGGCGCGAACTCGAAGGTCACCTTGCCTTCGTCCTTGTTCCACACCAGGAAGGCCTTGAAGGCACGCCGCGTGCGCATCGACACGAACTTGTCGAGCAGGTCGGTCTTGCCGGTGGCGAGCAGCTTTTCCATCTGGTCGCGCTCGACCGGCTGCTGCAGGATGATCTTGCCGGTCTTGAAGGTGCAGCTCGGCGTCGGCTGGCCATCGGTCGGGACCGACTTCTCGCAGACGTAGTTGGCGCCGTGCTCGAACACCGGCGCACCGCAGATCGGGCAGGGGCCGACGGTGTCGTCCTTGCTGAAATCGACGATCTCGCCGCTCTCCTCGTTCTTGTCGTCGCCGAAGTCGAACTCCAGCTTCCAGTTCTTCGCTTCCTCGTCGTACTTGATCACGATCTCGGAAGTGAAGGGCCAGCCGGCCTTGGAGCGGAAGCCTTCCAGCGGGCCGATGTGCTTGTCGCGCAGCAGGGCCTCGGCCTCGGCCACCTCGAAGGTGCGGCCGGCCGGCGACTTGCCGAACGAGAAGCCGCAGGGTTCCTGGCCCGGCTTGCCGGTGCAGGTGTAGCGGCGGTAGTTTTCCTTCACCACGCCACCGCAGTTGGGGCAGGGCGCGGCCAGCGTCGCGTAGTCGCCGGGCACGGTGTCGCGGTCGTATTCCTTCGCCTTCTTCACGATGTGCTCGGTCATCGCGGCGATCTCGCGCATGAAGGCGTCGCGGCTCAGCGCGCCCTTCTCCATCTGCGCGAGCTTGTATTCCCATTCGCCGGTGAGCTCGGCCTTGGAGAGTTCTTCCACACCCAGGCCACGCAGCAGCGTCATGAGCTGGAAGGCCTTGGCGGTCGGGATCAGCTCGCGGCCTTCGCGCAGCATGTACTTCTCGGCGATCAGGCCTTCGATGGTGGCCGCGCGCGTGGCGGGCGTGCCCAGGCCCTTCTCCTGCATGGCTTCGCGCAGCTCGTCGTCGTCGATGGTCTTGCCAGCGCCTTCCATCGCGCCGAGCAGCGTGGCTTCGGAGTAGCGTGCGGGCGGGCGCGTCTTCAGGGCCTTGGTGTCGACCGACTCGGCCTTCACGATCTCGCCGGGCTTCACGACGACCAGGTTCTTGCCGTCCTTCTCGTCCTCGTCGTTCACGGCTTCCTTGCCGTAGATCGCGAGCCAGCCCGGCTTGACCAGCACCTTGCCGTCGCTGCGGAACGGGTACTTCTTGCCGTTCTGCTCGACCGTGCTGATGCGGGTCGTCACCTGGAATTCGGCGCTCGGGAAGAACACCGACAGGAAGCGCCGCACGACGAAGTCGTAGAGCTTCTGTTCGGCTTCCGACAGGCCGCTGGGCGCCTGCAGCGTGGGGATGATCGCGAAGTGATCCGACACCTTCGCGTTGTCGAAGATGCGCTTGCTCGGCTTCACGTAGCTGCCGTCGATCGCCTGCTGCGCGAAGGGTGCGAGATGCCGCATGCCGCTGTTGGCCAGCATGCCCATGGTCTGCTTGACGACGGGCAGGTAGTCCTCCGGCAGCGCGCGCGAGTCGGTCCGTGGATAGGTCAGCGCCTTGTGGCGTTCGTACAGGCTCTGCGCCAGCGCCAGCGTGGTCTTGGCCGAGAAGCCGAAGCGGCTGTTGGCCTCGCGCTGCAGCGAGGTCAGGTCGAACAGCGCGGGCGAGGCCTGCGTGGTGGGCTTGCTTTCTTCGGTGACGGTGGCGGGCTTGCCGCGCGCCGCGTCGGCGATCTCGCGTGCATCGCGCTCGTTCCACACGCGGTCGGCGCGCTGCTCGGCGTCGGGCTCGCCGTTGGCCAGCGTGGGCGCGGTGGACTTCTTCCAGTTCGCATCGAACCACTTGCCCGGGTACTGGCCGGCCTCGGCCTGGAAGGTGCCGTGGATTTCCCAGTAGTTGCGCGAGACGAACTTGCGGATCTGCTCCTCACGCTCGACCACCACCGACAGCGTGGGCGTCTGCACGCGGCCGACGGTGGTCAGGAAGAAGCCGCCGTCGCGCGAGTTGAAAGCCGTCATCGCGCGCGTGCCGTTGATGCCGACCAGCCAGTCGGCCTCGGAGCGCGAGCGCGCCGCGTCGGCCAGCCCCTGCATCTGCTTCTCGGTGCGCAGCGATTCGAAGCCGTCGCGGATCGCCTGCGGCGTCATCGACTGCAGCCAGAGGCGACGTACCGGCTTGCCCAGCGGCGCCTTGCCGCCTGCATATTGTTCGATCAGCCGGAAGATCAGCTCGCCCTCGCGGCCCGCGTCGCAGGCATTGATGAGCTGGGTGACGTCCTTGCGCTTGGCCTGCTTGACCACGGCGTTCAGGCGCGTCTTCGTCTTGTCGACCGGCTTCAGGTCGAAGTGCGGCGGAATCACCGGCAGGTTGGCGAAGCTCCACTTGCCGCGCTTCACGTCGAATTCCTCCGGTGCCTGGATCTCCACCAGGTGACCGACGGCGCTGGTGACGACGTACTGTTCGTTCTCGAAGTGCTCGTCGTGCTTGTCGAATTTCCCTGCGATCGGCGTCAGCGCGCGGACGATGTCCTGCGCGACCGACGGCTTTTCTGCAATTACCAAGGTTTTCATCAACGTTCTTCCATATCGGGTTCGAGGCCATCGCATGCGCTGCATGCCGATTCCTCATGGGCCAGTGCCTATACTCGGCGCCTGTCGCGTGCGTACGCGCACGCGCACATGTGTGCACATTCAAACTATCAGACTTCGGCGATGCCTTCAAAAATCCCCTCCGCTCCAGGCCGCCGCATCCAGACCCGCCGCTCGGGCGTTCACGGCAAGGGCGTATTCGCCATCCAGGACATCGCCGAAGGCGAGACCGTCATCGAATACCGCGGCGAAGTGATCAGCTGGAAAGAGGCGCTCCGCCGCCATCCGCACGACCCCGCGCAGCCCAACCACACTTTCTACTTCCACATCGATGACAAGAACGTCATCGACGGCAAGGTGACCGGCAATGCCGCCAAGTGGATCAACCACTCGTGCGAGCCGAACTGCGAGGCCGACGAAGTCGATGGCCGCATATTCATCATCGCGCGGCGCAACATCGCCGCCGGCGAGGAACTCAATTACGACTACGGGCTGATCATCGACTTGCCCTATACGAAGTCGCTGAAGGCCGAGTTCCCGTGCTGGTGCGGTTCGGCCGACTGCCGCGGCACGCTGCTGTCGCCCAAGCCGCGCAAGAAGAAGGACAAGAAGAAGTCCAAGTCCGAGGCGAAGAAGAAGGTCGAGAAGGTCAAGGTCAAGCCGAGCGCCAGGCCGGAGCCGAAGGCGGCTGGCAAGAAGGCCGCCGACAAAGCCGTGAAGGCTGTGAAGAAGACGAAGAAGGCGCCGGACGCCGAGGCTTCGGTGAAGACCGTGGCGGAGACGGCCGTGAAGACGGCCAGGAAGGCCGCGAAGAAGGCCTCTGGCAAGGCCGTGGCGCCGATCGCGAAGCAGCCGTCCGGCAAGGCCGCCAAGAAAGCCGCCAAGCGTTGACCATGGCCGACCACTGGTTCCAGCAAGAGATCACCGACGCCGTGGCGCCGCTGCTGCCGGGCTTCGGTGTCGAGGTGGTCGACGAGATCGATTCGACCAACACCGAGTTGATGCGCCGCGCCCGCAGCGGCCAGGACGCACCGGTGCTGCTGGTGGCGTTGCGGCAGACGGCCGGCCGCGGCCGGATGGGCCGACCCTGGCAGAGCGCGCAGCAAGCGGCGCAGCCGGCCTCGCTGACTTTCTCATTGGGGTTGCCGCTGGCGCCGCGCGACTGGTCCGGCTTGTCGCTGGCCGTCGGCGTGACCGTGGCCGAGAGCCTGGATCCGGCGCGCACCGCCGGGCTGGCGCTCAAGTGGCCGAACGACCTCTGGGTGCACGACCGCAAGCTCGGTGGCATCCTGATCGAGACGGCCACGCCGCAATCGACGCCGTCGAACGCGGCAGCCGCGCGTTATCTGGTGATCGGCATCGGACTCAATCTCGACGCCCGGCCGTCCGACGGCATGAGCATGCCGCCGGCCTGGCTGCGTGAATGGCGGCCCGACACGGGTGCGGGCGAGACGCTGCGCGACGTGGTGCCGCCGTTGGTGCGCACGGTGCAGGCTTTTGCTCAGCAAGGGTTTGTCGCTTTCGCGGAGCGCTTTGCGGCGCGCGACACGCTGCGCGGCCGCGACGTGCAGCTCAGCGACGGCATCGCCGGCCATTGCGAAGGCGTGGGCTGGGGCGGTGAGTTGCTGGTGCGCACGCCCGAGGGCCTGAAGTCGATCCACAGTTCCGAAGTCAGCGTGCGCCCGCGGCGCGCCGACGCCTGACCATGTTGCGCGCGCTGGTGGTCGTGCTCGTGCTGGCGAACATCGGCTACTACGCTTGGTCGAATGGCGCGCTGGCTGCTTTCGGGCTTGTGCCGTCACGCACGGGGGAACGGGAGCCTCAGCGGCTGCAACGGCAGATTCGACCGGATGCACTGCAGATCCGGCCTGCGGCTTCGGGGGACTGACGGCTTTTTGTGGTGCGCTGCTGGGACTGGTTTGCTCTCTGGCGTTTGTTTGTTGAGTTCGTTGGCGTTGACGTTGACGTTGGTGGGACGCGCCCGGTACGCGGTGTGGGCCAGGCGACCCGCTGCACCGGCCCTTCGGGCTTCCTTGCGGTGCTCGCTTCAGGCGGGGTCCGCAGAACTCGCTCCGGCTTCGCCTCCACTCAAACAGCTGCGGCCCTGATCCGCCTGAGGCTGCGCTCCTCAGCGGCGCAGAAGGGAATCGCCTGACCCACACCGCATACCGGGCGCTTGGGGGTGTTCGACGGTTGTGTGCACCTCAACGAAAACAGCACAGGTCGCGCGTCTTGGCTGGGCCGCGGTTTGCGAAAGCTCATCGTTGGAAGCGAACGCCGACGCCTCCCCAACCGAAGCACGCTCACCGCAACCAACAACCGACCTCAACCTCAACTCTCCGACGCCCCATCCTCGTCAAGCTCGAAGCGCACACTGAAGCGCGTGCCCGGTGGATGCTGCCCCGGATGCGCATCCTCGTGCCGCACCGTGGCGCGATGCTGACGCGCAATCTCGCGCACGATCGGCAATCCCAGTCCGGAGCCGTCGACCTCGGTGCCCAGCACGCGGTAGAAGGGCTCGAACACCCGCTCGCGGTCGACTTCGGCAATGCCCGGGCCGTTGTCCTCCAGCTGCAGCACTGCGACGCGGCCGAACGGATCGGCCAGCAGCCGGGCCGTGATCACGCCGGGGCGATTCGGCGTCGATGGCGTGTAGTTGATCGCGTTGTCGACCAGGTTGCGCACCAGCTCCTTCAGCAGCGTCGGATTGCCGTGCAGCAGCACGCCCGGTGCGCCGGCCTCGGCGCCGTCGTAGCCGAGGTCGATGCGCTTCTCGATCGCACGCGGCACCGCCTCGCGCACCGCCTCGATCGTGATCTTCGCGAGGTCGCAGGTCTGGCGGCCGATGCCGCTGCCGCTGCCTTCGGCACGTGCCAGCGAGAGCAACTGATTCACCGTGTGGGTCGCGCGCACGCTCGCGCGGCCGATCTGCTTGAGCGATTGCTTCAGTTCCTGTTCGTTCGCGCCTTCGCGCTGCGCCAGGTCGGCCTGCATGCGCAGTCCCGCCAGCGGTGTCTTGAGCTGGTGTGCCGCGTCGGCCAGAAATCGCTTCTGCGTGGCCATCGAGTCGTGCAGCTTGTTCAGCAGTTCGTTCACCGACGACACCAGCGGTGCCACCTCGAGCGGCACTGCCGATTCATCGAGCGGGCTGAGGTCGTCGGGGCGGCGTTCGCGGATGCGCGCCTCGATCGCCGACAGCGGCTTGATGCCGCGCACCAGTGCCAGCCAGATCAGCAGCACCGCCAACGGCAGGATCGCGAACTGCGGCAGCAGCACGCCCTTGATGATCTCGGCCGCGAGGATCGACTGCTTGTTCCGTGTTTCGGCCACCTGCACCAGCACCGGGTGCGCGGCCGGCACGTCGGTGTTGACCCAGAGCGATGCCACGCGCACCGGCCGGCCGCGCATCGCCGCGTCGTGCAGGTAGACCACGCCGGGCATCTGCGGCTCGTCGCTCAGCGGCGCCGGCACGTCGCGTTCGCCGCTCAGCAGCGTGCCCTGGCCGTCGAGCACCTGGTAGTAGACGAGGTCGGCCTCGTCGCCGCGCAGGATCTCGCGCGCGGGCTGCGGCAGCAGGAACTGCTGCTTGCCGTTCTGCACCGTCACCAGCCGGGCCAGCGTCTGCACGTTGTATTCGAGCGCGCGGTCGTACGGCGCGTTCGCAATGCCCTGCGCCACCAGCCAGGTCACGCCGATGCTGACCGGCACCAGCAGCAGCAGGGGCGTGAGCATCCAGTCGAGGATTTCCCCGAACAGCGAGCGCTGCGCGCGCTGAAAGAGCTTCATGCGCGCCACCCCGCGTGCAACACGCGCAGGCGCATCAGGACGCGATCTTCTCGAGGCAATAACCCAGCCCGCGCACGGTGGCGATGCGCACCGGTCCCTTCTCGATCTTCTTGCGCAGCCGATGGATGTAGACCTCGATCGCGTTGATGCTCACTTCCTCGCCCCATTCGCAGAGCCGCTCGACCAGCTGGTCCTTGCTCACCAGGCGGCCGGCGCGCTGCAGCAGCACTTCGAGCAGGCCGAGTTCGCGCGCCGAGAGTTCGATCATCCGGCCGTCGATGGTCGCCACGCGGCCCGCCTGGTCGTACAGCAGCGGGCCGTGCTTGATGGTGTTGCTGGTGCCGCCCATGCCGCGTCGCGTGAGGGCGCGCACCCGGGCCTCGAGTTCCTGCAGCGAGAAGGGCTTGGCCATGTAGTCGTCGGCGCCGTGGTCCAGGCCCTTCACGCGCTCTTCCACGCTGTCGGCGGCTGTGAGCACCAGCACCGGCAACTGCGAGCCGCGTGCGCGCAGCCGCTTGAGGATCTCCAGGCCGTGCATGTTGGGCAGGCCGAGGTCGAGGATCAGCAGGTCGAATTCGCTGTTGGTCATCAGCGCCGCATCGGCCTGCGTGCCGGTGGCAACGCGGTCGACCGCGGCGCCGGAGGTGCGCAGGCTGCGCAGCAGCGCATCGGCCAGCACCTGGTCATCTTCGGCAATCAGGATTCGCATGCCCACTCCTCGAGGTGCTGTGTGTCGGCCGCACCGGTCCGGTCGGGCGGATTCTAGGGACGATGGCGCGGCGCGTCGCTTGTGGAATACGCGCATCGCCGGACCGCTTCGACAGGTCGTCGGCCGGTTCTACAGCAGCGGCACGGTCGCTTCCTTGAGCACGCGCAACACGAAGTGCGACTGGCTGTGCCGGATGCCCGGGATCTTGTAGAGCTTCTCGCGCAGCAGGCGCTCGTAGTCGCGGGTGTCGCGCACGGCGATGCGGATGTAGTAGTCGTAGTCGCCCGACACCAGGTAGGCCTCCTGGATCTCCGGAATGGTGGCGAGCACGCGGCCGAAGTCGTAGAGCGTCTCGTCGGTGTGGCTCTCCAGCGTGACCTGCACGATCACCGAGTCGTGGTAGCCGAGCTTGTCGGCGTCGATGTCGACCGTGTAGCGCTTGATCACGCCCTGCGCCTCCAGCCGCTTGATGCGCGTCCAGCAGGTGGTGGGCGACAGGCCGACCTGCGAACCGATCTCCTGCAGCGTCTGGCGCGAGTCGTTCAGCAGCAGCCGCAGGATCGCCATGTCGGTCTTGTCGAAAGATTCTTCGCGTTCGTCGGCCTTGGAGCGATTGTTTTTCATGTTTGGCGCAGATTTGATTCAAAGAACGAAGCAAATTCTGCTCGCAAACCGAAAGAATTGGTGCATGACCAACGCCCTCGCCCCACTTCCTTCGCTTGCCGCCACACCGTCGGCATCCGTGACACCCGCGCTGCGCCTGCGCAACGGGGCCGAGGCCCTGCTCGACACGCTGATCGAATGCGGTGTCGACACGCTGTTCGGCTACCCCGGCGGTGCCGCGCTGCCGTTGTACGACGCGTTGCACGGCGAACCCCGGCTGCGCCACGTGCTGGTACGCCACGAACAGGCCGCCGTGCATGCGGCCGAAGGGTATGCGCGCAGCACCGGCCGTGTCGGCGTGGTGCTCGTGACCTCGGGGCCGGGCGTCGGCAACACCATCACCGGGCTGCTCGATGCGATCAGCGACTCGGTGCCGGTGCTGTGCATCAGCGGCCAGGTCGCGACCGCGGTGATCGGCACGCAGGCCTTCCAGGAGAGCGATGCGCTCGGCATGTCGCGGCCGGTGACCAAGTGGAACCACCAGCCGCGCGCCGCAGACGACATTCCGGCGGCCGTGCGACGCGCGCTGGAGATCGCCGCCTCGGGCCGGCCCGGTCCGGTGCTGCTCGACGTGCCGAAGGATGTGCAGCTCGCGCCGCTCGGCCGTGCCGCCGAGCCGGCGCGCGCGACGGCGCGCCCGCTGCGCCACACCGGCAGCAAGATGCCGCCGGTCGGCACGCTGCAGCGCGCGGCCGACCTGCTGTCCACCGCACGCCGTCCGGTGCTCTACGGCGGCGGCGGGCTGATCAATGCCGGGCCGGACGCCTGCGCCGCGTTCACGCGGCTGGTGCGACGGCTTAACGCGCCGTGCACGCTCACGCTCATGGGTCTGGGCGCGTTCCCCGCGTCCGACCCGCGCTTCATCGGCATGCTGGGCATGCACGGCACGCTGGAGGCCAACCTCGCCATGCACGAAGCCGACCTCGTCGTGTGCGTCGGTGCCCGCTTCGACGACCGCGTGACCGGCAAGCTCGACGAGTTCTGCCCGCATGCGCGCAAGATCCACATCGACATCGATCCGGGCAGCATCAACAAGGTGGTGAAGGTCGACGTGCCGATGGTCGGCGACTGCGGCCGCGTGCTCGACGCCCTGCTGGCGCTGCCCGAACTCGCGAGCCTCGACGGCCTCGCGCCGGAGCGGCTCGACCCGTGGTGGCAACGCATCGAACGCTGGCGCGCCCAGCGCTGCCTGGACTTCGTGCCGCGCAGCGACGCGATCCTGCCGCAGCAGCTCATGGCGACGTTGCAGCAGCAACTGGCCGGCCGCGACGCCATCGTCTCGACCGATGTCGGCCAGCACCAGATGTGGGCTGCGCAATACCTGCGCTTCGACCAGCCGCGGCGCTGGTTGACCTCGGGCGGCGCGGGTACGATGGGCTACGGCCTGCCCGCGGCGATCGGCGCGCAGATCGGCCATCCCGAGGCGCTCGCGGTCTGCGTGAGCGGCGACGCGTCGGTGCTGATGAACATCCAGGAGCTGTCGACCGCCATGCAGCATCGCGCGCCGGTGAAGCTCGTGCTGTCGAACAACGGCTACATGGGCATGGTGCGCCAATGGCAGGAACTGAACCACGGCAACCGGCTGAGCCACAGCTGGAACGAGGCGTTGCCCGACTTCGTCGCGCTGGCCAAGGCCTTCGGCTGGGGCGCGCGGCGCGTGGCGGACCCGGCGGAACTCGAGGCCGCGCTGGCCGAATGCCTGGCGTACGACGGCCCGTTCTTCCTCGACGTGCAGGTTGCGGCGCAGGAGAACTGCTTTCCGATGATGCCGTCGGGCGTCGGCCACCACCGCGTGATGCTGGCGAAGGACCGCTGGTACGAGGACGACACGGCGCCGCCGCGCGCCGGCTGACCGAGAGAAAAAGCCTCAGTCGGGCCAGTGCGCGAGCAGGTCGCTGGCGGATTCGAACAGCGCCGCCGCGCGCAGCAGCTCGACGTCGCCGCGGAAGCGCCCGACCAGCTGGATGCCGATCGGCAGGCCGTCGCGGTCGAAGCCGCACGGCATGCTCACCGCCGGGTGGCCGGTCATGTTGAAAGGCATGGTCCACGGGAACCAGTTGGCGCGCACGCCTTCCAGCACGCGGCCGTCGATGTCGATGGTGCCGAACAGGTCCTGGTCGATCGGCAATGCGGTGCGCGACAGCGTCGGCATGACCAGCAGGTCGGCGCGTTCGAACAGCGCCTGCACGCGGTGGAAGAGCGCGGTGCGGTCGAACATCGCCCGTTGGTAGTCGACGCCGCTCACGTTCTCGGCCAGCGCCAGCTGCTTCAGGAAGGCGGGGCTGAGCAGGTCGCCGTGGGCGGCGGCGAGCGGGGCGAAGCGGGTGCGCCACACCGTGTGGTTGATGGCGCGCCAGATCGGTTCCACGTCGAAGCCTTCGCCGGGCATCTCCTCCAGCTCGGCACCGAGCGCGGCCAGCTTGTCGAGCCCCGCGCGGAAGGCCACCGCGACATCGGCGGCAACCGGTCGTCCAGGCGGTGTGAGGCAATACAGAACGCGCCGGCCGCGCAGGTCGCCGGTGGCCGCGCCGCCGCCCACGAAGTCGGCGGCAGGCAGGCCGATCGACCACGGATCGCAGGCCGCCTCACCGGCCATCGCCTGCATCATCAGCGCCGTGTCGGCGACGGTGCGGGTGGTCGGCGTCACGTAGGTCTGGTTGCCGAACATGTCCTGCGCCTGGCTGTGGGGGATCACGCCGTTGCTCTGCTTCAGGCCGACCACGCCGTTGCATGCGGCCGGAATGCGCGTGGAGCCGCCGCCGTCCGTGGCGATGGCCAGCGGCGCGATGCCGGAGGCCACGGCGACGGCCGCGCCGCCGCTGGAGCCGCCGCTCGTGCGTTCGGCGCTCCACGCGTTGCGCGTGCGTCCGAACAGCGGTGAATCGGTCAGGCACTTGGAGCCGAACTCGGGCGTCGTGGTCTTGCCCAGCAGGATCGCACCCTGTGCCTTGAGCCGCGCAACCGATACCGCGTCGTGGTTTGGTACGTTGTCGCGGTGCGTGGCCGAACCGAAGGTGGTCGTGACGCCCTGCGTGTTGACGATGTCCTTCACGGTGAACGGGATGCCGTGCAGCAGGCCGAGCGGGCGGCCGGCCATCACGTCCTGTTCGGCCTGGCGGGCGCTGGCCATCGCGGACTCGCCGCACAGCGTGATGAAGCAGTTGAGCTCGGGCTGCAGGCGCTCGGCGCGTGCCAGCACGGCCTGCATGAGTTCGACCGGCGACAGCGCCTTGCGCGCGATGCGCATCCGCAGGTCGGATGCGGGGAGAAAACACAGTTCTTCGTTCATGGGTCGAATGGGTCGAGGTTCCGGCGATGGGGCGCATGGCTGCATGAAGCGTGCCGCACATGGCGCACCGTAGCACGATGCTTGGCACATATCTTGCGGAAAAGATATTTCCAATCAGGAGTGTTCGCATGTTGAAGAAGTTCATGGTGCTCGCGGCCGTCGTCGCGCTCGGCATCGCGCCGCTGGCCGGCCAGGCGCAAGGCAAGAAGGACAGCGTCGTCATGGGCATGACGCTCGAACCGCCCGGACTCGACCCGACCACCGGCGCCGCGGCAGCCATCTCGGAAGTGACGCTCTACAACATCTACGAGACGCTCACGAAGATCCGCGAGGACGGCACCGTCGCACCGCTGCTCGCGGAAAGCTGGGAGGTCGCGCCCGACCTGAAGACCTACACCTTCAAGCTGCGCAAGGGCGTGAAGTTCCAGAACGGCGAGCCATTCAATGCGCAGGCCGTGAAGTTCTCCTTCGAGCGCGCGGCCGCGGCCACGTCGACCAACAAGGACAAGAGCCTGTTCCAGAGCATGGCGCTGGTCGGCGTGACCGACGCGGACACGGTGGTCATCGGGATGAAGAACCCCGAGCCCAACCTGCCCTTCCTGCTCGGGCAGGCGCCATCGTCCATCGTCGAGCCCAGGAGTGCACCGACCAACGCGACCAGGCCGGTCGGCACCGGCCCTTACGTGCTGGGCGCCTGGACCAAGGGTTCGTCGCTCGTCCTCAACAAATGGCCCGAGTACCGCCATGCGTCGGCCATCCACATGGGTAAGGTCACGATCCGCTTCATCAGCGAGCCGGCCTCGCAGGTCGCCGCGCTGCTGTCGGGCGACGTCGATGCCTTCCCGAAGGTGTATGCGGGGCGCAGCATGTCGCAGTTCAAGTCGGACCCGCGCTTCGCGGTGCTGGTGGGTGGTTCCAAGGCCAAGACCATCGTCGGCATCAACAACCGGAAGAAGCCGTTCGACGACGTGCGCGTGCGCCGTGCGATCCTGGCTGCGATCGACCGCAAGGCGATGGTCGAAGGCGCGGTCGACGGCTTCGGCACGCCGATCGGCAGCTTCTACACGCCGGGCTCGCTGGGCTTCGTCGACACCACCGGCATCAACCCGTTCGACATCGAGAAGGCCAAGGCGCTGCTGGCCGAAGCGGGTGTGAAGACGCCGCTGGAAGTGAGCCTCAAGTTGCCGCCGCCACCTTACGCGCGGCAGGGCGGCGAGGTGCTCGCGGCGCAGCTCGCGAAGATCGGCATCGTCGCCAAGATCGAGAACCTCGAATGGGCGCAGTGGCTGTCGTCGGTGTTCGGCGGCCCGCACAACTACGACCTGACCATCGTGTCGCACGTCGAGCCCTTCGACCTCGTGAAGTACACCGAGGACAACTACTACATCGGCTACAAGTCGGCCGCCTTCGACACGCTCTACAAGCAGATCACCGACGCGCCGCGCGAAGCCGATCGGGCCCGCCTGCTCGGCGATGCACAGCGCATGCTGGCGACCGATGCGGCCGCCGGCTTCCTGTTCCAGCCGCAGTGGATCAGCATTTCCAGCAAGCGGCTCAAGGGCATGTGGAAGGAGATCCCGTTGTTCGCGACGGACCTGTCCGCCTGGTCCTGGCAGTAGCCGCGGCAGCCGTCAGCAGGCCGTCGAAGCGGCTTCGCTCAGCCGGGCTCGGGGCCCAGCTCGGGCACGTTGCCCACCATCATCGTGCTGAGCAGTCCGGCCAGTTGCTCGCGCTGCGCGTCGTCGAACATGCGCAGCAGATGAAGCTCGGCGGCCGCGTGTGCGGGCATCGCGTCCTCGGCCAGGCGCAGGCCCTTGGCCGTGAGCTTGACCAGCACGCCGCGGCCGTCCTTCGGGTCGGTCGAGCGTCGCACCAACCCCTGTTGTTCGAGCCGCTTCAGCAGGTTCGACAAGCCGCCCGAGGTGAACAGCAGCGTCGACTGCAGACGTGACGGCGACAGCCGGTACGGCGTGCCCGCCACCCGCAGCGTCGCGAGCACGGCGTACTCCTGGTACTTGAGTCCGAAGGGCTGCAGCACGGTGTTGATCGACTGCAGGATCACGCCTTCGAGCCGCAGCAGACGGCCCACCACGGCCTTGCCGCTGCTGTCGATATCGGGCCGCTCGCTGCGCCATTGGCGGATGCCGCGCCCGACGAGGTCGTCGTCCTGGCCGGCCGTGTTGGGAGGTGCGGTCTCGCGCGTCATGAATGCCTGCCTTTCATTGATGTTCAGTGGCGCCGATCGCTGTCGAGCGCCGCCGGTGATGGCCGCGAGATGCCGGTGCCATCCGATTTCATGCACGCATCTTAAATGCCTTGCATTTATCTTTTTCGAAAGATAAAGTGCCTTCGACGATTGCTCCGGGCGCGGCCCGGCGGCCTCGGTCGCAGCCCTTTGTGTCAGTGCCTTGTCCTCATTCGGAGTCCCCATGAACCACAGGTTTTCACGTTGCATCGCGGCCGGCTTCGCCGCTGTCGCCCTGTCCTGCGCAGCCCAGGCCGAGGAGCTGGTCGTCGGCATCTTCGGCGGCTCCTTCGCTGACGATTCCAAGACCTGCCACATCGCCTCGTTCGAGAAGAAGACCGGCGCCAAGGTGTCGCTGAAGCTCGGCAGCTCGTCGCAATTCGCAGCGGCGATCCGCGCGACCGGCGGCAAGTCGGACTTCGACGTGGTCTACATCGACAACTCGCTCGCGGCGCAGCTCAAGAACGAGAAGCTGCTCGAGGTCATCGACAAGAGCAAGCTGAGCAACGCGGCCGAGACATCGCCGCGCGCCTTCGACAAGGACAACCAGTACGTCGTGTTCATGACCGGCGCCACGGTCATCGTGTACGACACCAAGCAGGTCAAGACGCCGCCGACTTCGTGGGCCGATCTGTCGAAGCCCGAATTCGCCGGCAAGCTGGCCATCGGCGACATCAGCGGTACCTCGGGTTCGCAACTGCTGATGGCGCTGAACCGCATGAAGGGTGGTTCGCTGACGAACATGGACGCGGGCTTCGAGGCGGTCAAGCCGCTCGCGAAGAACTCCGTCACGCTGTACACGCAGGCCGACCAGATCGTGTCGCTGTTCGAGCGCCAGGAGATCTCGGTGGCGGTCTGGTACCCGGACCGCGCCGGCTCGGCGATCGACAAGGGCCTGCCGCTGGGCATCGTGTACCCGAAGGAAGGCGCGGTCGGCATCCTGCCCGCGCTGGTGATCCCGAAGGGCGGCAAGTCGCCCGCGCTCGCTGCGAAGTACATCGACGAGGTGCTGTCGCGCGAAGGCCAGACCTGCTTCGCCGAGCGCAAGTACGCGGGCCCGGTCAACACCCAGGTCAAGCTGAGCGACAAGGCCGCGAAGATCGTTCCGTACAAGGAGACCTTCGACAACATGTGGCTGCCCGATCCCGAGGTCGTGGCCCGCTCGATGCCCGACTGGACCAAGCGCTGGCAGCGCGAAGTCGCTCGCTGATCGCGCACCGGAAGACGTCGCGCCATGCCCGCACTCACGCTCGATCGGCTCGAGAAGCGCTATGCCGAACACACGGCGGCGTCCTCGGTCTCCCTGTCCGTCGCCGACGGTGAATTCATCTCGCTGCTCGGCCCCTCGGGCTGCGGCAAGACGACGGTGCTGCGCATGGTCGCGGGCCTGATCGAGCCGACCGGCGGACGCATCCTGATCGATGGCCGCGACGTCACGCGGCTGCCGACCAACAAGCGCAACATCGGGCTGGTGTTCCAGTCCTATGCGCTGTTCCCGCACATGACGGTGTTCGAGAACGTGGCCTTCGGACTGCGGCGCCAGGGCGTCGACGGCGGTGACCTGAAGCGCCGCGTCGAACAGTCGCTGGCCAGCGTCCGGCTCGGTGGCCTGGGCGACCGCATGCCACGCCAGTTGTCGGGCGGCCAGCAGCAGCGTGTGGCCGTCGCGCGCTCCATCGCGCCGAGGCCGAGCATCCTGCTGTTCGACGAGCCGCTGTCGAACCTCGATGCCTCGCTGCGCGACGAGATGCAGATCGAGCTCAAGCGTCTGCAGCGCGAGGTCGGCATCACCACGCTCTTCGTCACGCACGACCAGGGCGAGGCGATGTCGATGTCCGACCGTGTCTGCGTGCTGGCCCACGGCGTGGTGCAGCAGTTCGACACGCCCGAGGCGATCTACCACCGACCGGCAACCGGCTTCGTCGCCAGCTTCATCGGCCGTCCGAACCGCCTGAAGGGGCGGTTGCTGCGCGCCGGCGTGCAGGTCGATGGCGGCCCGTGGTTGCCGGCCAGCGGCAGCGCGATCGCGGGTCTCGCAGAGCAGTCGATGGTCGATGCCGTGTTGCGGCAGGAAGACATCCGCTTCCTGGCCGATGGCGAGTCGTCCGGCTTCGTGCTCGACGGCCGCATCGTGCTGCGGGCCTTCGTCGGTGCGCGCGTGCAGTACGTGGTGGCGGCCGGCGGCGTCGAGCTCATCGCCGAGGCGCCGACCAATGGTGCGCACGCGGGACTGGATGTGGGCGCCGCCGTGCGTCTTGCGGTCGACCCGCAGCATGTCTATGTCAACGCCACCGAACGCAAGAAGGTCTTCTCATGAGCGCCGGTGCACGCAAGCGATTGCCCGGCTTCCTGTTGGTGTCGCCGCTGCTGCTGGTGCTGCTGTTCGCCTTCGTCGCACCCGTGCTGCTGATGGCGCCGCTGAGCCTGCGCGAGTACGTGCCGGGCAGCGGCATCTCGGCGAACTGGACGCTGGCCAACTACACCAGCATCGTGACCGACGAGTACTTCCGCGAGGTCGTCGTGCGCACGCTGGTGCTGGGCTTCGGCGTGACCGCGATCTGTCTGCTGCTGGGCTATCCGCTCGCCTACTTCATCGCGCATGCGGGGCCGACCATGCGGCTCACGCTGACCATGCTCGTGATATTCCCGATGCTGCTGAACCTGGTGGTGCGTTCCTTCGGCTGGATCGCATTGCTGGCCAACCGCGGGCTCGTCAACAACCTGCTGATCGACATCGGGCTGATCGAGCGGCCGATCCGCATGATGTTCAATCTCTTCGGCCTGCTGATCGGCATGTCGCACATCTTCCTGCCCTTCATGGTGCTGATGCTGGTGCCGGCGATCCAGGCGATACCGAAGGACGTGCAGTCGGCGGCGTACACGCTCGCCGCGAGCCGGCTGCGCGTGTTCTGGTCGGTCACGCTGCCGATGAGCGCGCCGGGCATCCTGTCGGGCTCGATCCTCGTCTTCGTGCTGACCATCAGCGCGCTCGTCACGCCGCGCATGCTCGGCGGGCCGACCTACAAGGTCATGGCGACGCTGATCTACGACGACTTCCTGCAGACGCTCGACTGGCCGGCCGGGGCGGCAATGTCCTTTGCACTCACGGCGTTGACGATGGTGGTCATCGGCCTGTCGAGCCGGCTGCTCAAGCGCTGGAGCGGTTCCGTATGAACGAGTCCGGCCAACGCTTCGGCTTCCTCGGCGTCGCCGCTTTCGCGGTGATCGCCTTTCTGCAGATCCCGGTGCTGGTCGTCGTGCTCGCGGCCTTCAGCAAGACCGCCTACCTGACGATCCCGCCCAAGGGGCTCACGCTGCACTGGTTCGAGGTCGTGCTGCGCGACTCGGAGTACCTGAGCGCCGCCTGGACCAGCCTCTGGCTGGCGACCGCCGCCACCGCTGCGGCATTGGTGCTCGGCCTGGTCGCCGCCTATGCGATCCATCGCCGGATGGTGCCGTTCGCGGCCGCGCTCACCGGGCTGATGATGGCGCCGCTGATCCTGCCGTCGGTCGTGCTCGGCGTCGCGCTGCTGCAGTACTACACGCTCACCGGCCTGCGCGGCAATTCCATCGGGCTGTGGCTCGCGCACGTCGTGATCACCGTGCCGTATGTGGTGCGTGCCTGCCTGTCGAGCCTCTCCGCGGTCGACGAGTCATTGGAGGACGCCGCGCGCGTGCTGGGCGCCGACGGCGCGACCAGCTTCCGCCTGGTCACGCTGCCGCTGGTCAAGCCGGGGCTGGTCGCGGGCGGGCTTTTCGCCTTCATCACCTCGCTCGACAACGTGCCGGTCTCGGTGTTCCTGCTGTCGGCCAGCCAGACCACGCTGCCCGTGAAGATCTTCACGTCGGTCGAGCAGGGCGTCGACCCGAGCGTCGCCGCGGTGTCGACCCTGCTCATCGTCGCCACCGGTGTCGTCCTGCTGCTGGCGGAACGCTGGACCGGTTTCCACAAACACGTCTGACACGTCCAATTTCCCAAGGAGTTCCACGATGCCCACCACGAGCAAAGGCTTTCCGCTCATGCTGACCTTCGATCTCGATGCCGAGACGATGTGGACCGGCCGCGATCCGGCCAACGCGGCGCGGCCGATCCTGATGTCGCAGGGCGCCTACGGCTGGAAGGTCGGCATGCCGCGCGTGCTCGCGCTGCTCGGCCGCTACGACATCAAGGCCACCTTCTTCATCCCCGGCGAGGTCGCGGAGAAACATCCGGACCTGGTCCGCGAGGTGATCGACAAGGGCCACGAGGTGGCGCACCACAGCTACAGCCACCGCTGGATCGTCAACCTCTCGCCGGAGGAAGAGCGCGAGGAAATGCGCCGCGGCATGGAGGTGCTGACCTCGCTCACCGGCAGCCGTCCGCGCGGCTGGCGTTCGCCGGCGGCGGAGTTCAGCGCGATCACGCTGGACCTGATCAAGGAATACGGCTTCGACTACTCGTCGAACTTCTTCGACGACGACTCGCCCTACCTGCTGGAGATCGGCGGCCAGCGCACCGACATCGTCGAACTGCCGTTCCGCTGGGTGCTCGACGATGCGCCGTTCTTCCAGTATTCGATCGTGCTGCCGGGGCGCACGCTGCAGGCGCCGTCGGCCGTGCTGGAAGCCTGGAAGAGCGAGTTCGACGTGCTCTATGCAGAGGACCGGATGATGATGGTCGGCATGCATCCCGAGATCATCGGGCAGCCTTCGCGCATCAAGGTGCTCGAGGGCCTGATCGAGCATGCGCTGGCGCACCCGAACGTCTGGATCGACCGCTGCGACCGGATCTCCGACGACATGCGGCCGCGGCTGAAGGCGGCTGCCGGGACGAAGGGCGGCCAGTGAGCACGCCGCACCGCGGCCAGCGCTTCGTGATCAGCGGCGGTGCGAGCGGCATCGGCCTGGCGGTGGCGCGGCTCGCACTGCAGCGCGGCGCACGCGTCGGCCTGCTGGACCGCGATGCGGACGCGCTCGCTGCCGCCGCGCGCAGCCTGGGCGAGGGCGATGCCAGCAACGTCGTCACGCTGAACTGCGACGTGGCCGATGCCGAAGCGGTCAACCATGCGGTCGCCGAGGCCGCACAGCGCCTGGACGGTATCGACGCGCTCGTGAATTCCGCCGGCATCGACCTGCTGGCGCCGCTGGAAGACATGCAGGACGCCGACTGGTCGCGCGTGCTCGCCGTCAACTTGACCGGCCCGATGCTGCTGTGCCGTGCGGCGCTTCCGCACCTGCGCCGCGCGGGCGGCGGCACCATCGTCAACGTGTCCTCGGGCGCAGGGCTCAGTCCGCTGTCGAACCGCACGGCCTATTGCGCGGCCAAGGCCGGCGTGATCATGTTCGGCAAGGCGCTGGCCATCGAGGCGGCGCCCGACGGCATCCGCGTGAATGCGGTTTGCCCCGGTGCGATCGACACGCCGCTGTTTCGCACCAGCTACGAGAACGCGCCGGACCCGGCCGCCGCGCTGGAGGCGATCCGCCAGCGCTATGCGTTGCGGCGCATCGCCCAGCCGGAGGAAGTCGCCGAGGCGGTGCTCTACCTGAGCAGTGCCGCGTCGAGCTACGTCACCGGCACGGCGCTCGCCGTGGACGGTGGCCGCACCTTTCACTGAATCACCAGAACCCCCTACGCGCGAGGCCTTCATGAAATTCGACAACCGGGTGGCGGTGGTCACCGGCGGCGGGCAGGGCATCGGCGCCGCGTCGGTGCTGGACTTTCTCGCCAACGGCGCACGTGTCGCGGTGCTCGATCTGGACTGCGGGCCGTTGCTGGCGCAGCTCGCAGCACTGCCGGCGTTGGGCGAACGCTGCCTGGCGGTGTCCGGCGACTGCACCGACGCGTCGGTGTTCGGCGCCTTCTTCGATCGCGTCGAGGCCGAGCTGGGCCCGGTCGACCTGCTGTTCAACAACGTCGGGCAGAGCGCCCGCGAGCGTTCGTCGCCCTTCGCCGAATCGGAGGAGTCGACCTGGCGCTTCGTGATCGAGGTGTCCTTGCTCACCACGATGCGTGCCTCGCGCCGCGTGGCACCCGGCATGCGCGACCGCGGCTTCGGACGGATCGTCAACATGAGCACCGATGCCGCCTTCGCCGGCGACCCGGGCCTGGCCGACTACGCCGCGGCCAAGATGGGCGTGGTCGGTTTCACGCGGTCGCTGGCGCGCGAGCTGGCGCCGCACGGCGTGACCGTCAACGTCGTCTGCCCCGGCGCCATCCGCACGCGGGCGCACGACACGCTCAAGCCCGAGATCCTCGCGCGCATCGTGGCCGGCACGCCGGCCGGCTTCATCGGCTCGCCCGCAGACGTGGCGGCAGCCGTCAGCTTCCTGGCGGGCGACGACGCCCGCTTCATCACCGGCCAGACGCTGCTGATCGACGGCGGCCGCTGGATGCTCTGACTCGCCCTGGAGAACAACGATGGACCTGATGAACCACAGCGCGCGCGAACTGGCTGCGCTGATCCGCCGCAAGGAAGTCTCGCCGGTCGAGGCCGTGCAGTCCGCGCTCGACCGCATCGAGGCACGCCGCGAACTCAATGCCTTCATCACCGTGACGGCGGAGCAGGCGCTCGATGCAGCGCGCGTCGCCGAGGCGCAGGTGGTGGCCGGCGCCGACCTGCCGCCGCTGCATGGCCTGCCGTATTCGGTGAAGGACCTGACCGCGACGGCCGGCGTGCGCACCACGATGGGCTCGGCGATCTACGAGAACTTCGTGCCGAAGGAAGACGCCGTTGCGGTGGCGCGCGCCAAGGCGGCCGGCGCGATCCTGATCGGCAAGACCACGACGCCGGAGTTCGGCCACAAGCCGGTGCCGACCGCGCCGATCTTCGGTCGCACGCTGAACCCGGTCGATGCGCGCTTCATTCCCGGGGCCTCGAGCTGCGGTGCAGCCGTGGCGGTGGCGGCCGGCCAGGGCTCGCTCGCGCTGGGCACCGATGGCGGCGGCTCGATCCGCATACCGGCTTCGTGCTGCGGCATCGTCGGCCTCAAGCCCACGCTGGGCGTGGTGCCGCATCTGCAGGCGCCCGACCTGTTCTCCGCGAACTCCTTCACCGGCCCGATGGCGCGCGACGTGGCCGACACCGCGCTGCTGTTCGACGCGATCAAGGGCTTCCACCCGCGCGATCCGTACGGGCTCGCGGGGCCGATGTCGCTGCGTGCGGCGCCGGCCTCGCTGCGCGGGTTGAAGGTCGCGTGGCTGCCGACCGCGGGCAATCCGGTCGACCCCGAGGTGGCCGCGATCACCACCGCCGCGGTCGACGCGATGGCGCGCGAAGGCGCGATCGTCGAGACGGTGCAGCTCGACTTCGTCTCGCTCGAGAAGCATTTCCTCGTCGTGCTGCAGACCTTGCTCGCGGCCCGCATCGGCGACAACCTGGAGCGCTTCGGCGACCGGCTCGATCCGACGCTGGCCGAGCTGGTGCGCAAGGGCCGCGCGCATGGCGCGGTCGCGCTGCACGAGGCGACGTTCGCCAAGACACGCTGCTTCGGTGAACTGCAGGCGCTGTTCGAGCGCTTCGACGTGCTGGTGTCGCCGACCGTGTCGGCACCACCGCTGCCGGTCGACATGGACGTCAGCGGCGAGATCGAGATCGCGGGCCAGCCGGCCGGCACGGTGCGCCGCGCCTGGTATCCGTACACCTACCCGATGAACCTCACCGGACATCCGGCGCTGTCGATGCCCTGCGGCCGCAGCGCGCTGGGCCTGCCGATCGGCCTGCAGCTGGCCGGCCGCTGGTACGACGACAGCTACCTGCTCGGCATCGCTGCGCTGGTCGAGCCGCTGGTCGGCTGAGCGTGGGCTGAATCAGCTCGCGTAGGCTTCCAGGCCGAGCATCACCACCGTCGCGACTTCGCTGCCGACGCTGGCGCGGAATTCGGCCTCGGCTTGCGTCACGGCCTGGTGAAAGGCGTCGAGCCAGGCCAGCCCGTCGGCCGTGAAGCGCACGCGGCGCGCCCGCGCATCCAGCGGGTCGGGCTCGCGCGTGACGAGGTTCCAGGCCTCGCACTGGTCGACCAGCGTGCCCATCGCCTGCTTGGTCATGCCCGCGCGCTCCGCCAGCTCGGTCAGCCGCGATCCGCCGCGCGCCAGGTGGCGCGTGATGTGGATGTGCGCCGCGCTGATCTGCGCGCGCGCCGCCAGGTTCGACAGCGCCAGCGGCACGCCGGGGTCATGCGCCATCAGCGCCAGCACGCGCTCGTCGAAGCGGCGCATCGCATGCCCGAGCAGACGGCCCAGATGGGTCTGGCGCCAGTCGTCGGAGTCGGTCTGAGGGATGAGATCGGCCATCTTCAAATGGTAAATCAAACTGACCAAATAATGGGTTTACTTCAAAGTACCCGTCGCTACACTACTGTTCAAGCATCCAGCCTGTGCTTATGCGCAGCAGGGATGAGGTCACAACAACCCGTTGATATTCAAGGAGTTTTCTCATGGACGCACTCGTCAAGGGCAGCAGCATCTCGGTCGCCGGCAGCGAAAAGGCCAAGGCCCTGCAGGCTGCACTGGCCCAGATCGAAAAGCAATTCGGCAAGGGCACGATCATGCGTCTGGGAGAAGGCGAAGCGCTGGAGGACATCCAGGTGGTGTCGACCGGCTCGCTGGGCCTTGACATTGCACTCGGCGTCGGCGGCCTGCCGCGCGGCCGGGTGATCGAGATCTACGGCCCGGAATCGTCGGGCAAGACGACCCTCACGCTGCAGGTCATTGCCGAGATGCAGCGCCAGGCCGGCACCTGCGCTTTCGTCGATGCCGAACACGCGCTCGACGTGCAGTACGCGCAGAAGCTCGGCGTCAACCTGTCCGACCTGCTGATCAGCCAGCCCGACACCGGTGAGCAGGCGCTCGAAATCGTCGATTCGCTGGTGCGTTCCGGCGCAGTCGACCTGATCGTGGTCGACTCGGTGGCCGCGCTCACGCCCAAGGCCGAAATCGAAGGCGAAATGGGCGACTCCCTGCCCGGCCTGCAGGCCCGCCTGATGAGCCAGGCGCTGCGCAAGCTGACCGCCACGATCAAGAAGACCAACTGCATGGTCATCTTCATCAACCAGATCCGCATGAAGATCGGCGTGATGTTCGGCTCGCCCGAAACCACCACCGGCGGCAACGCGCTGAAGTTCTACGCCTCGGTGCGCCTGGACATCCGTCGCATCGGCACCATCAAGAAAGGCGACGAGGCGATCGGCAACGAGACCAAGGTCAAGGTCGTCAAGAACAAGGTCAGCCCGCCGTTCAAGACGGCCGAGTTCGACATCCTGTTCGGCGAGGGCATCAGCCGCGAGGGCGAGATCATCGACATGGGCGTGACCGCGAAGATCGTCGACAAGTCGGGCGCCTGGTATGCCTACAACGGCGAGAAGATCGGCCAGGGCCGCGACAACGCACGCGAGTTCCTGCGCGAGAACCCCGAGCTGTCGCGCGAGATCGAGAACAAGGTGCGCGAATCGCTGGGCATCCCGCTGCTGGCGGCCAATGCGGGTTCCGAAGAAGCCAAGGCCGAAGCCGACGCCAAGGCGAAGGCAGAGGCCAAGGCGGCCAAGCAGGCCGCCAAGGAATAAATGGGTTTTGCCGCACCGTCGCTCAAGGGCCGCGCGCTGCGGCTGCTGAGCCAGCGCGAGCATTCGCGCAGCGAGCTCGAACGCAAGCTCGCGAAGTACGAAGAAGAGCCCGGCACGCTCGCAGCCGCCCTCGACGAGCTGGCCGCCAAGGACTTCATCAGTGAAGTTCGGGTGGTGCAGTCGGTGGTGCACCAGCGCGCGCCGCGGATGGGCGCCGCGCGTGTGCGGCAGGAGCTGCAGAAGAAGGGCATTGCGCCGCAGGCGATCAGTGAAGCGGTCGCCGCGTTGCGCGACACCGAACTGCCGCGTGCGCGCGAGGTCTGGGCTCGCCGCTTCGGCGCGCTGCCGGCCGATCAGACCGAGCGCGCCAGGCAGGCGCGCTTCCTGATCGCACGTGGTTTCGGCAGCGAAGTCGTCAGACGGGTTTTGTCGGACAAGGGCTTCGGCGAAGACAACTGAGCAGGTGTGCCGCGACAATCGGCGCCCGCACCGCTTTTCGGTGCGTGTGTCGACCGCCATCTCTTGAAACGCCGCCTCCCATGATCGTCCGGAATCGCCCCTCCGGGCTGAAGATCTTCCTTCTCTGGCGCGGTTCGATCCTGCCGCGCATCGGGCCCGCGCTGCTGCTGAACGTGGTGATCGCGGTGCTCGTGACGCTGGCGCATGGCAGCCTCGGCGCGCTCAAGATCCCGATCGGCACCGTGCCTTTCTCGCTGATCGGGTTGCCGCTCGCGATCTTTCTGGGGTTTCGCAACAGCGCCGCCTACGACCGCTTCTGGGAAGCACGCAAGCTCTGGGGCGAAGTGATCCTGCGGGCGCGCGGCCTGGCGCGTCAATGCCAGAGCCTGATCGACGGCGATGGCCCTGCCGACCATCGGCGTCATGGCCTGGACGACCTGCGCGTGCGCATGACGCTGCGCGCCGCCGCCTTCGCCCATGCGCTGCGCCACCAGCTGCGCAACACCGATCCGCAGTCCGATACGCAACCCTACCTGCGCGAGGCCGAATCGACGGCGATGCGGGGGTTTTCCAACAAGCCGCATTTCCTGCTGCTGCGCATGGGTGCCGACCTGCAGGAAGCGGTGAAGGCAGGGCGCATCGAGCCCTGCCTCGCGGCCAACGTCGACGGCACGCTGTCCGCGCTGGGCGGCGCGGCGGCCGCCTGCGAGCGCATCCGCGGCACGCCGATCCCGTTTGCTTACACGCTGCTGCTGCACCGCACGGCCTACCTGTACTGCTACCTGCTGCCCTTCGGGCTGGTCGACTCGATCGGCTTCATGACGCCCTTCGTCGTGCTGATCATTGCCTACACCTTCTTCGGGCTGGACGCGCTCGGCGACGAGATCGAGGAGCCGTTCGGCCTGGAGCCGAACGACCTGCCGCTCGAGGCGCTGTGCCGCGCGCTCGAGATCGACCTGCGCGAGTCGGTCGGCGACGTGGCGCCCCCGCCGCTGCAGCCGGTCGACTACTGCCTGCGCTGAGCCTTTTTCTTTTTTTCATCACCTTCGATCCTTCCGCCGCGAAAGCATCCCGCACCATGTCCTACCAAAGCCGCATCCGCCTGCCTGAACTGATGAACAAGATCACGAGCGCGGAGTCCGCGGCGGCGTGGATCCGCGATGGCATGGTGGTCGGCATGAGCGGCTTCACGCGCGCGGGCGACGCCAAGGCCGTGCCGCTCGCGCTGGCGGAGCGTGCCCGCCACGAGCCGCTGAAGATCACGCTGATGACCGGCGCTTCGCTCGGCAGCGACATCGACCGCACGCTCGCCGAAGCCGGCGCGATTTCGCGGCGCATGCCCTTCCAGGCCGACCCGACGCTGCGCAGCGCGATCAACCGGGGCGAGGTGATGTTCATCGACCATCACCTGTCGGAGACCGTGGAGCTGCTGCGCACGCGCCAGATCGCACCCATCGACGTGGCCGTGATCGAGGCGCTGGCCATCACCGAGACCGGCGCCATCGTGCCGACCACGTCGATCGGCAACAGCGCCAGCTTCGCGATCCTGGCCGACAAGGTCATCGTCGAAATCAACACATCGCAGTCGCCGGCACTCGAAGGGCTGCACGACATCTTCATCCCGCGGCACCGTCCGCAGCGCGAACCGATGCCGCTGATGACGCCGCACGACCGCATCGGCAGCACGGCGATCGAGATCCCGCCCGAGAAGATCGTGGCGATCGTCATCACCGACAAGGCCGACAGCACCTCGACGGTACTGCCCGCAGATGCCGAGACGGCGGCCATCGCCGGGCATCTCGTCGAATTCTTCGAGCGCGAGGTGGCGCTGGGCCGGTTGACCGAGCGCTTGCTGCCGCTGCAGGCGGGCATCGGCACCGTGGCCAATGCGGTCATGTCGGGGCTCGCCGCCGGTCCGTTCCAGCACCTCACCATGTATTCGGAGGTGCTGCAGGACTCGACCTTCGATCTGTTCGACGCGGGCAAGCTCGATTTCGCATCGGGCTCGTCGATCACGCTGTCGCCGGCGCGCGCCGCGCAGGTGTTCGGCAACCTGGGCGCCTACAGGGACCGGCTGGTGCTGCGCACGCAGGAGGTCAGCAACCACCCCGAGATCATCCGCCGGCTCGGCATCATCGCGCTCAACACGGCACTCGAGGCCGACATCTACGGCAACGTCAATTCGACGCATGTGCTGGGCACGCACATGATGAACGGCATCGGCGGCTCGGGCGACTTCGCGCGCAACGCCTACCTGTCGATCTTCGCGACCAAGTCGGTGGCGAAGGGCGGGGCGGTGTCGAGCATCGTTCCGATGGTGTCGCACGTGGACCATGTGCCGCAGGACGTCGACATCCTGGTCACCGAGATCGGCCTGGCCGACCTGCGCGGGCTGGCACCGCGCGAGCGGGCGCGGGCCATCATCGCGAACTGCACGGCCGAACCCTACCGGGGCATGCTGAACGACTATGTCGAGGAAGCCGTCGCCACGCGTGGCGGACAGACGCCGCATGTGCTGGAAAAGGCGCTGTCATGGCATCAGCGGTACCGTGAAACGGGCCGCATGACCGACTGACGCGGGCGAGCGGCGAGCGAGCGCAGCCGGCCGTGCCGACTGCGCCCGAGAGCCTGTCAGAGCCCGAGCATCAGCTCCAGGTTCTGTACCGCGGCGCCACTGGCGCCCTTGCCCAGGTTGTCGAGACGCGCGATCACCACGGCGTGGCGATGGTCCTCGTTCGGGAACACGCGCAGTTCGAGCTTGTTGGTGTCGTTGAGCGCCGTCGGCTCGAGCTTGCCGTCGTCCGTCGGCGGCAGCACCTGCACGTACTGTCCGGGGGTGTTGCTCTTCGCGTAGTGGGCGGCGAGCGCCTCGTGCAGGTCGGTGGCCTTCGGCTTGCCTGGCAGGTCGTCCAGGTGCAGCGGCAATTGGACCAGCATGCCCTGCTTGAAGTTGCCCACCGACGGAATGAAGACAGGGCGGCGCGTGAGGCCGGTGAACTTCATGATTTCGGGGATGTGCTTGTGCTTCAGGCCCAGCGCGTAGGTTTCGAAAGGCGGCGCTTCGCCCTTTTCATAGGCCTCGATCATCGTGCGGCCGCCCCCGGAATAGCCACTGACCGAGGGCAGCGCGATGGGGAAGTCGGCCGACAGGATGCCCGCATCGACCAGCGGACGCACGATCGCGATGGCGCCCGTGGCGTAGCAGCCCGGATTGCCCACGCGGTCGGCTTGCGCCACGGCCTGCCAGTGGCCTTCGACCAATTCGGGGAAGCCGAAGGTCCAGCGTGGATTCGTACGGTGCGCGGTCGATGCGTCGATGATCTTCGGCTTGGCGCCCGGCAACTGGTCGATCAGCGCCACCGACTCGATTGCCGCGTCGTCGTGCAGGCACAGCACGACGATGTTCACGCCGGCCATCAAGTCGCGCTTGGCGTTTGCATTCTTTCGCAATTCGGGCGCGATGCTCACAACTTCGATCTGCGGCATCCGGGCGAGCCGCTCGCGGATCTGGAGGCCGGTGGTGCCGGCCTCGCCATCGATGAAAACCTTGGCCATGGTGTTTGTACTCGGGGGAGGATCTACGTATTGACCGCGTCGGCAACTCGGGCTTGGTGCGGCGCACCATGATACATTCCTGCGTTGTCCCCCGCCCCCGCCCTCCAGGCGCCGTGGCCCGCGGACAGCAAAGCCCAACCAGCTTCCGTTCTCAACCCCCCCGTTCCGAGAGACACCTCATGAAGATTCACGAGTACCAGGGCAAGGAAATCCTTGCCAAGTTCGGCGTGCCTGTGCCGCGTGGCATTCCGGCTTACACGGTCCAGGAGGCCGTCGAAGCCGCCCAGAAACTTGGCGGCCCGGTGTGGGTGGTCAAGGCCCAGATTCACGCGGGTGGCCGCGGCAAGGGTGGCGGCGTCAAGGTCGCCAAGACCATCGAAGACGTGAAGAAGCTCGCCGGAGACATCCTCGGCATGCAGCTCGTCACGCACCAGACCGGCCCCGAAGGCCAGAAGGTCCGCCGCCTCTACATCGAAGACGGCGCCGACATCCAGAAGGAATACTACGTGTCCGCCGTGACCGACCGCGCCACGCAGAAGGTCGCGTTCATCGCCTCGAGCGAAGGCGGCATGGACATCGAGGAAGTGGCCCACTCCTCGCCCGAGAAGATCATCACGGTCTACGCCGACCCAGCGGCCGGCCTGACCGACGCGCAAGCCAAGGAAATCGCCGACGGCATCGGCATTCCGGCCGACTCGACCGCGCAAGCCGTCGACGTCTTCAAGAAGCTCTACACCTGCTACATGGAAACGGATGCCTCGCTGGTCGAGATCAACCCGCTGAACCGTGACAGCAAGGGCAACATCATGGCGCTCGACGCCAAGTTCAATTTCGACCCGAACGCGCTGTTCCGCCATCCCGAACTCGTGGCCCTGCGCGACCTCGACGAAGAAGACGCGGCCGAAGTCGAGGCTTCGAAGTTCGACCTCGCCTACATCTCGCTGGACGGCAACATCGGCTGCCTGGTGAACGGCGCCGGCCTGGCGATGGCCACCATGGACACCATCAAGCTGTTCGGCGGCGAGCCGGCCAACTTCCTGGACGTGGGCGGCGGTGCCACCCCCGAGAAGGTCACGGAAGCCTTCAAGATCATGTTGAAGAACAAGAACGTCAAGGGCATTCTGGTCAACATCTTCGGCGGCATCATGAAGTGCGACACCATCGCCACCGGCGTGATCGCAGCCTGCAAGGCCGTGAACCTGAGCGTTCCGCTGGTCGTGCGCATGAAGGGCACGAACGAAGTCGAAGGCAGGAAGATGCTGGCCGAATCCGGCCTGCCCATCATCAGCGCCGACACGATGGCCGAAGCGGCCCAAAAAGTGGTTGCAGCCGTCAAGTAAGGATTAGTCATGTCGATCTACATCAACAAAGACACCAAGGTCATCACGCAAGGCATTACCGGCAAGACCGGTCAGTTCCACACGGAAAAGTGCCAGGAATACGCGAACGGCAAGAACGCCTTCGTGGCCGGCGTGAACCCGAAGAAGGCCGGCGAGTCGATCTTCGGCATTCCAATCTTCGGTTCGGTCAAGGAAGCCGCGTCGCAAACCGGCGCCACCGTGTCGGTGATCTACGTGCCGCCACCCGGCGCGGCCGCCGCGATCTGGGAAGCCGTCGAAGCCGACCTGGACCTGGCGATCTGCATCACCGAAGGCATTCCGGTCAAGGACATGCTCGAAGTGCGCAACAAGATGAAGGCCAAGGAAGCTGCCGGCGGCAAGAAGACGCTGCTGCTCGGCCCGAACTGCCCCGGCCTGATCACGCCCGACGAAATCAAGATCGGCATCATGCCCGGCCACATCCACCGCAAGGGCCGCATCGGCGTGGTCTCGCGCTCGGGTACGCTGACCTATGAAGCCGTGGCCCAGTTGACCGAAATCGGCCTCGGCCAATCGTCGGCAGTCGGCATCGGTGGCGACCCGATCAACGGTCTCAAGCACATCGACGTGATGAAGGCCTTCAACGACGATCCGGACACCGACGCGGTCATCATGATCGGCGAAATCGGCGGCCCGGACGAAGCTGACGCAGCCCGTTGGTGCAAGCTGAACATGAAGAAGCCGGTCGTCGGTTTCATCGCAGGCGTGACCGCGCCTCCCGGCAAGCGCATGGGCCACGCCGGCGCGCTGATCTCGGGCGGTGCCGACACGGCCGATGCCAAGCTCGCCATCATGGAAGAGTCGGGCTTCACCGTGACGCGCAACTTCTCGGAACTGGCCAAGTTGCTGAAGGCAAAGCTTTGAGCCCCTTGGGCCGCTAAGATCCGTTACTCCAACAGAGCAGGGCGCTCGCAATGCAAATTGCGGGCGCTTTTTGCCATACAAAAATGAGGGAAGACAATGGAATTACTGCAGACATCGGATTTCTGGATCGGTCTGATCAAGATCGTCTGGATCAACATCATTCTTTCCGGCGACAACGCGGTCGTGATCGCGCTGGCTGCCCGTTCGCTGCCGCCAGCCCAGCAGAAGAAGGCCGTGCTGATCGGCTCCGGCGCCGCCGTCGTGCTGCGCATCGTGCTGACCGTGGTCGCCGCCAAATTGCTGGCACTGCCTTATCTGCAGATTGCAGGCGGCGTGCTGCTGCTCTACATCGGCGTGCAGTTGCTGAGCGAAGAAGAAGACGGTGAGGGTGAGAGCAAGGAATACGGCAGCATGTTCGCGGCCGTACGCACGATCCTGATCGCCGACCTGGTGATGAGCCTGGACAACGTGATTGCCGTGGCCGCTGCGGCACAAGGCAACACCACGCTGTTGATCCTCGGCCTTGCGATCAGCATCCCGCTGGTGATCTTCGGCAGCACGCTGATGATCAAGCTGATGGAGCGTTTTCCGATCATCGTCATGCTTGGTGCCGCGCTGATCGGCTGGGTGGGAGGCGAAACCATCGCTGGCGACGTCGTGCTGCACGACATCGTGACCGCCACGCCTTGGCTGCACTACGCGGCAGCGACCGTCGGGGCCGTGTTCGTCGTGCTTTTTGGCCGCTGGTTGCAGTCGCGCGCGAAGCACGCGGACTGATACGAAGTCGTCGGTAAGCAGCAGACGGCGACACGACCCAGATGCTGCTATTCGGCCGACGACCACATCCCACCGAGACGGTGGGTTCGTGGGATTTCGCGGCGCTCACCGATGCCGGCCGCGTGCGCGGCAACAACGAGGACGCAGTGGCCTTCGACGCCGAGCTCGGCCTTGCGCTTCTTGCGGATGGCATGGGTGGCTACAACGGCGGCGAGGTCGCCAGTGACATGGCGATCAGCTTGCTGCGCGCCAATTTCAGCCGATGGATTGCACGCACGGGCCGGCCGGCATCGCCACGCGCGCTGCGGCGTGCCTTGCGGGCCGGCGTCGACGAAGCGAACGGCGCCATCCTGAAAACGGGCATGGGCAGCCAGCTTCTGTATGGCATGGGGACCACGCTCGTGTTGGCGGCGTTCGGCGAGCGATCGGTGCTTGTCGGGCACATCGGCGACTCGCGTTGCTATCGCTTGCGGGGCGGACGGCTCGACCAGCTCACCCATGACCACTCGCTGCTGCAGGAGCAACTCGACGCAGGCCTGCTGACACCTGAACAGGCTGCGTCATCGAACCAGCGCAATCTGGTCACGCGTGCGCTCGGTATCGAGAGCTCCGTCGATCTCGAGTTGCACGAACATGCCGCGCAGCCCGAGGATCTCTATCTCCTGTGTTCTGACGGGCTCACCGAAATGGTGCCGGATGTGGAGCTTTTCACACTTTTGAACAGAGATATCGACCTCCCGTCCCTCGCGACACTTTTGGTTGCAAATGCAAATGACAATGGCGGCCGGGACAACATCTCAGTTGTTCTTGCGAGAGCGGTCAGGCGCGGATAACGCGGCACGCTCCGGAATAACGCTCCCATGACATGGCAGCGTCGACAATCCGGTGCACTCTGCTTCCCCTACTGATGCTGGACCCAGGAGTCGGTCGTGCGGATATTGATCATTTCGTTGGATGGGTCCGTCATCGAGGAAGTACCGTTGGTGAAGGCGCGAACGACACTCGGCAGGAGGCTCTACAACGACATCGTGGTGGACTCCCTGACGGTCAGTGGTGAGCACGCCGTGTTCCATCTGGTCGGCAACGAGGTTCAGCTCGAAGACCTGAACAGCACCAACGGCACCTATATCAATGCGCGCGCCATTCAGAAGCGCCCGCTCGAGCCTGACGATCTGGTCGAGATCGGCGAGTACCGGATGCGCTGCATCCTCCGCGACGACCCATCGGCTGCCGATGCATCTGCCGCACTCCAAGGCGCCGGAATGGCCGAGCCGCCGGATCGCCCCGACGACACGGTGTCCTCGCTGCCAGGCGAAACGCAGCGCACGTCGTTGTTCAAGCGTCTTCGCACCAGTGGCTGATTCTGCAATGCGCGCTGCTCGGCACGCCATACGGGCGAGGCCGTCATGAGTCCCTGGCGCCGGCACCGCGTTCGAATCGCCCTGACTCTCCTGCCGGTCGTGATCGCGCTCATGCATGCGATCGGCATCTGGCGGCTGGGGTTCGTCGATCGCCTCGATCATTTCATCTACGACGTGCGGTTGAGCGCGACCATGCCACGGACGCTGGACCCGCGCGTCGTGATCGTCGACATCGACGACGCCAGCCTGCGTCAGTTCGGCCAATGGCCCTGGAGCCGCGACAAGCTGGCGCGGCTCAGCACCGAATTGCTGAAGCGCCAGGAGGTGACGGTGCTCGGCTACGACGTCCTGTTCGTCGAGTCCGACGACAGCGCCGGTCTGGCGAGCCTGCGGGAACTGGCGAGCGGCGCGCTTCGGGGCGTGCCGGCCTTTGCCGCCGAAGTCGAGCGCCTGGCGCCGACGCTGGACCACGACGCCGCATTCGCGCGTGCGCTCGTCGGGCAGCCCGTGACGCTTGGCTACTATTTCACTCAGGATCCGTCGCCCAGCACCAAGGGGCGATTGCCCGAGCCGGTGCTTGCCGCCTCGGCATTTCCGCAGGGCCGTCGTTATGCGCCGCGCTGGAATGGTTTTGGTGGCGGTATCGCCCCACTGGCGCAGGCGGCACCGTCGGCCGGCTTCTTGAATGTGCTCGTCGAGGACAGCGAGGACGGTGTCGTGCGATCGGCGCCGCTGCTCGGGCGCTACGAAGGCGACGCGGCCCGGCCTGGCTACTACGAATCGCTCGCGCTGTCGGTGTTCCGGCTGTCCGTCGGGTCGCCGCCGATCACGCCGCTGCTGGTCGAGGATTCCTGGGCGCTTGGTGCCCCGGTGCTGGAGGCGCTCCTCCTGGGGCGTGGCGGTGCGCAGCGGCGCGTGGCGGTCGATTCGCAGGCCGGGGCGCTGGTGCCGTACCGCGGGCCCGGCGGCGCCAAAGGCGGATCGTTTCGCTACGTCGCGGCCGCCGATGTGCTCAACGGCAAGCTGGCACCTGGCGAGCTGAAGGGAAAGATCGTGCTGGTCGGTGCAACGGCGCCAGGCCTGCAGGAATTGCGCACGACACCCGCAGGGCCGGCTTTCCCCGGGGTGGAAATACACGCCAACATCATCTCCGGCTTGCTCGATGGGCGCCTGCCTGCGATACCTGACTACGCCCAGGGCTACGACGTGGTCGTCGTTCTGGTCGCGGGCTTGCTGCTGGCATTCGGCCTGTCGCTGCTGTCGGCCTCGCGCGCAGTGCTGTTCGGTTTCGCGGTCGGCGCCGCGCTGATCGGCCTCAACAGCTGGCTCTATCTGGGCGCCGGCCTCGTCATGCCGCTGGCCGCGGCGCTGCTGATGACCGGGCTGGCCTTCATGCTCAACATGAGCTGGAGTTATCTGGTCGAGGCGCGCGGTCGGCGCGGCCTGGCGCGCTTGTTCAGCAGTTACGTGCCGCCGCAGCTCGTTGCGGAAATGCTCGAGCAACCGGAGCGCTACAGCATGCGCGCCGAGAGCAAGGAGCTGACCGTGATGTTCTGCGACATGCGCGGCTTCACCCGGCTGTCGGAGCGCATGGCGCCGGTCGAATTGCAGACCTTGCTGAACGGCGTGTTCAGCCGTCTGACCGAGATCATCACGCGCCACCGCGGCACGGTCGACAAGTACATGGGCGACTGCGTCATGGCTTTCTGGGGCGCACCGGTCGATGCGCCCGACCATGCGGTGCTGGCGGTGCAGGCGGCCATCGAGATGGCGGCTGCGGTTCGCGAGATCGATCAGGTTCATCGTGCGAATGGACGGCCGGGCATCGGCGTTGGCATCGGCCTGAACACCGGCGTGATGAGCGTCGGCGACATGGGCTCGGCATTGCGCCGCAGCTATACGGTCGTCGGCGATGCCGTCAATCTGGCGTCGCGGCTCGAAGGACTGAGCAGTCAGTACGGCGTGCAGATCCTTGCAACCCAGTCGACCTGCCTCGCCGCGACCGGCCATGTCTGGCAGGAGCTCGACTCGGTCTACGTGCGGGGGCGCGAGGCACCGGTCGCGATCTTCACGCCCGTGGCCGTTGCCGGCCAGCTCGACCCGGAGCGTCTTGCCCAGTTGGACCGTTGGGCCAAGGTGCTGGCAGCCTATCGCGCGCAACGCGCGGAAGAGGCGCAGGAATTGCTCGCGCCTTTGCTGACACGACATGGTGAAAAAATTCTTTACCGGGTCTACGCGCAGCGGCTAGCCTCCATGGCTGTCCGTCCCCACGATCCCGGTTGGGACAGCAGTACGCGCTTCGAAAACAAATGACAGAAAGGTGCCGGAATGCAGGTCCGCGTGTTGGGTTGCTCCGGCGCCATCGCCAAGGGCTGCCGGACGACGTCTTTTCTCGTCGATGACGATCTGCTCATCGACGCAGGCACCGGCGTAGGCGATCTCGCACTCGACGAGATGGCCCGCATCGATGAAGTGCTGCTCACGCACTCCCATTTCGACCACATTGCCTCGCTGCCGTTGATGCTCGACGCGGTGGCTGGCCGTCGCTGCCGGCCGCTGCGGGTGTATGCGCAGCGTGCCACCATCGACGCGCTGCGGCGGCATGTCTTCAACGACGTCATCTGGCCGAATTTCGAGCGGATCCCGAGTCCCGACGAGCCTTTTCTGAGCTTCCACGACATCGCCGTGGGCGAGTCGATCGTGCTGGGCAGTCGTGTGGCAAAACAGGTCGAGGTTCTCCCGGCCATTCACACCGTACCGGCTTGCGGGTTCGCGGTGCGCTGCGCTTCGGGCGGGGCACACTGGGTTTTCAGCGGCGATACAGGGCGCAATCCGGCGTTCTGGGCGCGCGTGAACGCCCTGGACGTCGCCATGCTCGTGATCGAGACGGCTTTTGGCGACAGCGAGCAGGTGCTGGCCGATCGCAGCCTGCATCTCGTGCCCGCGAGCCTCTATGAGGAACTCGCGCGAATTTCGGCGGGCTCGCCTTATCCGATCTATATCACCCACACCAAGCCGGCCGAAACCGAGGAGATCATGGTTCAGATCGATGCCCTTGCCGCTGCGCAAGGCGTGCCGAATGGCGGCAAACACGATATCCGGATGCTGAGCGCAGGGCAGATCCTGCAAATCTGAGGCCACGCCGGCGTGGCCCATTCCTGTCGCTTGCCGTCGACCGTGACGAGTTTTGTCAGCGTCTGTGACGCGAAAAGACACACTTCGTCACGACAGGTAACGTTGTGGGGCGTCAGATGCGCAAACGAAGGGCTTCATCGGCTGGCACGGTTGCTGCGGACAATGCGGGGTGCAGCGGGCGTTCCGGCTGTCAATTTTTCTGGAGTTAAATAAATGAATCGTCATTCCATTGCGCGAAATGCGCAAAAGGGTTTTACGTTGATCGAATTGATGATTGTTGTGGCAATCATCGGGATTCTGGCTGCGGTTGCATTGCCGGCTTATCAGGATTACGTGATAAAGGCGAAGATCAGCAATGCGATGTCTTCGGTCGATAGTTTGAAGACGGCGGTTGCGCTTGCAGCACAAGAAGCCGGTGCTACATCTAAGGTTGATGACACGGCAATTGCGACTATGCCGGTATTCACACCAACAAAAGAAGTGTCGGCTGCATCCGTTACAGCGGGAACTGGCGCAATAGTGGCAACGCTTCAAAATTTCGGAAACACGGATATCGATGCCAAGACGATCACTTGGAAGCCATCGCTTGGCTCCAGCAACGTGACATGGGAGATTACGACCACCATCACGTCGACCACGGGCACCGGCGCACAAGCAAAGGCCGCAGTCATCAAAAATAGCACGCCCGCGAGTGGAGCCAGCAGCTGATCTTGCAAAAGCCTGAGTGAAAAGCGGTGCGTTGGCACCGCTTTTTCTTTTATGTGGCCAGTCTTCTTTGGCGATTCACCTGTGATTGATGCCTTCCTGATCGGCATTCCATTCATCTCCCCGATCGTCGCCGGCCCATCTTCAAGCGCATGGCAATTGCTCGGCGCCTGGAGTTGCGCCGCGCTGCTGTTGCTGCAAGGAGGCAGGGTGCCATCACGCGGCATGTTGCTCTGGCTCGCTCTCGCGGCGGGGTTGATCGCTACCAGCGTCGGCCCGCATCACGCCCTTCAGGCAACCGCTGTCGCAGCCATCGTCGTCACCGCGCTCGCCGCGTGTGCTGGCGCTGCGATCGTTGCAGATCCACGCCGATCGTCTTCTCTTGCCTGGGGCGTTCTCGTTGCCGGTGCTGTGAGTGCGGTCTTCGGCCTCTTTCAGTACTACGGCGCCGCAAAGGCGCTGTTCCCCTGGACTTCCGCGCCCGAGATCGGCCAGGCCTACGGCAATCTGCGCCAGCGCAACCAGTTCGCCACCTTGATCAGCATGGCGCTCGTTGCCGCGCTCTGGCTGCACGGTCGTTTGTCCGACCGCGCCCGCGCGGGGCTGCTTCCTGCCGCCGTGCTGCTCACGCTCGCCGCCGCGGCCTCCACCTCGCGCACCGGTCTGCTGCAGTGGCTGTCGATCAGCCTGGTCGCCGCCTTCATTGCGTGGCGGGAGCGGCGCCTTCCCATGCCGGATCGCCGGTATCAATTGCCGCATCCCTCGTGGTTGCTCGCGCTCATTCCCGGCTATTTCCTCGCTGCCTGGGCCTTGCCGCAACTGGCCGGCGCGGCGGTCGAAGGCATGCTGCTGCGCTTGCGCGAGGGGGCGCCCGAAGGCCACAGCCGATTGTTGCTCTGGCGCAATGTGCTCGACCTGATCGCCGCACATCCATGGCGCGGCTGGGGCTGGGGGGAACTGAGCTTCGCGCACTACAGTTTTCCGTACACCGGTGCGCGCTTCGTCGAACTGCTCGACAACGCACACAACCTGCCGCTGCAACTGGCGGTAGAGCTCGGCATTCCGGCCGCGTTGCTGATCTGCGGTGGCTTTGCCTGGCTGGTGCTCACGGCTCGGCCGTGGCGCGAGCGCGATCCGTTGCGGCTGATGGCCTGGGCGATGCTGGGTGCGATCGTGCTGCACAGCCTGCTCGAATACCCGCTCTGGTATGGACCGTTTCAACTGGTGTTCGGCGTCTGCCTCGGCATCCTCTGGCCGGGCCGTCGGCTTGCCAAGGCGGCGCCAGTGACAGCTCCGGCCGGCGCACCGCGCGGCGCGGCGTGGTACCAGGTCGCCGCGTTGCTGCTGGTCGTCGCGATCGGCTATGCCGGTTGGGACTACACGCGCATCAGCCGCCTCTACATGGCGCCCGACGAGCGCCCCTCCGTGGGGAGACAGCCCGACACGACGCTGGACGACGCAAGCGCCTCCTGGCTGTACATGCGCTATGTGCGCTTTGCCGAGCTCGTGCTGACGCCCGTCGATCGAGGCAATGCCGCGCACGTGTACGAACTGGCGCAGCGCTCGCTGCACTTCTCGCCCGAGCCGCGCGTGATCGGCAAGCTGGTCGACAGTGCGACGTTGCTCGGCGACGATCGGGAGGCATCTGCGCAGTCCGCACTGTTCCGGCGGGCCTATCCCGACGAGTACGCGGCGTGGCGCGAGACCAAGCCCTCCAGTGCACCGCTGCACTGAGGCATGCGCCGGACCCGTGAATGAGCGCGGCGAAGCGCGTTGTGGTCCGCGGCTGCGCCTCGATGCCTCAGCAGCGCATCAACCCCTCACTCGGCGATGTAGCTGCCCGACTTGCCGCCATGCTTCTCCAGCACGTGGACGTCGTTGATCGTCATGCCGCGGTCGACCGCCTTGCACATGTCGTAGATCGTGAGCAGTGCGACCTGCACGGCCGTCAATGCTTCCATCTCGACGCCGGTCGGGCCCACCGTCTCGACCGTTGCCGTGCAAGCCACCTGCGGCACGCTGCCATCGGCGAGCGCGAAGGCCACTGCGACGCGGGTGAGCGCGAGCGGATGGCACAGCGGGATCAGGTCGCTCGTCTTCTTGGCCGCCTGGATGCCGGCGATGCGCGCGATACCGAGCACATCGCCCTTCTTGGCGGTGCCGGACTCGATCAGCGCCAGCGTCGCGGCCTGCATCTCGATGCGGCCGGTGGCGATGGCCACGCGGTGGGTTGCAGGCTTGGCAGCCACATCGACCATGTGGGCCTGGCCCTGGGCATCAAAATGGGTAAGGTTGCTCATGGTGAACGTTCGGCAAGGGTGTGCATCATAAGAGGCCGAGCCACCATGAGGAATGCAACGCCCGATGCCTCTGATGCCTGAAAACCGTCCCGACCGAGCCCGTTCGCCCGGCGCCCTTCGGCCCGCCGGGCCGAAGCTGCGTCCGCTGCGAGCCCTGTGTGCAGCCTTGGTGATCGGCAGCCAGTTGCTGATGCTGCCGGCCGCTCGCGCGCAACTGCTGCCCGGCATGGGCGACGGCGGCGAGATGACCGCCGCTGCCGAACGCCGGCTCGGCGACCAGATCGCGCGCGAGTTGTACCGCGACCCCGACTTCATCGCCGACCCGGTCCTTGAGGCGTACGTCCAGGACATCTGGCAGCGGCTGCTGGCTGCGGCGCGCGTGCGCGGCGAGCTCACGCCGGAGCTCGACGAGCGCTTCGCCTGGACCGTGCTGCTGGGCCGCGACCGGAGCATCAACGCCTTCGCCTTGCCGGGCGGCTATCTGGGCCTTCATCTGGGCCTGATCGCGGCGACCGACAGCGCCGACGAACTCGCCACCGTGCTGGGCCATGAGCTGTCGCACGTCACCCAGCGCCACATCTCGCGCATCATGAGCAAGCAGAGCCGGCAGATGCCGCTGCTGCTGGCGGCGATGGTGCTGGGCATGATCGCCGCCGGCAAGAGCCGCAACGGCGACGCGGGCCAGGCCGTGCTCATGGGCAGCCAGGCCATGGCGATGCAGAACCAGCTGAGCTTTTCGCGCGACATGGAGCGCGAGGCCGACCGCATCGGCTTCGGCGTGATGACGCAGGCCGGCTTCGCGCCGCAGGGTGCCGCCTCGATGTTCGAGAAGCTGCAGTACGCCTCGCGGCTCAACGACAACGGCTCCTATCCGTACCTGCGCAGCCACCCGCTCAACAGCGAACGGATCTCGGACATGCAGGGGCGCTTCCAGTTCCGCGCGACCGAAGGTCCGGCGCCCGATGCGCCATCCGCCGCCGCCGGCACGGCGCCCGCCGCACCCGCCGCACCCGCCGCACCACGCAGCCCGGTGGTGCGAGCGCTGCGGATGGATCACGCCATGATCGCCGCACGTGCGCGCGTGCTGTCGCGTCCCGGTGTCGACGTGCTGCGCCTGGGCGTTCAGGCGGCCTCGGGCCCCGACTTCGCACGGGCCGCGCCCGCCCAGCAGGCCGGCATCCTGTATGCCGCCGCGCTGGCGGCCTGCACGCAACGCGACTTTCCACAGGCGCAGGCACTGGCCGAACGGCTGAGCGCACGCGTTGCCGGCGATGCCGCCGCCACGAGACTGGCCCGTCTGTTGGCGGCCGAGATCGACCTGGCCGCCGGTGCGCCGGCACGTGCCGCCGCGCGGCTCGACCCGAAGTCGAAGGACGAGCCTGAAATGCTGCTGGCTGCGCAGGTGGCGGTTGCGATGCGCGACCCTGCGCCGATGGTTCCGCCGCTGCGCGACTGGGTTGCCGTCCACCCGAAAGATGCCAGCGCCTGGCACGCGCTCGGTGCGCTCTACACGGCGCAGAACGACACGCTGCGCGCAGTACGTGCCGATGCCGAGGCGAACGTTGCGACGCTCGACTACGCCGCTGCGCGAGATCGTTTTCGCGCAGCCCAGGAACTGGTGCGCCAAGGCGGCGGTCCTGCGGGCGTCGACCACTACGAAGCATCGATCATCGACACCCGCGCCCGCGCGATCGACGCGTTGCTGAAGGACCAGCAGGACGACCCGCCGCCATAGCGGCGGTCGGCGGCGCTACTTGCGCTGGAACAAGCCGCCCAGCGCCGATTCGATGAGCAGGCCGAGCAGCGAGTAGATCAGCGAGCCGATCAGCGCCGCGCCGAAACCCGTCACGTTGAAGCCGCCGAGCAGCCCCGACGCCGACCAGAACATCAGCGCGTTGATCACGAACAGGAACAGCCCGAGCGTCACGATCGTCACCGGGAGCGTGAGCACCACGAGCACCGGTCGCACGATCATGTTCAGCAGCCCGATCACCGCGGCGGCGATCAGCGCCGAACCGAAGCTCGCGACCTGCACGCCGCTGTAGAGATAGGTCACCGCCAGCAGAGCCAGCGCGCTGAGAAGCCATTTGAGGATGAGTCGCATGGCTGCAGGATATCAGCGCGCGCGGGCCGGGCGCGTGAAAAGCTGGGGGGCGACGCGGCCGCCGCCGGGCCGCCCCAAGGCGGCCGCGCCTCCCCCTCGGGGGGTGGCGAATTACACGCGCGAAGCGCGTGAAAAGCCGGGGGGCTACGCGGCTGCCGCCGGGCCGCCCCAAGGCGGCCGCGCCTCCCCCTTGGGGGGTGGCGAATTACACGCGCGGAGCGCGTGAAAAGCCGGGGGGCCTCATTCCGCGAGTTCGTTCGCCAATATCAGCAGCGCACCCATGCCCATCACCGCGCCGGGCAATGCCCAGCCCGAGTGGCTCGGCACCTGGTCCGGCGTCACCGGCTCCAAATCGACGCCGATCTTCGGACGGCGCGCATCGACCACGCGCGTCGCGGCGCCGTGCTCCATCTTCAGGCGCTGGGTCAGTTCGGTCAGCGTGCCCTGTGCCAGCACCGGCGTGACGGCGTCGCCGGCCTGCTCGAACAGCGGCAGCATCTGCGCCTGCGTCTTGGCGAACCATTTGGCGCGCCAGTTGGCCCGCGCGCTGTGGCTGACCCACTTGCTGATGCGCGCCGTCATGCGCGGCGCGCACGCGACCATCACCCAGTGGCGTGCTCCGCCGCCTGCGGCCTCAGGCGTGCTGCGGGCGAGGAAATCGCGCGCATAGGCGGTGTCGTCGACGTAAAGAATGATCTTCTCCATGGCGTGCTCCTTCGTGGTTGAACGTGACAAGGTCGTTGACGGCGATCAGGCCGAGGCCGGCGACTTGGCCGCATTGCGGCTCGCCGCCCATTTGCCGATGGCCAGCACCAGCAGCGCACCGAAGATGCCTGCGGCATAGCGCACGGTGTCGGTCTGGGGCACCTTCGGCACCCAGGTCCATGCGGCCACGTTCGCGACCGCGGGGTCGGACACCGCCATCGTGCCGGCGATCCAGCCCAGCAGCATGCCGCCGAGCGTGATGATCATCGGGAAGCGGTCCATCAGCTTGATGACCAGCTGGCTGCCCCAGACGATGATCGGAATGCTCACCAGCAGGCCGAAGATCACGAGCGGCATCTGGTGGCCGTCGCCGGCACCCTGCGCGGCGCCGGCGATGGCGATCACGTTGTCCACGCTCATCACCAGATCGGCCACGATCACGGTCTTCACGGCAGCCCACAGCTTGTCGCTGCCGGCGATGTTGCCGTGCGGGTCGTCGTGCTCGGGTGCCAGCAGCTTGACGCCGATCCACACCAGCAGCGCCGCACCGACGATCTTCAGGAACGGGATGGCGAGCAGCGTGAGCGCGAAGAAGATCAGGATCACCCGCAGAACGATCGCGCCCGCAGTGCCCCAAAGGATGCCCTTGGTGCGTTGCGCCGGTGGCAGCTTGCGGCAGGCGAGCGCGATCACCACCGCGTTGTCGCCGCCCAGGAGAATGTCGATCATGATGATCTGACCGACTGCGACCCAGAATTCCGGGGTCATGAAGGCTTCCATAGTGTCCTCAGTTCGTTGCTAATCAATCCACAGGTGGATGAGGCGAATGAACGGAACCGGGAACACATTCCGGGATTGGCAATCGCTTCGATCAAACCTGCGCGGGTTCAAATCGAAGGTCTTGCTCGGCAGCGCGATGCTGCCCGACAGGCCGGAAGTTGTTGTGCTTCGTATTGACGACCTGCCGATACCCGTTGCGTGGCAGCGGGCGGGAGCTACTCCCCTTCGTGGCGCGGATTAGAGCATCCCGGCGTGCCTGCTGGCAAACGCCATGACTGAATGCTTAAAGAAAACAGTGCTGAAGACGTTGCAGCGACTGGCCTGGATGCTCTGCAATTGATAGCAGGCCCAAATCCTTCAGCTTCGGCAGGGCTTTGGGAGACTATGATTCCGGCTCGTTTTTTCGTTCCCCATGGCCGCCATTCACATCACCGACATCGAGGCCGCCATCAACTACTGGCGGGAGAAGAAACCGTCGCCCGACGGCATCACGCTGGCCCCCGAATTGCGTGCGCTGGCCGAGGTCTACGCGTTGATGGTCTTCCATCACGAGGACGAGGTCGCCGACGTCGGCTTCCCGGCCGAGGCCTGGGCCGCCTGGCTCGGCTGGTACGAGAGCACACCCGACACGCCCTGCATCGCGATCTGCTCCACCAGCCAGGGCGATGACGAGTGCAAGGGCTGCGGTCGCAGCTTCGAGGAAGTGCAGCATTGGCCCGCGATGACGCCGGCCGAGAAGCGCGTCACGTGGCGCCGCATCACGATGGAAGACAAGGCCTGGCGCTTCAATACCTATGCCGAACGCGCCCGCGAATCGCGGGACGTGCCGGCGCAGGATGCGCCAACGCCAGAAGCCGGCGACAGCCGCTGAGCGCCATGCGCCGCCTCGCCCAGGCTCCGAATCTCGCGATCGCGACGCTTTGGGTGCACGCCCTGCGCGAGGACGGCGTCGAGGCCACGGTGCAGCGCGAGTTTCTCGGCGCGGTGGTCGGCCAATTGCCGCCCGACCAATGCCTGCCCGAAATCTGGATCGACGACGAGACCCAGTTCGACAGCGCCAGGCGCCTGTTGCAGGCCCTGCAGGATCGGCCGCAGCGCCGCTGGCACTGCCGCTGCGGCGAACTGGTCGAAGGCGGTTTCGAGCAATGCTGGCAGTGCGGCCAGATGATGCCTTCGGCCTGAATCAGGCGCGCAGGCTCACTTCCATTTCACCAGCTCGATGTCGATGCTGGTCTTTCCGTCGCCCAGCATCAACGCACCTTCCTGCACCGTCGCCTGCAGCTGCATGCTGCGCTGGGCCAGCGCAGCCAGCGACTGCGACGCCAGCGTCGGCACGCGGAACACGCTCAGGTTCTGCGGCCGCGACAGCTTGTTTTCCATGCCGCGCCACCAGATCTCGGCGGCATGGTTGAAGCAGTAGAGCAGCACCTCGTCGGCCTTGCCGCAGGCCTTGATCAGCGGCTTGTCCTCGGGCTGGCCGACCTCGATCCAGACGCGAGTGCGGCCGGTGAAGTCGCGCAGGAACACGTCCGGATCGTCCGGATTCGAGAGTCCCGCGCCGAAGCCCAGCACGCCGTCGCCGTCGCACACGCTCTGCAGCTTGTGGGCGTTCAGCGCCAGCGCGATCAGCCGCATCATCATCCGCTCGTCGTTCTCGCTCGGATGCCGTGCGAGCGTCAGCGCGTGATCGGCGTAGTAGCCGTTGTCGATGTCGGCGACCGCGAGGTTCGCCTTGAAGATCGTCGACTTGAGGGCCATCAGACGCGACGTGCCAGTTCCGCCGCCTTGCCGATGTACGTGGCCGGCGTCATGGCCAGCAGCCGTTCTTTTTCCTCTTCGGGAATCGCGAGCGAGCGGATCAGGCCGTGCAGGGCCTCGGCCGTCACGGTCTTGCCGCGCGTCACTTCCTTCAGTTGCTCATAGGCACCCTGCACGCCGAAGCGGCGCATCACGGTCTGGATCGGCTCGGCCAGCACTTCCCACGATGCGTCGAGGTCGTCGGCCAGCGCTTCCTCGTTCAGTTCGAGCTTGCCCAGGCCGGTCGACAGGCTGGCGTAGGCGAGCACCGCATAGCCGAAGGCCACGCCGATGTTGCGCAGCACGGTGCTGTCGGTCAGGTCGCGCTGCCAGCGGCTGATCGGCAGCTTTTCGCTCAGGTGGCGCAACACCGCGTTGGCCAGGCCCAGATTGCCTTCGGCGTTCTCGAAGTCGATCGGGTTGACCTTGTGCGGCATCGTGCTGGAGCCGATCTCGCCCTTCTTCAGGCGCTGCTTGAAGTAGCCGAGGCTCACGTAGCCCCAGATGTCGCGCGAGAAGTCGATCAGGATGGTGTCGGCGCGCGCCACGGCGTCGAACAGCTCGGCCATGTAGTCGTGCGGCTCGATCTGGATGCTGTACGGCTGGAAGGTCAGGCCCAGGCCCAGCGGCGCCGGCGTCTCGATCACCTTGCGGCTGAATCCTTCCCAGTCGAATCCGGGCCAGGCGGCGATGTGCGCGTTGTAGTTGCCCACCGCGCCGTTCATCTTGCCCAGCAGTTGCACGCCGGCGATCTGCTCGCGCGCCTTGGACAGGCGCATCGCCACGTTGGCGATCTCCTTGCCGACGGTGGTCGGGCTGGCGGTCTGGCCGTGCGTGCGCGACAGCATCGACACGTCGGCGAATTGGTGCGCCATTTCGCGCAGCTTGGCGATCAGGCCGTCCAGCGCGGGCAGCACGACCTTGTCGCGCGCGGCCTGGATCTGCAGCGCATGGCTGGTGTTGTTGATGTCTTCGCTGGTGCAGGCGAAGTGCACGAATTCGGACGCGCCGAGCAGTTCGGGCCGGGCCTCGAATTTCGACTTGATCCAGTATTCGACCGCCTTCACGTCGTGGTTGGTGGTCTTCTCGATTTCCTTGATCGCCAGCGCGTCGGCTTCCGAGAAGTTGGCCACCAGGCCCATCAGGTACTTGCGTGCGCCGGGCGTGAGCGGCTTGAACTCGACGAAGCCGCAGTCCGACAGCGCGATGAACCAGGCGACCTCGACCTGCACGCGCCGGTGCATGTAGCCCTGCTCGCTCATCAGGGGCCGCAACGCGGCGAGCTTGGCGGCGTAGCGACCGTCGAGGGGGGAGAGGGCGGAAACGGTGGAGAAACTCATCCCCCGATTTTAGGTGGCCCCCGAAGGTGGCGGCTTTTGGGGCCGTCCGACGGCGGGCGGAGCTTCGTCCTTATGGGGGGATGCACACGTGACTGGTAACTGTCACATTCCACATAAAATCAAAATGCTACAAACAGAGCCTTGATAGGGAAGAGAGAGAAACGAATGAAACTGATTGGATCCGCCGCGAGCCCGTACGTGCGCAAGGTGCGCGTCGTCATGGCGGAAAAGCGGCTCGACTATCAGTTCGTGATCGAGGACGTCTGGTCCGACACCACTGCGATCTCGGCATCCAACCCGCTCGGCAAGGTGCCTTGCCTGGTGATGGAGGGCGGGGAGGCGATGTTCGATTCGCGCGTGATCGTCGAGTACCTCGACACGCTGTCGCCGGTCGGCAAGCTGATTCCGCAGCAGGGCCGCGAGCGCGCCGAGGTCAAGACCTGGGAAGCGCTGGCCGATGGCGTGATGGACGCTGGCGTGCTCTGGCGCATGGAAGCGACCTGGGCACGCCGTGCCGATGGCGAACGCAGCCAGGCCTGGATGGACCGGCAGCAGCGCAAGGTCGTTGACGGCATCGCCGCCATGGCCAAAGGCCTCGGCGACAAACCCTTCTGCAGCGGCATCCACCTGAGCCTGTCGGACATCGCGGTCGGTTGCGCGCTGGGCTGGATCGGCTTTCGATTCCCCGAGATCGACTGGCGCGGCGAGTACCCGAACCTGGTCAGGCTCTACGACAAGCTGATGCTGCGGCCCAGTTTTCTGGACACCAAACCGTAAAGAACAAAAAGCGCCGCGAGGCGCGTTTTTGCATTCGGGCGCGCCCTTCAACCGCACGGGAGCGGCTGCAGGCGGCTTGTTCAGGCCGCGGCGCGTTCCGCCACGGGCGCCCGCCACTTGGCCATCAAATCGGCCCAGCGCTGGCGGGCCGCCACCAGATTGCGTTCCTTCACGTGACCGTAGCCGCGGATCTGCTCGGGCAGCTTCGCGATCTCCAGCGCGGTGTCGTGGTTCGCCGCGGTCAGGCCGCGGATCACCTCTTCGACGCTCGCGCGGTATTCGCCGATCAGCGCGCGCTCCGTCCTGCGTTCTTCGGTGCGGCCGAACACGTCGAAGGCGGTGCCGCGCAGTCCCTTGAGCTTCGCCAGCACCTTGAAGCCGGTCAGCATCGCAGGGCCGAACTTCTGTTTCTGCAGTTCGCCCTTGGCGTTCTTCTTCGCGATCATCGGTGGCGCGAGGTGGTAGTTGAGCTTGAAGTCGCCCTCGAACATGCCGTTCACGCGGTCGAGGAAGCTGCGGTCGGTGTGCAGGCGCGCAACCTCGTATTCGTCCTTGTAGGCCATCAGCTTGAACAGGTAGCGCGCCACCGATTCGGTCAGCGTGGTCTTGCCGACCGCGGCCGTCTCGGCCTTCTGCACCTGGGCGACGAAGGCCTCGTACTGCGCCGCATAGGCGGCGTTCTGGTAGCTCGTGAGGAAGTCGACGCGGCGCTTCACGAGGCTCTCGACCGTCTCGCGCTTCTTGAACTCGATCACCTGGCCCGGCGACACCAGCTTCAGCACCGACGCGAGCTCGTGCGCTGCGCGGCGGCCCCATTCGAAAGCCGTCTTGTTGTTGTCGATCGCGACGTCGTTGAGCTCGATCGCGCGCATCAGCGACGCGTATTCGAGCGGCAGCCAGCCCTTCTGCCAGGCGTAGCCCAGCAGCATCGGGTTGGCATAGAGGCTGTCGCCCATCAGCGAGGTCGCGGCCGCGTCGGCGTCGAAGCTGCCGAGGCCGTCCGCACCGACGAGCCGCACGATCTGGCTGGCGCAGTCGTCCTGCGGGTTCTGCCAGTTGGCGTTGCGCACGAAGGCCGCGGTCGGCGTGCTGTGGCTGTTGAGCGCGACGTGCGTGCGGCCTTCGCGCATGCGCGCCAGCGTCTCGGCGTTCACCGCGACCAGCGGGTCGGCCGCGAGGATCAGGTCGGCCGCCGCGGTGCCGACGCGCGTGGTGCGGATCGCGTCCTGCGATTCGCCGATCAGCGCATGGCTCCAGGTCGCGCCGCCCTTCTGCGCGAGGCCGGCGGCGTCCTGCGTGACGATGCCCTTGCCTTCGATGTGTGCAGCCATGCCGAGCAGCTGGCCGATCGTGATGACGCCCGTGCCGCCGACGCCGGCGACCACCACGCCCCAGACCTGGTCGCGCGCCAGTTGCGGCACGGCGGGCTCCGGCATCGCGCCCCATTCGGAGGAAGCGAACGGCGAGTTGGCCTTGTTCTTCGCCTTCTTCTTGAGCGCGCCGCCCTCGACCGTGACGAAGCTCGGGCAGAAGCCCTTGAGGCAGCTCATGTCCTTGTTGCAGGTGCTCTGGTTGATGGTGCGCTTGCGGCCGAATTCGGTCTCGAGCGGTTCCACCGACAGGCAGTTGCTCTTCACGCTGCAGTCGCCGCAGCCTTCGCAGACCAGCTCGTTGATCACCACGCGCTTGGCCGGGTCGACGGCGGTGCCGCGCTTGCGGCGGCGGCGCTTCTCGGTCGCGCAGGTCTGGTCGTAGATGATGGCCGTCGTGCCCTTGATCTCCCGGAACTCGCGCTGGATCTCGTCGAGCAGGTCGCGGTGCTTGACCTCCGGGTCGCCGGCCACCTTCACGCCCTGGTACTTCTCGGGCTCGTCGGTGACGATCACGACCTTCACGGCACCTTCGGCCTGCAGGCTCTGCGCGATCTGCAGGACCGAGTGGCCTTCGGGACGCTCGCCCACGGTCTGGCCGCCGGTCATCGCGACCGCGTCGTTGTAGAGGATCTTGTAGGTGATGTTCACACCGGCCGCGATGCTTTGGCGGATCGCGAGCAGGCCGCTGTGGAAGTAGGTGCCGTCGCCGAGGTTCGCGAAGATGTGCTGGTCGGTCGTGAAGGGCTGCTGGCCCATCCACGGCACGCCCTCGCCGCCCATCTGCGTGAAGCCGATCGTGCTGCGGTCCATCCACGTCGCCATGAAGTGGCAACCGATGCCGCCCATGGCGCGCGAACCTTCGGGGACGACGGTGCTGGTGTTGTGCGGGCAGCCCGAGCAGAACCAGGGCTGCCGGTCGGCGCCCTGGACGCCGCCGAGCTTGATGACCTCCATCGAGCGCTCCTTGGCCTCGAGGATGGCGAGCTGCGCGTCGATGCGCGCGCGCATGTCGGCGCCGATCTGGTCGAACAGGCCGATCTTCTTCAGCCGTGCCGCGATCGCCTTGGCGATCAGCGCCGGGTTCAGGTCGGCGTTGGCGCGCAGCAGCGTGTGCGAGGTCGGGTTGGGCATCGACCATTCGCCGCCGGCATAGCCGTCGGCGTTCGTGACCGGGCCTTCATCGAACTTGCCGACCACGTTGGGCCGCACGTCGGAGCGCCAGTTGTAGAGCTCTTCCTTCAGCTGGTATTCGATGACCTGGCGTTTCTCCTCGACCACCAAAATCTCTTGCAGGCCGGTGGCGAACTCGCGCGTCAGCTGCGCTTCGAGCGGCCAGACCACGCCGACCTTGTGCAGCCGGATGCCCAACTGACGGCAGGCCGCATCGTCGAGGCCGAGGTCGATCAGCGCCTGGCGCGTGTCGTTGAATGCCTTGCCGCTGGCCATGATGCCGAAGCGGTCGTGGTCGCCTTCGATGACGTTGTAGTTCAGCCGGTTCGCGCGGATGTAGGCGAGCGCGGCGTACCACTTGTAGTGCATCAGCCGCGCTTCCTGCTCGAGCGCATGGTCGGGCCAGCGGATGTGCAGGCCGCCGGGCGGCATCTCGAAGTCGGTGGGGATGACGATGTCGACGCGTTCGGGGTCGATCATCGTGGTGGCGCTGGACTCGACGATCTCCTGGATCGTCTTCATGCCCGACCACACGCCGGAGAAGCGGCTCATCGCGAAGGCGTGGATGCCGAGGTCCAGGATTTCCTGCACGTTGGCCGGAAAGAAAACCGGCGTGCCACAGGCCTTGAAGATGTGGTCGCTCTGGTGCGCGGCGGTCGAGCTCTTGGAGATGTGGTCGTCGCCGGCCACCGCGATCACGCCGCCGAATTCGGTGGTGCCCGCCATGTTGGCGTGCTTGAAGACGTCGGAACAGCGGTCGACGCCCGGACCTTTGCCATACCAGATGCCGAACACGCCATCGAACTTGTTGGTGCCCTTGGGCGAGAAGCCGAGTTGCTGCGTGCCCCATAGCGCGGTGGCCGCCAGTTCCTCGTTCACACCCGGCTGGAACACGATGTTCTGCGCCTTCAGGTACTTGCTGGCCTTCCAGAGCGCCTGGTCGTAGCCGCCGAGCGGGGAGCCGCGGTAGCCGCTGATGAAGCCGGCGGTGTTGCGGCCATTCTGCTGGTCCCGCAGCCGCTGCAGCATCGGCAGCTTCACGAGGGCCTGGACGCCCGACATGAAGGCGCGACCGTAGTCGAGGGAGTATTTGTCGTCGAGCGTGACCGTTTCGAGGGCCTTGCGGATGTGCTCTGGAAGTGGCGCATTCATGTCTGTCTGTCTCCTTGCCTGGCTGGCCTCGTGGGCCGATGAGCTGGGTGGTGGGTCTGTGCCCGGGTCGGGCGCGAAGCCCATGTTGCTCGCAAAGTGTATGTCTGCGTTCCCGACAGGTGTTTGCGTTCTTTGCCCTGTAAACCGATCGTTCTGGAAGATCCTTTCTTAAAATGGCGATCCATGGAAAGCCTTGATAAGTTCGATCTCGCCATCCTGAAAGAACTTCAGGCCGACGGCCGCCTCACCAACGCCGAGCTCGCGCAGCGCGTCGGCCTGTCGGCGGCGCCCTGCTGGCGGCGCGTGCGCGCGCTGGAGGAGTCGGGCTTCATCAAGGGCTACTACGCCGAGATCGACCGCCGCAAGATCGGCCTCGGTGTGCTCGCCTTCGTGCGCCTCGACACCGAGCGTGCCAACAGCGAGGTCACCGGCAAGATCGAGGAGGCGATCCGCAAGCTGCCCGAGGTGATCGCCTGCCACTACATCAGCGGCACCGGCATGTTCGAGCTGCAGGTGGTGGCGCAGGACCTGGACGCGTTCTCGCGCTTCGCGCTGAACAGCCTCATGCATCTGCCGAACGTGAAGGACCTGCACACCAGCTTCTCGCTGGGCGAGGTGAAGGCGAGCCATTCGCTGCCGCTGGGGCATCTGGCTGGCAAGGGCACGCGCGGCACCACGTGACAATCGGGCCAATGCCACCGATTTCCCCCGACGAATCACCCATCCCCCCGAAGCGCGCCGAGCCGGTCCGCATCGGCGCCCTGACCCCGCTGAAATTGCCCGTGTTCCGCATGCTGTGGACCACCTGGCTGATCGCGAACATCTGCATGTGGATGAACGATGTGGCCGCGGCGTGGATGATGACCTCGCTGACCACCACGCCGATCTGGGTGGCGCTGGTGCAGTCGGCGTCGACCTTGCCGGTGTTCCTGCTCGGCTTGCCGAGCGGTGCGCTGGCCGACATCCTGGACCGGCGGCGCTGGCTGGTGGTCACGCAGTTCTGGCTCGCCGCGGTGGCGATCGTGCTGTGCGTGGCCGTCGCGCTCGACTGGATGAACGCGCCGCTGCTGCTGGCGCTGACCTTCCTGAACGGCATCGGCCTCGCGCTGCGCTGGCCGGTGTTCGCGGCCATCGTGCCCGAGCTGGTGCCGCGCGCGCAGCTGCCCGCCGCGCTCGGGCTCAACGGCATCTCGATGAATGCGTCGCGCATCATCGGTCCGCTCGTCGCGGGCTTCCTGATCGCGAGCGCCGGCACGCTGTGGGTCTTCATCCTGAATGCGGTGATGTCGGTGATCTCCGGCTTCATCGTGCTGCGATGGCGCCGCGAACACACACCCAATCCGCTGGGCCGCGAGCGGCTGGTGAGCGCGATGCGCGTCGGCGTGCAGTTCGTGCGGCAGTCGCAGCGCATGCGCGCGGTGCTGTTGCGCGTGTCGATCTTCTTCCTGCATTCGACCGCGCTGCTGGCGTTGCTGCCTCTGCTGGCGCGCGGCCTGGAGAACGGCGGCGCCGGTACCTTCACGCTGCTGCTGGCCGCGATGGGTTCGGGCGCGATCATCGCGGTGCTGTTCCTGCCGCGGCTGCGCCAGGCCTACGTGCGCGACCAGCTCGTGCTGCGCGGCATGCTGCTGCAATCCGCGGCCACGGCGGTGATGGCCGTGGCACCGAACGCCTGGGTCGCCGTGCCCGCGATGTTCCTCGGCGGCGCGGCCTGGATCACGGTCGCCAATTCGCTGTCGGTGTCGGCGCAACTGGCGCTGCCGGACTGGGTGCGCGCGCGCGGCATGTCGATGTTCCAGATGTCGATCATGGGCGCGAGCGCCGTCGGCGCGGCGCTGTGGGGCCAGATCGCGACGCTGAGTTCGATGCAGATGGCGTTGCTGATCGCCGCCGTCACCGGCACCTCGTCGATGTGGCTGGCGATCCGCTACGTGGTCGACGGCGGCATCGACGACGACGTGAGTCCCGCGCGGCCCGGCTGGGCCGATGCGCCGGTCCATTCGGCGCCCGGAGAAGGGCGACTGGTGATCACGGTCGAGTACGTCATCGACCCGGCGCGCGCCGCCGCCTTCCACCTGGTGATGCACCAGACGCGCCGCACGCGTCTCAGCGAGGGTGCGATCGGCTGGGAGCTGCTGCACGACATCGCGGAGCCGTCGCGCTACGTCGAGCAGATCGTCGACGAGTCATGGACCGACCACCTGCGGCGCTTCCACCGTGCGACCGCGGCCGACCTCGCGCTGCGCGAGCGGCGGCTGGCCTTTCACGTCGGCGAAGGCGCGCCGAAGGTCACGCGCTACATCGTGCAGCGCTGATCGGCGCCCGTCAGCGCATCCAGCCCAGTCCGTCCGAGGTGCCGTTCGGGACCGCGCCGCGCGCCGGCCGGTACTCGCAGCCGATCCAGCCGTCCCAGCCGCATGCGGCCGACACTTCGTCGATCACCTCGAACAGATAGGGATGGTTCAGCTCGCCCAGGTCGGGCTCGTGGCGCATCGGCACGCCGGCGATCTGCAGGTGGCCGACACGGCCGGTCGGAAGGTACTTGCGCACCTTCATCGCGATGTCGCCTTCGACGATCTGGCAGTGGTACAGGTCCATCTGCACCTTGAGGTTGAGCGCGCCCACGGTCTGGACGATCTCGTGCGCATGGTCCTGCCGGTTCAGGAAGAAACCGGGCATGTCGCGCGTGTTGATGGGCTCGATCAGCAGGTCGACATGCACCTTTGCAGCTTCGACCGCGGCCCATCGAAGGTTCTCGACATAGACGGCCTGTGCGGCCTCGCGCGCCACGCCCGCGGGCACCAGGCCGGCCATCAGGTGGACGCGCGGGCAGTCGAGTGCCGCGGCATAGTCCAGCGCCTTCGCGATGCTGTCGCGGAATTCGTTCTGCCGGCCGGGCAGGCAGGCCAGGCCGCGCTCGCCGCCGTCCCAATTGCCGGGCGGCGCATTGAACAGCACCTGCTGCAGGCCGTTGGCGTTCAGGCGCGCGGCGATCTCCGCCGCGGGGAATGCGTAGGGAAACAGGTACTCGACGCCCTTGAAGCCGTCCCTGGCAGCGGCATCGAAGCGATCGAGAAAGTCGTGCTCCGGGTAGAGCATCGAGAGGTTGGCGGCAAAGCGGGGCATGGGTCGTCTCCGGTACGTGGTTACCAGCGCGCACCGAAGGTGCGGCGCAGTTCGTCGATCTGTTCCTCGCCCAGCGGCAAGGGTTCCGAGGCGGCCAGCAGCCGCAGCCGCGCCGTCTCCTCGAGCTCCTCGAGCACGGCCATCGCCGCGGCGGGCGAGTCGTGCCACACGTTGGGACCGAGCCGGCTCAGCATGACGGCGCGGATCGGCGTGCCGCGGCTGCCGTAGTGCGCGATGCGTTCGGCCACCGCTTCCGCCGCCTCGGGCGCGCCCGGCCGGTGGTACGGAACGACCGGCACACGCCCGACCTTCATCACGAAGTAGGGTGTGAGCGCGGCCAGCAACTCGTCGCGCTGGGGCTGCGGTTGCAGCGTGAGCGCGACGCAGTGCGTGCTGTGCGTGTGGATCACGCAGCGTGTGCCGGCATCGAAAGGCGCGGCTGCGGCGTAGATGCGCCTGTGCAGGGCGATCGTCTTGCTCGCGCGGTCGCCGCCGGTCTGCTTGCCGTCGGCATCGAGCCGTGCGAGCTTGGCCGGGTCGAGGAAGCCCAGGCAGGCGTCGGTCGGGGTGATCAGGAAGCCGTCGTCGAGCCGCACGCTGATGTTGCCTGCCGTCGCATGCACGTAGCCGCGCGCGAACAGGCTGCGCCCGACGCGGCAGATCTCTTCGCGCGCCTGGTCTTCCGTCATGCGAGCATCCCGAAGGCCTTGGTGAAGAAGTCGTCGGCACCGAAGTTGCCCGACTTCAACGCGATGTGCACGCCGGCGCCACCCGCCGCCCCGGACGGCGCATGGCACCACGGCACGCCGGGATCGATCTGCGGACCGATCTGCATCTGCGTGACGCCCAGCGCCTGCACGCAGGCGCCCGACGTCTCGCCACCGGCAACCACCAGTTGGCGCACGCCAAGCTGCACCAGGCCGCGCGCGATCGCCGCGATGGTGCGCTCGACCATGGCGCCGGCTTGCTCCACGCCGAGCCGGCCCTGCACCGACTTCACGGCGCCGGTGTCGGCTGTCGAATAGACGAGCACCGGCCCGTCGGCCAGCAGCGGCGCGGCCCAGGCCAGCACCTCGGCCGCGACGTCGATGCCGGACGCGATGCGCAAGGGGTCGATCGCCATCGCGGGCCGGCCTGCCTGGATGAAGTCCAGCACCTGGCGGTTGGTCGCCAGCGAGCAGCTGCCCGACACCACGGCCTGCAGGCCGTCCGGCGCCGGCAGTGCGCTGGCCTGCGACGACGGCGCGATGCCGAAGTTGGCCGGCAGCCCGATCGCCACGCCCGAGCCGGCCGTCACCAGCGGCATCGCCGCGAGCGCCGGGCCGAGGCGCAGCAGGTCGTCGTTCGACACCGCGTCGACGATCGCAATGCCCGTACCGTCGGCACGCAGCTCGGCGATACGTTCGCGCACGGCGTGTTCACCGCGCGCCACCACCGTGTGGTCGATCAGGCCGACCTTGCGCTTCGACTGCGCCTGCAGCACGCGCACCAGGTTCGGATCGGTCATGGGCGTCAGCGGATGGTTCTGCATGCCGCTCTCGTCGAGCAGCACGTCGCCGACGAAGAGATAGCCCTTGAAGACCGTGCGCTTGTTGTCCGGGAAGGCCGGCGTGGCGATGGTGAAGTCGCTGTCCAGCGCGTCCAGCAGCGCCTCGGTCACCGGGCCGATGTTGCCGGCGGCCGTGCTGTCGAAGGTCGAGCAGTACTTGAAGTAGATCTGCTGCGCGCCTTGCGCCTGCAGCCAGGCGAGCGCTTCGAGCGATTGCGCGATGGCTTCGGCCGCGGGAATGGTGCGCGACTTGAGCGCGACGACCACCGCGTCGACGTCGGCCGCGAGCGGCACGGCCGGCACGCCGATGGTCTGCACCACGCGCATGCCCGCGCGCACCAGGTTGTTGGCGAGGTCGGTCGCGCCGGTGAAATCGTCGGCGATGCAGCCGAGCCGGATCGGGCTCGCGTGCCGGGTCACCGGCGCACCTTCGGCTCCGTCGTCGGCGCGAGCTTGCTGCAGGTTGCCCGGCACCGCGCTCACGCCTTCTTTCCTTCGGGCAGCGTGATGCCCGGGAAGATCTTGATCACGGCGCTGTCGTCTTCCTTGGCGAAGCCGGCGGTCGACGCCTGCATGAACATCTGGTGCGCGGTCGAGGCCAGCGGCAGCGGGAATTTGCTGGCGCGCGCGGTGTCGAGCACCAGGCCCAGGTCCTTCACGAAGATGTCCACGGCCGACAGCGGCGTGTAGTCGGCGGCCAGCACGTGCGCCATGCGGTTTTCGAACATCCAGCTGTTGCCGGCACTGTGCGTGATCACCTCGTAGAGAGCGGCGGCGTCCACGCCTTCGCGCAGGCCGAGCGCCATGGCTTCGGCGGCGGCCGCGATGTGCACGCCGGCCAGCAGCTGGTTGATGATCTTCACCTTGCTGCCGGCGCCCGCGCCGTCGCCCAGGCGGTAGACCTTGCCGGCCATCGCGTCGAGCACGGCGCCGGCCGCGGCATAGGCGGCGGGCCGGGCCGAAGTCATCATGGTCATCTGGCCCGACGCGGCCTTGGCGGCACCGCCGGAGATCGGCGCGTCGATGTAGTTCACGTCCAGCGCGGCCAGGCGGGCTTCGAGCGCGATCGACCAGTTCGGGTCGACCGTCGAGCACATCACGAAGGTGCTGCCGGCCGGCATCGCGGTGGCGGCGCCGTCGTCGCCGAACAGCACCGCCTCGGTCTGCGCCGCGTTCACCACGACCGACACCAGCACCGGGCAACTGGCGGCAAGCGCCGCCGGGGAGGCGCAGGCCACGCCGCCTTCAGCGGCAAAGGCTTCGGCAGCGCCGGGGCGCACGTCGCACACGTGCACGTTGAAACCGTTGTGGCGCAGGGTCTTGGCGATGCCGAGGCCCATGGCGCCGAGGCCGATCACGCCGACGTTCTTGGAGGTCATGGAAGATGGATCTTGTTCGATGGAAGTGGACGGACCTGCGTGCCGCGGACACCGGACGGGTGTCGAGAGACGCGGAAATACGCGAAGAAACCGCCGTAATTTATCAGGTTGTCATACAAATTCAATGGCCTGGCGGCGTGGCGTGGCGCGGCGCGTTGCGATGCCGGCCGCTCAGCGTCCGGCGGGCGACCTGCCGGATCGACCTGTCAGTGGCCGCGCCAGCACCTCGCCTTCCTGCTGCCAGAACGCGGGATCGGCCAGCCTGATGCGCCGGACCGCGTTGTCCATGTGGCCGGCGGCCGCGAGCCGGGCGCGCGCCGGGTCGCCCGCTTCGATGGCGTCCACGATGGCACGGTGCTCGTCGGCGACCTGCGCGGCGAAATCGATGCGCCGCGCCTCGTTGGCACGCGTCACGCGTGTCGCGCCCATGAGGTACTGGCTCAGGTACTGCAGCGTGTCGAGCAGGAAGGGGTTGCGTGCCGCATCGGCGATGCTGCGGTGGAAGGCCACGTCTTCCGCGACGCCGTCGCCACCCCCGGCCACGGCCTTGGCGAGCACGGCGATGGCCTGGCGGATGCGGCGCACGTCCGCCGTCTTGCGGCGCTCCGCGGCCAGCGCGGCCACCTCGGCCTCCAGGCCGCGTCGCACTTCGACCATCTGGATGACCGCCGAGAGCGAGCCCGCGTAACGGGCATCGAAGCTCAGCGGCGAGAAGCCCGCGTCGCGCACGTACATGCCGCTGCCCTGGCGCGAGTCGACCAGGCCGAGCGACTTGAGGCGCGACACGGCCTCGCGCACGACGGTGCGGCTGACGCCGAACTGCTCGGCGAGCGCGACTTCGGTGGGGAGCTTGAGGCCCGTGGCGAGCCGGCCTGCGCGGATCTCGGCCTCGAGCGCGTCGGCCACGCGGTCCGACAACCGCGCGCCGGGAAGGAGGGACTGGAAGCGTGCAGTCATGCCATGCGGAAAGTCATCGCACGACTCTAGCGCATGCCCTCGCGGCCGCGAGGGCCGCGGAGGGCATGGCAAAGCATGTGCCCGCCGCGATGGCTGCGGCGGGCGAAAGGCCGATCAGGCCTTGGTGAGCTTCGGCTGCACCGGGTCGCCGGTGATGTAGCCGACCGAGGCGCCGTAGGCGTCCTTGTAGTTCGCCTTGATGAGCGGATCGAGAGGGCCCTTCACCACGTTGTGCAGCGGCGAGCTCCAGTCGCCCGGATGCTGGAAGTTGCTCATGATGTACGTCCAGCCATTGATCTCGTCGACCGCGTGCAGGCCGGTCGACTCGGCGCCGGCCGGCGTCGACAGGACGCGCGACAGCGTCTTGGTGTCGACGTTGTAGGCCCACAGGAAGTTGTTGACGTGGTTGCCGCTGTCCTCGCCGATGAACAGCGTGCGCATCTTTTCCGAGAACTTCAGGTTGTCTGCACTGGCGATGTTGTTCGCGTCGGAGGTGTTGCCCAGCGCGTCCGCCGTGACGAGGTCGGTGCCCATCATCAGCATGTGCGACTGCGACGGTGCCCAGTCGCTGTTGATCGCATTGCCTTCGCTGTCCTTCAGGCCGCCGGTCAGCGTGTGCTCGACGATGCCGCCGGCCTTGACCGTCTTCGAGAAGGTCACGTTGCGGCTGGCCGCCCAGCTCGCGTCGCCCGTGATCATCGAGGCCTGGATGTTGGCCAGGGCCGAGTAGGCGACCTTGTCCTTGGCGTTGACCGTCGTGCCTTCCATCTTCGTGAAGGCCATGCTGGCGCCCTTCAGGTTGGCGTAGCGATGGGTCTCGAGGAAGGCCGCGGCCTTTTCCTTCTTGGTCTTCAGGCGCACCCAGTTGGCCTTGCCGTCGCAGTACATCTTGGTGTACGTCGCGTCGGACGGATCGGCGTAGGCCACGTCCATGATGTCGGTCGGCACGAGCGAGTCGGCCAACGCCTCAATCTCGTCGCTGGTCGCGTGGCCGAGCTTGATCCAGGTCAGCTTGGCGGTCGAGGTTTCGGTCAGGACGTCGTCGTAGCGCGCTGCGTATAGCCTGCCGGCGGACAGGTCCTTCTCCTTGTCGGCCACGAACATGAAGAGGCCGCCGTTCGTGTAGTCGTCGCCCATCAGCGCGGTGCGGTTGTCGGGCATCACCTGGATCAGCTCGTGCGAGATGCGGCCCAGGCAATAGTGCTTCTTCACCGAGCCCGTGCCGTCCGGGTTGACGGTGATCTCGGGCAGATGGCCGTAGTGGTACGGGTTGGCGGTGGTCTCGCTGCCGAACACGTTCTTGCTGTAGGCCTTGAACTGCGTGTTGGTCGAGGCGGTGAAGGCGTCGGGTTCGTACTCTTCGCTCGACAGGTGGGTGTTCCACGGCGACAGGCTGGCGCCGCAGGTGATCCACAGGCCGTGTGCGCTCGACATGTCGACGTTGTGGTACTTCACCAGCGACAGCTTGCCGGTGCTCTGGTTCTGGTCGAGGGTGAGCACGGCGATCGGCGACGGCAGCGTGCCGTAGGTGCTGGTGCCTGCGAGGTTCTTCGTCGCGTATTCGAACTGGACGACCGCGAACACGGGCTTGCCGGTGACACCGCTGACCGATGCGTTGTCGAGGTGGATCAGCGACGAGCCGTCCGGGCAGTCCGAGAAGAACTGGCGCTCCTTGCCGACGACCGACGCATCGATGATCGGCTTGTTGTTGATGTCGACGTAGCCGCCGGCCAGGATCGTGCCGCCGCTGCCGTTGGGCACCATGTCGCCGGTCATGAAGTACGGCTGGTAGGCCAGCTTGTATTCCTGGACGCTGCCGTCGTCGTAGCTCACGCGCATCGTCGAGTTGACGGTGGTGGTTGCCATGGCGGCCAGGTTGCTCAGGTCGGGTGCGGCCATGCTGGAGAAGGTCGTCGACACGTAGTTCGGCACGGCAGGTGCGGGTGCCGGTGCAGGGGCCGGAGCGGGCGCCGGTGCCGGTGCCGGGGCGGGCGCGGACACGCTGTCATTGCCGCCGCCACAGGCGGTCAGCAGCGCGACGCCGCCGAGGGGCAACAGGGGAGCGCTGAAAAGCTTGAGCGCGCGGCGGCGCGATGCATCGTGAGCAACGAAATCGGACATGTGGTTTTTCCAGAACGTGGGGTTGTTTCCGGACGCCGATAGAAGTCAGCATCCGGTCAGGTTCCGAACCATAGGGACCGTCGATGACGATCCTGTGACGCGTGCGGCAGCGGCGCCACACCGCGTGCGCCGTTGCGGCGTCCCTTGCGCCTCTTTTTTTGCGGCCCTTGCGCCGCTTGCCGGCCGCGCCCTCAGGCGCTCATTTCGGCCAGAGTGCCCACATCCGGAGCGGCTGGTTCACCGTGGCGGCGACGCGGCCCGCGTCGATGCCGGTGCCCGCGAAGTAGTCGGCGCGCACCGCACCCAGGATCGCGCTGCCGGTGTCCTGTGCGACCACGAGCTTCTGCAGCAGCACGGTCGGCCCCGGCGATGCGAGCCAGACCGGCGTGCCGTAGGGAATGCTCTCGCGGTCGACCGCGATCGAACGGCCCGCCGTGAGCGGGACGCCCTGCGCGCCGCGCGGACCGAAGGCCGCATCGAGATCGCTGAGCGCCTCTTCGCGGAAGAACACGTAGCGCGGGTTGCTCCACATCAGTTGCTGGACGCGCTGCGGGTTCTGCGCGACCCAGGCCTTGGTGTCGTCCGGCCAGCGGCTGACGCGCGGAAAGCCCTGGCTGATCAGCCATTGCTGGATGCTTCGATAGGGCTGGTCGTTGGTCCCGGCAAAGGCCACGCGCACCAGGTGCCGGGTGCCGTCGGCCTCGGTCATCTGCAGCCGGCCGGAGCCCTGGATGTGCAGCATCATGGCGTCGACCGGATCGGCCATCCACGCGATCTCGCGACCGCGCAGGGCGGCCTGCGCTTCGGGCAGCGTCTCGATCTGCTGGCGGGTGAACCACGGGCGCCGCGGTACCAGTCCGTCGGGCGGCGCATAGAGCGGCACATTGAACTGGGCGCTGGGTCGGCGGGAAGCCTCGTAGATCGGTTCGTAGTAGCTGGTGAGCTGGCCGTCGCTCTGGCCGGTCAGGGACTCGACGCGGTAGGGCTGCAGGCGATCCACCATCCACTGGCGCTGCATGTCGCCATCCGCGATGGCAAGCTGGCGCACTTCCTGGCACAGCGGCGCAAAGGCGGCGTTGGGCCGTGCGCAGTTGGCGATCATCGCGATCCAGCCCTCATGCAGGGGGTCGTCCGCGAAGCCGGGGAGTTCGGCCCAGGACACGGGCGTCCAGCGGCTCTTCGGGTGGGTGAGCGAACCGGTCAACGGCCCGGGTGCGACGGGAATGCTGGCTGCGGGCGCAGAGAGCGGGGTGGTCTGTGTCTCGGGAGCGCGAGGCCCCGTCGAGCAGGCGGCCAGCGTTGCTACGATCGCAAGCGCCACCAGCCACCGGAGTGCTTTGTTCATGGGTCTGATTTTGCTTGAAGCCTTTGCCGCCCTCGCGGCGCTCGTGCTCATCGTGTGGTGGACCATGTTCTCGGGCCGCCGCCGCGGCGAGATCGACGATGCACCGGAGACCGACGACGCGCCTTCGCGTGCCCGCACTTCCGACAAAGACCGTACGCCGCGCAGGTGATGCCTGCGCGTCCGCTGTCGGCCAAGCGCTTGTCCTGCTGTGGGGAGGCGGTGGCCTGCTCCTGAATCGATAGCACTCGGTGACGCCCTGGCGGGCATTTTCGGGAACGGGGCTGTCGAACCCGTTACATCGGGACACGGCTGCGACACCGCCGGGCACCGATTTCGACCGAGATAATCCGCCGACGCGCTGCATGGCCGTACCGCCCTCCGGGACGGTCGGCGCGGCATGTTTCCCAATCGATCCCAAGGAGCCAACCATGAAAAAACTCGTCCTCTCCACCGCTGCGCTGGCCGTCTTCCTGACGGGCTGTGCCGGAATGACCGACACGCAGCGCAACACCGGCATCGGTGCAGGCGCCGGCGCGCTGGGTGGTGCGGCCATCGGTGCGGTGACGGGTGGCCGGGCCGGCACGGGTGCCGTCATCGGGGCCGGCGTGGGCGCCCTGGGTGGCTATCTCTGGTCGCAGCGCATGGAGAACCAGAAGCGCGAAATGGAAGCCGCCACCCGCGGCACAGGCATCAACGTGACGCAGACGGCCAACAACGAGCTCAAGCTCGCCATTCCAAGCGACGTGTCCTTCGATACCGGCCGCTCGGCGATCAAGCCGAACTTCGCGCCCGTGCTGAACCAGTTCGCCAACGGCCTGCGCAACAACCCGAACGCCGAAGTGCGCATCATCGGCCACACCGACAGCACCGGCTCGGACGCCATCAACAACCCGCTGTCGGTCGACCGCGCCGCCAGCACGCGCGACTACCTGATCGCCCGCGGCGTGCCGTCGACCGCGTTCCGCATTGAAGGCCGCGGCTCGCGCGAACCGGTGGCGGACAACGGCTCCGACGCCGGCCGCGCCCAGAACCGCCGCGTCGAGATCTACGTCGGCGAGCGCCAGGGCTGATCGCCCGGCAACGGCCGCAGCCTCGCCGCTAGGCCGTGCGCAGCAGGTTGGCCAGTTCCACGGCCGACCTGACGTCCATCTTCTCGAACACGCGTGCGCGGTGGACTTCCACCGTGCGCACGCTGATCGCCAGCTGATCGGCGATCAGCTTGTTCGGCAGGCCCTCGACCACCAGCCGCATCACGTCGCGTTCGCGGTCGGTCAGTTCCTCGATGCGCTGGTGCAGGCGCTCGCGCGCCTGTCGCCGGCCGATCGCGCGCAGCGATGCCCCGAGCGCTTGTTCGATGCGGTCGACGAGCGCGTTGTCCGAGAAGGGCTTCTCGCAGAAATCGAATGCGCCCCGCTTCACCGCGTCGACGGCGGTCGGCACGTCGGCATGTCCGGTCAGGAAGATCACCGGCATCTCGTCCAGCAGGCCGCGTTCGGCCAGCCGGTCGAACAGCACCAGTCCGCTGGTGCCCGGCATGCGCACGTCGAGCAGCAGGCAATGCGGCTGCTGCGGCTGCGGCTCCTCGGCCAGTCGCAGTTCGAAGGCTTCGGCGCTGGCGTAGTGCTCGCTCGCCAGGCGGCGCGACCGCAGGAGCCAGGCCAGGGCTTCGCGCACGCTGGCGTCGTCGTCCACGATGAAGATCAGACCGTCGATCAGGGGTTGCATAGGTTCGTCATGTCACAGGCAGCGTGAAGCGGAACACCGTGCCGCGCGGAAGGTTCGGCTCGAACACGAGCGCGCCGCCGTGCTGCTCGACCACGGTCCGGCACAGGCTCAGCCCGAGTCCCATGCCGTCGGCGCGGGTGGTGAAGAAAGGCGTGAACAGCTGGGCGGCCACCTCGTCGGCGATGCCGCTGCCGACATCGGCCACGCAGAATTCGAGCCAGCGGCGGGCGTCCGGCGCCACGCCGTCGACCGGCGGCTCGGGCGAACGCGTCACGCGCAGCACCAGCACGCGCGATCTGAGCTCGGGCAGGTCCATCGCCTGCATGCCGTTGCGCGCCAGGTTCAGCAGCACCTGCTCGACCAGCGTTCGGTCGCAGAACACGCGCGGCAAGCCTTCGTCGAGCAGCACGTCGATGCGCACGCCGGTCTTGCGCGCCTGCAGGCGCACCAGCGGCAGCACCGCCTCGATCAGCGCCTGCGGCGCCACGGGCTCGCGGGTGCGGTCGCGCCGCCGCACGAAGTCATGCACGCTGCGGATCACCTGCCCTGCGCGATCGGCCTGTTCGGCGATGCGGCGCACGGCCATCGCGACCTGCGCCGCGTCGCTGTGCGGGTCGGCGTCCGCGCCGTCCTGCAACAGGTTCAGCGAGCCGCTCGCGTAGCTGGCGATCGCAGCCAGCGGCTGCGTCAGTTCATGGCTCAGCAGCGAGGCCATCTCGCCGACCGTGGCCAGCCGTGCGCTGGCCTGCAGCCTTTCCTGGCTGGCGCGCGAGATCTCCTCGATACGGCGCTGCTCGCTCAGGTCGATGAAGGCGCTCATCCAGCCGGTCTGCGTGCCGTGGGCATTGATCAGCGGCGCCTCGAAGATCAGCACCGGAAAGCGCGAGCCGTCCTTGCGCATGAAGACCGACTCGAAACCCTCGCGCGGCGGCATGCCGCCGGCCAGGCGCAACGCCTGGCGCTTCTCGTACTCATGCGCGAGCTCGGTCGGCCAGTAGGGCGAGGCGCCTTCCACCGCCGTGAGTTCCTCGGCGCTGAAGCCGACCATCTCGCAGAACGCCGGGTTGACGTAGGTCGTGCTGCCGCGCAGGTCGCGTGCGCGCAGGCCGGTGATGACGGAGTCCTCCATCGCCTTGCGGTAGGCCAGCGTGTCCGCCAGCTCGCCCTCGGCGCGCAGCCGGCGCCGCGTGTCGCTCGCCAGCAGCACCAGCACCGAGACCAGCGCAATCGACATCGCCGTGACCAGGCCGGTCAGCAGGTTGGGAAACACGTCGGGGGCGCCGCGCCAGCCATCGACGCGCAGCACCATCGTTGCGCCCGGCAGTTCGACGGGTTGCTGCGCCGTGAAGACGCGGCTGCCGGCACGTCGCGCCGTGCCGATCGACGCGAGGCGCGTGCCGTCGGGTTCGGTCAACGACACCTCCTGGCCACGCCGCATCGTGGGTGTGACCAGTTCGGTCAGCATGTCGCGCAACGCATAGCTCGCGATCAGGTAGCCGCCGCTGTCGGTGCGCAGGCACAGCTCCATCACTTCGAGCCCGCGGTTGTCGGGCTGCGGCACGTAGTGGCTGGACGAATACGCCGCGGCGTTGAGCTTGACGGCATCGGCGCAGGCCAGCTCGATCTCGCCCTGCGCCGCGGTGCGGGACGCTTCGTCGAAGATCCTCACGTGATAGGGCGTGTCCGCCACGGCCACGGTATGCAGCGCGGCGTCCCGCCATTCGAGCCGCAGCCATTCGCGATGGCCTCGCATCAGCGGCGTGACGTCGGTGCTCCAGCGGTCGCTGTCGAGCCCGCCCGCCTGCAACGCCTGCAGGTTCTGCACGTTGCGCTGCAGGCCGCTGCGCAGGTCGGCCACCGCGTCGGCGGTGTCGCGGTCGAGCGCCGCCTGGACCTGTTCGGCCTCATGGCGGCCGGCCAGCCAGACCACCGTGACGAGCAACCCCAGCACCAGCGCCGCCAGCAGCACCCAGAGAAACCAGCGCTGCCAGACCGAGCGCAGCAGCGCCAGCGCCTGCTGCACGGAGGCGGGCAGCAGGTCGTTCAGTGCGGCCTTCAGCAACTGGCGGCGCGGCGGACGGTGAAGCGGCGCGGGCGTCGACACGTTGTTCAGAGCACCTGGTGCGACAGCGCCGGCAACTGCGTGCGCGCGGCGGCCGTGCGGGCGGCGTCCAGCTCGAACAGCACCACGCCTTCGTCGCTCGACTGCTGGGCCACCACCGTGCCCCATGGGTCGGCGATCAGCGACTGCCCCCAGGTCTGGCGGCCGTTTTCGTGCGTGCCGCCCTGCGCGGGCGCGACCACCCAGGCCAGGTTCTCGATCGCGCGGGCGCGCAGCAGGACTTCCCAGTGCGCGGCGCCGGTGGTGCGCGTGAAGGCGCTCGGTACCAGCAGCAGCTCGGCACCCTGGCGCGACAGGGCGCGGTAGAGCTCGGGAAAGCGCAGGTCGTAGCAGACCGACATGCCGATGCGCCACAGGTGGCCGTCCCGCGACGGCAGATCGAACACGACGGGCTCGCTGCCGGGCGCGATGACGCGGCGCTCGTCGTAGCGCTCGCGGCCGTTGTCGAAGAAGAACAGGTGGATCTTGTCGTAGCGCGCCACGCAGCGGCCGTCCGGCGCGAAGGCCAGCGAACTGTTGAACACGTGCGCTTCGTCGGCCGTCTCGACCGGCAGCGTGCCGCCGACGATCCACAGGCCGAACTCGCGTGCCGCATCGGCCAGGAAGGCCTGCACCGCGCCGTCGCCCGGCCGTTCGCGAAGCGCCAGCTTGTCGGTGTCGCGGGCGCCCATCAGGCAGAAGTATTCGGGCAGCACGGCGAGTTCGGCGCCGGCGGCCGCGGCCTGGGCCAGCAAGGCGTGCGCGTGCGCGAGGTTGGTATCGCGCGAGATGGCCGAGACCATCTGGATGGCGGCAACTTTCATGGCGGGATCTCCTTGGGATTGTTCTGGCCGGCAGGCGGCAGGTTGCTGCGCGGCACGCGGGCGATCTTCGGGTCGGCCCAGGTGCCTTCGATCATGAACTCCTGCGTGGTCGCGGCCGACAGCGGCTTGCTCAGCAGGGCCTGGGCGAGGAAGGTGCCCAGGCCGATCACCGGGTTGATCGCGGTCGCGACCAGCGCCGCGGTGCCGGCGTTGATCTCGGGCACCACCACCACGCGCAGGCTCTGCGTCTCGTGTGCGATGTCGGCCGAGCCCTCCATCAGCGCAGCGGCGTTCACGCCCTTCATCTGCAGGTTGTTGGTGCTTGCGGTGCCCTGGAGGATCTTCGCGTCGCCACGGATGAAGTCGAAGGCAAAGCCCTCGCTGAAGACGTCGCGGAAGTCGAGCGTGAGCCGGCGCGGCAAGGCCTGCAGGCTCAGCACGCCCAGCAGTTTGGCCAGGCCGGGGTCGGCCTTGAGGAACTGGCCCGCGCCCACGTCCACGTTGAGCTGGCCGTTCATGCTCGGATAGTCCAGCGCGAAAGGCGAGCCACGCCAGTCGACGTTGCCCTGCAGCTTGCCGCGGCCGCCGCGCAGCACGCCGCCCATGCCGAAGCGCGTGAGGAGCGCGCCGGCATCGGCGATGTCGAGCTTGAAGTCGAGTGCCGTGCGGCGCGGGTCCGCACGCGGACCCGTGTTGCCCGCGTTGCCGGCCGCGGCGGCCCAGCTTCCCTGCGCCGAGAAGCTGGCTTCGGCCATCGTCAGCGCGAGCTTGTTGAGCCGCCATTCGCGTCCGCCGCGATTCACCGCGTCGATCTCGGCGCGGCCGAGCCGTTTGCCGAAGAGCTCGAAATCGTCGATCACCACGTCCAGCGCGGGCAGCGTGCCGGGCTGTTCGTCGAGCAGCGATTCCACCTCGGTGGCTTCGCTGCGTTCTATCTTCAGCCGCGACAGCCGCGCGAACACGCGGCCGTCCTGCGTCTGGCGGTATTCCGCGTAGCCGTTCAGCTCGTCGGCGTCGACGTTGGTTCGCCACTGCGGGCCTTCGCGCGTGCCGCCCAGCACGACGTTGTGAAGCGTCCGGCCGCCGAAGATCATCTCCTTCGCGCGGATCGCGATCAGCGTCGGCAGGTAGGCGAGCGGATCGCTCGCGTCCTGTGCGTCGGTGGTGGACTGCGGCGCGCTGCCGGTCGCTTCGCTGAAGAGCGACTCCCACAGCGGGATGTCGAAGCGCGTGAACGACAGGTTGGCCATCACGCCGTGCTCGGGCGGCACCGCCGCCGCGACGGCGTCGGCGCCGAGACCGATGGCGCCGCGCAGCACGCGTGCGTCGGCTTGCGAGATGTCGCGCACATAGACGATCGACGCGCCCTGGCCCAGCGTCAGCGACACCTGGTCGTGCAGCGCGGGGAGGGCGTCCGCCCGGCGCTCGTTCAGCACGAGTTTCTTCTCGATGCGCAGCGGCATCGGTTCGTCGGCCGTCTTGGTAAGCGGCGCCGGCAGCGCGAGCGCGAGCCCTTGCAGGCTGCTGGCGACGGAGAACTCGGGCACGCCGTCGCGCATCGTCAGTGCGGCGCTGTAGCTGGTGCTGCCGCTCATCCTGGCGGCGACGCGCGGCAGCCAGTCGACCTCGTCCATCGCGCGCAGGCCGTCGGCCGTGACCGTTCCTTGCGCCTTCAGGTTGAGCGTCTCGCCGGTGTCGGCGAAGCGCCCCTGGCCTTCGACGCGGACTTCGCCGCCGGCCACGCGCGCCTGGGTGCCGGCCAGCGAGAAGCCGGTCTCGGTGATGTTCACGGTGCCGCGTGCGCGCGTCAGCGGCGGCGCTTCGGGCGTGAGCTTCAGCTCGTTGTCGTTCAGCACCACGGTGGCCTGCACCTTGGTCTTGTCGACCGCCTCGATCGGCAGGTCGAGCCGCAGGCGGTAGTCGGCGTTGCCCGTGGCGCGCGCCGCGGCCAGGCTGGCGGCCGCATCGCCAGCGAGCGGTGCGCCGGCGCTCAGCAATTCGCCGAGCGGGCCCCTGGCCTGCGCGTCCACCTTCAACAGCGGCGAGTGCTGCGACATGTCCGCGATTTCGACATCCGCCTTCGTGACCTCGATGTTCGGCGCGCCGACGATGCGCCCGCGGGCGTTGCGCACCTGCATGCCGGAGCGCTCGAAGATCAGGTCGCCCGAGACGCCGGTCAGTGGCGGCCAGACCGGACCCGCCGCCTTGCCATTGGCGGCCGGTTCGGGCGGCGCATAGGCGTAGCGCACGTCCGACACCCTGGCCGCGATGCGAAAGTCGCCATCGCGCGGGTCGGTGAACGGCATGTCGTGCAGATCGCCCCGCACCCGGAAGTCGACCGAGCTCGCGGTGCCCTTGGTCACGGCGTCGCGGACGTAGTCGCGTGTCGCCTTCGGGATCGTCAGCGGCAGATAGCGGAAGACGCGCGTGCCGTCGGCCCGGGTCAGCTGGCCTTGCAGGTCGAGCACGCCGGGATACCGGTCGCGGCCGTGCGAGACGGCCGGATCGCTGGTGCGCCAGCTGGCCTGCGCGTGGCCTTCGGCGTCGGCATTGGCGAAGCGCAGGTTGGGCAGCTCCAGTTGCGCGGCGCCCCTGTCGAGCTTCCACTTCAGGCTGGTGGACAACTGATCGATCGGGATCGTCGGCTCGTCGAACACGCCGGGAAATTCGAGCGTGCCCTGCGCGATCGACAGCATGGCGCTTCCACCGGCCTGCGTGGCGTCGAAGTCGACCGTGGCCCCGCGCAGGCCGGGCGTGCCGGCCGGTTGCGACGCGATGCTCAGGCCGGTGATCCGGCCCTTGGCCTGGTAGCTGTCGGGTGCGCCGGCCGAACCCTGCCAGTTCAGGTCGACGCGTTCGACCACGCCGCGCGGCGCGTAGGCGGTGAGCGCCTTGTGCGTCGCATCGCCGAGCGGCAGCCGGCCGGCGATCAGCGCGAGTGCGGCCAGGTCGAGCCGGTCGGCGCGCAGGGCGCCGCGTTCGGGCGTCCGGCCTTGCGCGGGCGTGTGCTGGAACCACAGGTTGCCGCCGGGCCAGCGCAGGCCATCGGCCGTGTCGAACTGCAGCGCCGTGGTCGAGAACTCGAAAGTCCGGTCCTTCAACTGGCTGGACAACCGGCCGGTCACGCCGCGCAGCACCAGCGGTTCGAGGTCGGCGTCGAGCGACGCGTCGATGCGCGCGAGGGCCAGGTCGGCCGCACCGCCGCGCAACTGGCCGTCGCGGACATCGGCCCAGGCGCGCAGTGCGCCGTTGCCTTCGCGGATGCGGGCGTCGAGCGTCACGTAGCGCCCGAGGCGGCGCACGTCGATGTAGGGCAGGTCGGCGTAGAGCTGGCCGTCCCAGGTCTGCCAGTTGCCGGTGCGCACCGACAGCAGCGGCTGCCGGAACTGCCCGCGAACCGTGAAGCGCTCGCCCCAGCCGTCGGGCGGCGTGGCGTCGAGCCGCATCGCGTGGCGCCGTCCGCCGTTGCGCGCGACGAAGCTGACGTCGGTCAGCAGCAAGGGATCGGAATGGCGGCGCTCGTCGGTCCAGCGCACCGTCCCGCCCTGGATGACGAACTCGCGCTGCGCGAAAAACCAGTCGGCGACACGCGATTCACTGCTGCCTTCGCCCGACATGTCCAGGCCGGCGACATGGAATCGCCCCGCCATGTCGAGCCGCACGTCGAGCTGCGGCTTCTCGATGTAGAGCTGTTCGAAACTCAGCCGCCAGACCGAGCGGGGCGACACGCTGGCCACCACCCGTGCCAGGCGCAGCGCCTCGCGCTGCTGCGCATCGAGAAGCACGACGTCGTGCAGCTCGAAGGTCGGGAACAAATTAACAGAACTTGCGCTGATCGAACCGATGCGCACGGGTACCCCGATAGCCCTGCTGGCTTGTGCCTCCAGGGCACCACGGTAGTCTCCGATTCGCGGCACAATCCAGCCGTGTAGGACAACGACCGACAGCGCGAACAGCAGCCACGCGCCGATCAGCAGACCCAGCAGCCAGCGCGCCGTGACAGCGGTGATCTTGAGCAGACGTGAAGGGGGAGACGCCGGGTCGTTCATTGGGGATCGCGCTGTGTCAGGAATTATGACCGCCACCATTCACACGGGTTCCGCCGAAGCCGGTGCGCTTGCGCATCAACCCCCCGCGACTGCACCGTCCGGGGCGCCGCAGCCGTCTTCGTTGCTTTCCGCCCACTCCCGTTTCGTCCAGCGCCTGCGCCGGCGCTATGCGGGCGAGCTCGCTCTGCTGCCGCCGGGCGAGCCGTTGCGTGCGCACATGGTGGAAGCCTTCGGCGCGCTGCGCGCCCGCGGGCACAGCGTGGCCGATGCACTGCGCATCGTGCGGCAGCTCGTGATGGAGCGCCTCGTCGTACTCGACTGCGACCATCAGGCGCCACTGTCGGTGGTGACCACGGCGGTCACGCTGCTGGCCGAGTTCGCGCTCGACGAGGCGTGCCGGTGCGCCGTCGACGAACTCGAGGTGCAGCACGGTGCGCCGATGGGCCTGAACGGAGAGCGTGCGCAGCTGTGGATCGTGGGCATGGGCAAGCTTGGCGCCCGCGAACTCAACGTTTCAAGCGACATCGACCTCATCTACCTGTACGACCAGGACGGCGAAACCGTCGGCGATGCGGATGGCCGGTCGCGTCTGGCCAACCAGGAATTCTTCGGCCGCGTCGTCAAGCGCATCTATGCGTTGGTGGGCGACGTCACGGAGCACGGCTTCGTGTTCCGCATCGACCTGGCACTGCGGCCCAACGGCAATTCGGGGCCGAGCGTGGTGTCGCTCGACGCGCTGGAGGAATACCTGCAGGTGCAGGGGCGCGAGTGGGAGCGCTTCGCCTGGATGAAGAGCCGCGTGGTCGCACCGGCCTCGGTGGTTGCCAACGGGTCGGCGCTCGCGTTGCGCGGCGTGGTGCTGCCTTTCGTGTTTCGCCGCTATCTCGACTACAGCGTGTTCGATGCGCTGCGCATCCTGCATCGACAGATCCGCGAACAGGCGGTGCGCCGCAGTGCCGGCCGGCCCGAGCGGGCGAACGACGTCAAGCTGTCGCGCGGCGGCATCCGCGAGATCGAGTTCACCGTGCAGCTGCTGCAGGTGGTGCGCGGTGGCCAGTTCCCCGAACTGCGCACCCGGCCGACGCTCGATGCATTGCAACGGCTGGCGCGCGCCGGCCTGATGCCGCAGGAGACCGCCGATGCGCTGGCCGCGGCCTACGAGTTCCTGCGCCGCGTCGAACACCGCATCCAGTACCTGGACGACCAGCAGACGCACGTGCTGCCCGTGAACGACGACGACGTGCGCTGGATCGGCGAGTCGATGGGCTATGCCGACTGCTGCGACTTCCTGGCCCAGCTCGACACGCACCGCGAGTTCGTCGCCGAGGAATTCGACAAGTTGCTGGGCGGCGCCAAGCCCTGTGTTCGCTGCAACGGCGGCGGCAAGTCGGCCGCGCCGCTGGAACTCGTCGACCTGCTGCCCGAACTGCCGCCGGCCTTCGCGCAGCGCGTGCAGCGCTGGTGCGACCATCCGCGTGTGCAGTCGCTGCGCGAAGAGGCGCGCGCGCGCCTGAGCCTGCTGGTTCGGCGCACCGGCCGCTGGTTGCAGGAGCCCGACGGTGAGGCGCCCGGCCAGACCGCCCATCACATCGAGGCGGCGCTGCGCTGGGCCGATTGGCTCGAATCGCTGCTGCGGCGCGAGAGCTATCTGGCGCTGCTGGTCGAGCGGCCGGCCGTGCAGGAGCGGCTGCTGCGCCTGCTCGGCGCCGCCAAATGGCCGGCGCGCTACCTGATGCAGCACCCGGGCGTGATCGACGAGCTGGCCAGCGACGAGATGCTCGCAGGTCGTTTCGTGGCCGCCGAGTACGAGCGCGACCTGGAAGACCGCCGCATCTCGCTGCGCCGCACCGGCGAGGACGACGAGGAACGCCTGCTCAACCTGCTGCGCCACGCGCACCACGCGGAGCTGTTCCGCACGCTGGCCCGCGACGTCGACGGCCGCATCACGGTGGAGCAGGTGGCCGACGACCTGAGCGCGCTGGCCGACGCCACCTTGCGCGTGACCGCGCGCTGGTGCTGGCCGCACGTGCGCAACCGGCACCGCGAGCAGCCGCAGTTCGCGATCATTGGCTACGGCAAGCTGGGCGGCAAGGAACTGGGCTACGGCAGCGACCTCGACATCGTGTTCGTCTATGAGGACGAGGACGACAACGCGGGCGAGGTGTACGCCAACTATGTGCGCAAGCTGATCAACTGGCTGACCGTGAAGACGCGCGAGGGCGACCTGTTCGAGATCGACACCGCGCTGCGTCCCAACGGCAATTCGGGCCTGCTGACCACCAGCTTCCTGGCCTACGAGAAGTACCAGCTCGGCCGCGGCAGCAACACCGCGTGGACCTGGGAACACCAGGCGATGACGCGCGCGCGCTTCGTGCTCGGCGACCCGGCACTCGAGGCGCGCTTCGATCGCGTGCGCGAGGCCGTCGTCACGGCGCCGCGCGACGCCGAAGCGCTCAAGGCACAGATCGTCGAGATGCGCGACAAGGTGCGCCATGCGCGACCCGTGAAGCCGGGCTTCTTCGACGTGAAGCACAGCGCGGGCGGCATGGTCGATGCCGAGTTCGCGGTCCAGTTCCTGGTGCTGTCGGACGCGCAGACGCACCGCGAACTGATCGCCAACGTGGGCAACATCGCGCTCCTGCTGCGCGCCGAGCAGGCCGGACTGCTGCCGGACGGCGTCGGCCGGCATGCCGCCGCCGCCTACCGCGAACTGCGCCGCGTGCAGCATCGCGCGCGGCTGAACGAGGAGCCCACGCAGGTCGCGTTGCCGGCACTCGCCACCGAGCGCGAGGCGATGCTTGCGCTCTGGAAGGCGGTCTTTGGCTGAGCGCGTGCTGCGTCGACCGGGTCGGCCCGTTGCACTGCCGTTGGCGTGCGTGGCGCTCGCGGTGCTTGCCGGCTGCGCCAGCGGCCCGCGCAGCGGCCGCGACGGCCCGCCAGCCAATCCGCCGGCCGGACTGTCGCAGGTGCCGGACGCCGAGCCGCGCATCGAAGCGGTCCGTCGCAGCGGCGGCACCAGCAAGCCCTACACCGTGCTCGGCCGCTCCTACGTGCCGATCACCGACGACCGGCCGTTCCGCGAGACCGGCCTCGCGTCCTGGTATGGACGCCAGTTCCACAGCCTGTCGACCGCCAGCGGCGAGCCTTACGACATGTATGCGATGACCGGCGCGCACAAGACGCTGCCGTTGCCGAGCTACGTGCGCGTGCGCAACCCGGCCAATGGCCGTGAGGCGATCGTGCGGGTCAACGACCGTGGCCCGTTCCATGACGATCGCGTGATCGACCTCAGCTATGCGGCGGCGCTGAAGCTCGACCTGCTGCGCGGCGTGGCGCCGGTCGAGATCGAGCGCATCACCAACGAAGACATCCGAACCGGCGCCTGGCGGCGCGATGGGGGCACGGCCTATGCCGCCGCGCAGCCGGCTGCTGCTGCGCCCGCTGCATTCGCATCGCCGATCGTTTCAGGTGCCGGCGCTCAGCCTCAGCCCGCGGCGCCCGCACCGGTGGCCGTAGCGCAGAGCGTGGCGGTGCCCGAGGCGATGACGACACCGGTGGTCAGCGCGCCGCGCAGCCAGGTGGTGGACCTGCCGCCGCTTGCGCCCGCACCCACGCCGTGGTCGCCGCCGCCGGCAGCCTCATCCGGCAGCGCCGCATTGCCGGCCGCGTCCGTCGAAATTCCGGCGGCACTCGAAGGCGTGATCGCCGCACCCGGCTTCTGGGTGCAGCTCGGCGCCTTCAGCCAGCGCGAAGGCGCGATGAATTTCCGGCAGCAGGTGGCGCGCAGCCTGCCTGCCCTGGCGCCGGTGCTCAACGTGTTCAGCGAACGGGGAACGCACCGCCTGCAGGCCGGGCCCTATGCCTCGCGCGACCTGGCGCGTGAAACGGCGGAGCAGGTGCGCAGCGGATTGCAGCTCGCGCCGATGATCGTCGAGCGGCGTTGAGGCGCGGCGCCCGACCGGGCGCCGCCGTTCAGGCGCCCTGGTAGGCGGTCTTCGAGACCACCGCGGCGCTGACTTCCTTGCGGTAGCGGTTGAGCTCCTGGACGGTCTTGAAGCTGCGGTTCATCAGCAGGCTCAGGTTGTGCAGGATGCGGTCGCCGACCTTGTTCTCCCAGACCGCATCGAACTTGATCTGGTTGTCCAGCCAATGCTCGAGCCAGTCCGGATCGGGCATGCGGCTCTGGATCGTGTCGTTCGGGAACAGCGCCTTGCTCACGTGCAGGTTGGTCGGATGCAGGGCCTGCGCGGTGCGGCGGGCGCTCGCCATCAGCACGCCGACCTTGGTGAACGCCGCGCGTGCTTCGTCACCGAACTTCTCCAGCGCACGCTTCATGTAGCGCAGGTAGGCGCCGCCATGCCGCGCCTCGTCCTGGCTCAGCGTGGTGTAGATGTGCTTGATGACCGGCTCGGTGTGCCATTCGGCTGCGCGCCGGTACCAGTGGTTCAGGCGGATCTCGCCGCAGAAATGCAGCATCAGCGTCTCCAGCGGCGGCGCCGGGTCGAAGTCGAAGCGGATGTCGTGCAGTTCCTGCTCGGTCGGTGCGTGCTCGGGGCTGAAGCGCTTGAGGTATTCCATCAACACCAGCGAATGCTTCTGTTCCTCGAAGAACCAGATCGACATGAAGGCCGAGAAATCGCTGTCGTGGCGGTTGTCGCGCAGGAACATCTCGGTGGCCGGCAGCGCGGCCCATTCGGTGATCGCGTTCATCTTGATCGTCTGGGCCTGCTCCGGCGAGAGCTTGGCACCGTCGAAAGACTGCCACGGAATGTCCCGGTCCATGTCCCAGCGGACGGATTCGAGTTGTCTGAAGAGTTCCGGGTAGAGCATCGTTGTCTTTCGTAGCCGATAAATTTTAGGAAGTGCCGGGGACGCGCCTGTGACAGGCGCGCGATGATGTGAGTACGCGCACCGCCTTCTTGCGGATGCGCTTCTGGACGGAGAACCCATGCCACTTCGAACCCTTGTCCGACGGACCGCTTTCCCCCCGATGCGCTGGGCGCTATGTTCCGCAGTCGTCTGCGGTGCAGCATCCGCGCTGGCGCAGACTGCGCCTCTCACGGTGCCGCAGGCGACGTCTGCCTCTGCGTGCCCCGCCATCCTGCAACATACCTTCGCTCGTCTGCAAGACGAAAAGCCCCAGCCTCTGTGTCAGTACACGGGCAAGGTGGTGCTCGTCGTGAACACCGCGAGCTTCTGCGGCTTCACGCCGCAGTACCAGGGACTGGAGGCGCTGGACCGCAAATACCGCGCGCGGGGCCTCGTCGTGCTGGGTTTCCCGTCCAACGATTTTTCGCAGGAATCGGGCTCGAACCAGCAGATCGCCGACTTCTGCGAGAACACCTTCGGCGTGAAATTCCCGATTTTCGCGAAGTCCTCGGTGCGCGGCAACGACGCCAACCCGCTCTTCCGGGCGCTGGCTGCCCAGTCGGGCACGACCCCGAAATGGAACTTCTACAAGTACCTGATCGGCCGTGATGGCAAGGTCGTCGGGGCATGGTCGAGCATCACGGAGCCCACCGACCGTGACTTTCTGCGCGAAGTGGAAAAGCAGCTCGGGTCAATTTAATACTGATCAGTTCACAAAAAGACGAATCGGTACTAATATCGACCGATGCGTCCAACGAGTCCGAACCCAGTCGTCACAAATGCTTACCACTGCACGGGGAACCGTGGGCGTGGCGCCACGCTCATAACGGGCTCGGGCAGCAGATGTCCGCAGGTTTTCATGTTGCGAGGTCTTCCAGGCGTCTGTCGCCCGGTTGAAATCCCGAGGCGATTCTTCTCCTCCTCCCTCCCTCCCTCCTTCGCGTCGGGGCGCCTCGCAACATTTTTGTCTTCGAGCACCTGGAGCGTCGCGTGAGGAGCGCGCGCCCCACGGTCGCCGTCATCGGGGCCGGTATTTCCGGCCTGTCCGCGGCGCACGCACTGCGCCACGACGCACAAGTCACCCTTCTCGAGGCCGGCAGCTACTTCGGTGGACATGCGCACACCGTCGATGTGACGCTGCCCGGATCGCCGGCCGACCCGACACCGGTGCGCCACGGCGTCGACACCGGCTTCCTGGTCTACAACGACCGCACCTACCCTGGGCTGATCCAGCTGTTCGACGAGCTCGGCGTCGAGACGGCCGAATCGGACATGTCCTTTTCCGTGCAGGCCGCTCGGCCGGACGCGAGCCATCTCGAGTGGAGCGGCAACAACCTCGCCACGGTGTTCGCGCAGCGACGCAACCTGCTCGATGGCCGCTTTCTCGGCATGCTCCGCGACCTGCTGCGCTTCAACCGGCTGACCACGCGCATCGCGCTCGCCGGCACCGAGCAGCAACTGGCGCAGCCGCTCGGCGATTTTCTGGACGCGCACGGTTTCGGCGCCGCTTTCCGCGACTGGTACTTCCTGCCGATGATGGGCTGCATCTGGAGCTGCCCGACGCAGCAGATGCTGTCGTTCCCGGTCGCGACCATGATTCGCTTCTGCCACAACCATGGGCTGATCCAGATCGCCAATCGCCCGCAGTGGCGTACCGTCCGCGGCGGCTCGCGCAACTACGTGGCGAAGATCGTCGCCGGGCTCGACGATGCGCGCCTGTCGACGCCGGTGCGACGGGTTACGCGCACGGCCTACGGCGTGCTGGTCGACATGGATTCCGGCACCGAGCGCTTCGACCACGTCGTGATGGCGACCCATTCCGACCAGACGCTGGCGCTGCTCGCCGATGCGTCGCCGGACGAGGCCGCCACGCTCGGCGCCATCCGCTACCAGCCGAACCGCGCCGTGCTGCACACCGACGCATCGGTGCTGCCGCAGCGCCGCGCGGCCTGGGCCGCATGGAACTACGAGGCGACGCCGAAGGTGCCGGGCGCTGCGGAAGGCGGCGTCTGCCTGCACTATCTGCTCAACCAGTTGCAGCCGTTGCCTTGGGAGCAGCCGGTGGTCGTGTCGCTGAATCCGATCCGCCCGATCGCGCGTAGTCAGGTCATGGCCGAATACCACTATGACCACCCGATCTTCGATCTGGCCGCGATCCGTGCGCAGCTGCACGTCCCGTCGCTCCAGGGCGTGCGCAACACCTGGTTCGCCGGCGCCTGGATGGGCTATGGCTTCCACGAGGACGGCTTGAAGGCCGGCCTGGCTGCGGCATCCGGATTGCGCGCGCAGTGGGCCGCTTCGCAATCCGACAGGCGCGCGGCATGACGGCGACGAGGTCGGCGCCGCCTCCCGCGGTGCAGCGACGCGGACTGCGCAACGCAATGCACACCGTGCAGCCGCCGGCCGCCGCGCCGCTGCTCGGTTTCGGCGAGGTTCGGCATTCGCGCCTGCGGCCGGCGCGCAATGCGTTCGTCTACCCGACCTATTTCCTGATGCTGCCGATGCGCGCATTGCGTGCCGCCGACGGCGGCGGTCCGCTGGCCGTGAACCGCGCCGCGGCGCTGTCCTTCTACGACCGCGACCATGGCGACGGCCGTGGCCCCGGCGATGGCGGCGCGCTGGGCTGGCTGGACGAACTGCTGGCGGCGCACCACATCCACGACGCCACCGGCGAAGCCTGGCTGCACTGCTATCCGCGCGTCTTCGGCTACACCTTCAAGCCGGTCAGTTTCTGGTATTGCCATACCGACGATGGCGCGCTGCGCGCGATCGTCGTCGAGGTCAACAACACCTTCGGCGAACGGCACTGCTACCTGCTCGACCGGCCGGTCTACGGCATGGAACTGCGTGCGCCGAAGGAATTCCATGTCTCGCCGTTCTGCCTGGTCGCGGGCGGCTACCGCTTTCGCTTCTTCGTCGACGAGGAGCGCACCCGCACCGTGGTGCGCATCGACCACGACGACGCCGACGGGCTGCTGCTGCAGACCAGCGTCAGCGGCGACCTGGTGCCCTTCGACACGGCCAGCGCGCGGCGTGCGCTGTGGCGCTATCCCGCGATGACCTTCGGGCTGATCGCCCGCATCCACTGGCAAGCCGCCAAGCTCTGGCTGCGGCGCGTGCCTTTCATCCCCAAGCCGGCGCCGCCCGAGCGCTTCGTCTCCAACGAACAGCCGCCCCAGCCATGACCTCGACCACCACCGCGCCCCATTTCGCCGTGCCGCACGATGCGCCGGCCGCCGCCCGAACCGTGCTCGGCCTGCTCCAGCGGCTGGCGCATGGCTCGCTGACCGTGAGCCTGCCCGACGGCACGGTGCGCCATTTCGGCGCCACGCCCGGCAGCGGGCCGACCGCATCGCTCACGCTGCGCAACTGGAACCCCTGCCGCGCGGCGCTGAAGTCGGGCGACATCGGTTTCGCCGAAAGCTACATCGCGGGCGACTGGACCACACCGAACCTCACCGACCTGATCCAGGTCTTCATCGCCAACCGCCGTGCGATCGAGGACGTGGTGTATGGCAGCTGGTTCGGCCGGCTGCTCTATCGCGTGCGGCATCTGTTGCATCGCAACAGCAAGACAGGCAGCTCGCGCAACATCCACGCGCACTACGACCTGGGCAACGCCTTCTACAAGCTCTGGCTCGACGACACGATGAACTACTCGTCGGCGCTGTTCGAGGGCGACCACGGCAAGCCGATGCGCGAAGCGCAAATGGCCAAGGTCGAGCGTGCGCTTCATCTGGCGCATGTCCGTCCCGGCAGCCGCGTGCTGGAAATCGGTTGCGGCTGGGGCGCACTCGCCGAGATGGGCGCGAGCAGCTTCGGTGCCGCGGTCACCGGCGTGACGCTGTCCACCGAGCAGCTCAGCTACGCGCAGCAGCGCACGGCCGGGTTGAACGTCGACCTGCGTCTGCAGGACTACCGTGATGTCGACGACGGGCCCTACGACGCCATCTGCTCGATCGAGATGGTCGAGGCCGTCGGCCGCGAATACTGGCCGACCTATTTCGGCGCCGTGAGCCGGCTGCTGAAGCCGGGCGGACGTGCCTGCATCCAGAGCATCGTGATCGACGATGCGCTGTTCGATCGCTACATCGACTCCACCGACTTCATCCAGCAGTACATCTTTCCGGGTGGCTGCCTGCCATGCCCGCGCGAATTCCGGCGCGAGGCCGAGGCGGCCGGGCTGGAGGTGATCGACGAGTTCGCGTTCGGGCAGGACTACGCCGAAACGCTGCGGCGCTGGCGTGTCGACTTCCTCGCGGAACGCAACCGCATCCTGCAGCTCGGTTTCGACGAAAGGTTCATGCGCATATGGGAGTTCTACCTGGCGTATTGCGAAGCGGCCTTTGCGCAATCGAACATCGACGTCGTCCAGTACACCTTGCGGAAGCGCTAGTGGCGGCTGTGTTGTGGGGCGCTTGCGGTGCGTTGTCCGCCGTGCCGGCGCGGGTGGCGGCACAACCCGTGGCGCCGTCGGTGACGCCGGCCCCGCCCGCGCAACTGCGCGACGTGCTGTCCGATGCCCAGCGGCTCGGCACCGCGCGTCTCACGGTCTGGGGCTTCCAGGTCTATGACGCGGTGCTCTGGGTCGGCAGCGGTTTCCAGGCAACCGCCTGGGCGCAGCAGCCATTGGGCCTCGAGCTGCGTTATCTCCGCGACTTCGACGCAGCCGCCATCGCCAAGCGCTCGATCGACGAGATGCGCCGCAGCGGGCCGATCGACGCGGCGCAGTCGGCACAGTGGCTGCAGGCGATGCAGTCGGCTTTTCCGGACGTGAAGAAGGGCGACCGCCTGCTCGGTGTCTACGAGCCTGCCGTGGGCGCACGCTTCTTCCACAACGGCAGGCCTTCGGGTGCCGTGCGTGACCCTGCCTTCGCCGAGCGCTTCTTCGCGATCTGGCTCGGTGCGCAGACCTCCGAGCCGGCGATGCGTGACGCCTTGCTGGCGCGCTGATCGCCGTCCATGTCCGACACCCTTCACTTCGGCCGGCTCGACGGTCTGCGCTATGGCCTGCTCGGCCTGCCGCTGGCCTTCGTCGCACTGCCGCTCTATGTGCTGCTGCCGAACCACTACGCGCTGGCCTTCGGCGTGCCGCTGACGGCGTTGGGTGGTGTGCTGCTCGGTGCGCGGCTGCTCGATGCGCTGGTCGACCCGTGGCTTGGACGGCTCAGCGATCGGCTGTTCGCGCGATCGGCGGCGGCCGTGCTTGGCGCCGCGCTGGGCGTGGCGATACTGCTGGCGCTGGGTTTCGGGCTGTTGTTCTTTCCGCAACTGCTGGTCGACCCGTCTCGCCATGGGCCGTTGCTGCTGGTGGCGGCCTTGCTGCTGGCGCTGACCTGTGCGGGCTACAGCGCACTGGGTATCGCACACCAGTCCTGGGGCGCGCGGCTCGGTGGCGACGCGCTGCAACGCAGCCGGATCGTCGGCTGGCGCGAGGGACTGGGCCTGCTCGGCGTGGTGCTCGCGTCGGTGACGCCGACCGCTGCGGGGCTGGGCGCGATGGTTGCACTGTTCGTTTTCGCGCTGGTCGTCGGCTGGCTGGCCTGGACGCGTGCGCCGCGGCCGATACCCGATGCCGTACACGATGCCGCACCCGATTTCCCGCCCGATCGGTCGAACGCGACGCCGGGGGCCATGCGGCGACCGTTGCGCGACGCGGCCTTCCGCCGCCTGCTGGCGGTCTTCATGCTCAACGGCATCGCCAGTGCGGTTCCCGCCACGCTGGTGCTGTTCTTCGTGCAGGACCGGCTGGAGGCGCCGGCCTCGCTGGCTCCCGCTTTCCTGGGCTGCTATTTCGTCTGCGCGGCGCTTTCCATACCGCTCTGGCTGCGCGCCGTGCCGCGTTTCGGCCTGGCGCGCACCTGGCTGGCCGGCATGGCGCTGTCGATCTGCGTCTTCGGCTGGGCGGCTGCGATGGGTGCCGGTGACGCAATGCCCTTCCTCGCGGTCTGCGCGCTGTCGGGCGTCGCGCTCGGCACCGACCTCGTGTTGCCCGGCGCGTTGCTGGCCGGGGTGATCGCCGATGCGCGCGAGCGGCCGAATGCCGGGGCCTACTTCGGCTGGTGGAATTTCGCCACCAAGCTGAACCTGGCGCTCGCTGCCGGACTCGCGCTGCCGTTGCTGGGATTGGCCGGCTACGCGCCGGGTGCGCGCGATGCCGTCGCGCTCCAGGCGCTGACGCTCGCGTATTGCCTGCTGCCCTGCGTGCTGAAACTGCTGGCCGGTGTGGCGCTCTGGACGCTGGTGATCCGCGCGCCGTCCTTGTCTTCCTCGCCGAAAGCGTTCTCATGACTTCCCGTTTTCGTGCGGTGACGCCGCCCTCGGCATGAGGCTGCTCTCTCCACTCAATCCGCCGATGGCCGACTGGCGCGGCAAGCGCGTGTGGATCGTCGGTGCCTCCTCCGGGATCGGCCGTGCCACCGCTGAAGCGCTGCTCGCCCGCGGCGCCCTGGTGGCGGTTTCGGCACGTCAGCGCGAGGCGCTCGATGCACTTGCTGCGCCGTATGAAGGCTGCGGGGGTGCCGGCGGCGCGCCGCCGGTCACCGTGCTGCCGCTGGACGCGACCGACGCCGATGCCGTGCGCGACGCCCATGCGATGCTGGTGTCGCACGGTCCGCTCGACTTCGTGCTCTATTGCGCCGGCACCTACCAGGCGCTGCGCGCCGACGCGTTCTCTCTCGATGTCATGGTGGTGCACCAGCGGGTCAACTACGTCGGCGCACTCAACGTGCTGGCCGCGGTGTTGCCGGCGCTGGTGGCGCGCGGCGCGGGGCACGTCGCGCTGACCGCCAGCGTCGCCGGCTTCCGCGGGCTGCCGCAGAGCCTGGCCTACGGGCCGACCAAGGCCGCGCTGACGAACCTGGCCGAGGTGCTGTATGCCGACCTGCACCGGCTCGGTATCGGGGTCAGCGTGGTGCAGCCGGGTTTCGTCGAGACGCCGCTGACCGCGCAGAACGCGTTCAGGATGCCGGCGCTGATCACGCCGGCGCAGGCCGCCGACGCGATGCTCGCCGGCTGGGCGCGCGGGGACTTCGAGCTGCATTTTCCGAAGCGCTTCACCTTCTGGATGAAATTGCTGCGCCTGCTGCCCTACCGTGCGTACTTTGCGGTGGTGCAACGGGTCACCGGCCTGTAGGGCTGGCGGCGGGAGCCCGCAGTGGACGGTCGAAATGTCCTGATCCCCTCGGCGGGTTAGGCGCCGACGGCCGCCAGAGCGCCGAATACAATGCCGCGTGCTGCGCGGCCCTGCTCGCGCCCATCGGCCGCATCCGGCGGCCGCGCAAGCGGGTCATGCCCGCCACCGCTGCCATCCTGTCCTTCTCTCTCTTCTGTTGGAGACTCCCTTGTTCATTTCCTCTGCTTTCGCCCAGACCGCACCTGCTGCCGCCGGCGGCGACATGCTGTCTTCCCTCGGCAGCATGCTGCCGCTCGTGCTGATGTTCGTGGTGCTGTACTTCGTGATGATCCGGCCCCAGATGAAGCGCCAGAAGGAAGCCCGCGCGATGATCGAGGCGCTGGCCAAGGGTGACGAGGTCGCAACCTCGGGCGGCATGCTCGGCAAGATCACCTCCATCGGCGACCAGTACCTGGGCCTGGAGATCGCCAATGGCATCGAAGTCAAGGTCCAGCGCAGCGCCGTGGTCCAGGTCCTGCCCAAGGGCGCGATCAAGTAAGTTGTTTTCCTCTGCGGCATTGCCGCACAAAGCGCGATCATGAACCGTTACCCGGTCTGGAAGTACGCGATCCTCGTGATCGTGCTGTTGGTGGGACTCATCTACGCCCTGCCTAATTTCTTTGGTGAGGCGCCCGCGGTACAGGTTTCCGCGGCCAAGGCGACCGTCAAGGTCGACGCCGGCACGCAAGCCCGCGTCGAAGAGGCTCTCAAGGCCGGCGGCCTGACGCCGGACATGCTCACGCTGGACGCCACGTCCGTGCGTGCCCGCTTCGGTGGTACCGACGACCAGCTCAAGGCCCGCGACGTGCTGCAGCGCGCGCTGGTGCCCGACGCGAACGACCCGTCGTACACGGTGGCGCTGAACCTGGTGTCGCGCTCGCCAACCTGGCTCACGGCGCTGCACGCGTTCCCGATGTACCTGGGCCTCGACCTGCGCGGCGGCGTCGACTTCCTGCTGCAGGTCGACATGAAGGGCGCGATCGACAAGAAGGCCGAGTCCTTCGCCGGCGACCTGCGCACCGCCTTCCGCGACAAGGGCATCCGCGGCAGCGCCGTCACCCGCAACGCGCAAGTCCTCGAAGTCACCTTCCGCGATGCGGCCAGCCTCGAAGCCGCCAAGGGCATCGTGCAGGACCAGTTCCCCGACCTGAGCACCACCGACAGCCAGGACGGCAGCAACTGGAAGCTGACGGCCACCATCAAGCCCGAGGCCGCGCGCCGCCTGCAGGACTCGGCGCTCAAGCAGAACATCACCACGCTGCACAACCGGATCAACGAACTCGGCGTGGCCGAACCGGTGATCCAGCAGCAGGGCATCGACCGCATCGTCGTGCAGCTGCCCGGCGTGCAGGACACGGCCAAGGCCAAGGACATCCTGGGCCGCACCGCGACGCTCGAGATGCGCCTGGTTGACGAGAGCACCGAAGGCCATGCGGCCGAGTCGGGCACCGGCCCGGTTCCCTTCGGTTCCGAGCGGTTCATGGACCGCAACGGCCGCCCGGTGATCGTGAAGAAGCAGGTGCTCGTCACCGGCGAGAACCTGACCGATGCGCAACCGGGCTTCGACTCGCAGACGCAGCAGCCTAAGGTCGACCTGACGATGGACGCCAAGGGCGGCCGCATCATGCGCGACGTGAGCCGCGACAACTTCAGGAAGCGCATGGCCATGCTGATCTTCGAGAAGGGCAAGGGCGAAGTGCTCACGGCTCCCTCGATCAACGGCGAACTGGGCAACCGCTTCCAGATCTCCGGTTCGATGAGCGTGGTGGAGGCCAACGACCTCGCACTGCTGCTGCGCGCCGGCTCGCTGGCCGCACCGATGGAGATCATCCAGGAACGCACCATCGGCCCGAGCCTGGGTGCGGACAACATCGACAAGGGCTTCAAGAGCGTGATGTACGGCTTCATCGCGATCATGGTGTTCATGTGCATCTACTACGCGCTGTTCGGCGTGTTCTCGTCGATTGCGCTGGCGGTCAACCTGCTGCTGCTGGTGGCGATCCTGTCGATGCTGCAGGCCACGCTCACGCTGCCCGGCATCGCGGCCATGGCGCTCGCCATCGGCGTCGCGATCGACTCCAACGTGCTGATCAACGAGCGCATCCGCGAGGAACTGCGCAGCGGTGCCTCGCCGCAGGCCGCCATCCATGCCGGCTACGACCGCGCCTGGGGCACCATCCTCGACTCCAACGTGACCACGCTGATCGCGGGCATCGCGCTGTTGGCGTTCGGCTCGGGCCCGGTGCGCGGTTTCGCGGTGGTGCATTGCATCGGCATCGTCACCTCGATGTTCTCGGCCGTGTTCTTCTCGCGCGGCCTGGTGAACTTCTGGTACGGCAGCAAGAAGAAGCTCAAGACGGTGTCGATCGGCACCGTGTGGCGGCCCAAGACAGACGGCACGGCCATGGCCGAAGCGAAATAAGGGGCCAACGCCATGGAATTCTTCCGCATCCACAAGACCATCCCGTTCATGCGCCACGCGCTGGTGCTGAACGTCATTTCCTTCGCGACCTTCGCGCTCGCCGTGTTCTTCCTGCTTCACCGCGGGCTGCATCTGTCGGTGGAGTTCACCGGTGGCACGGTGATGGAAGTCGCCTACCAGCAGTCGGTCGACGTCGGCAAGGTCCGCGAAACGATCGGCAAGCTCGGCTACCAGGACGTGCAGGTGCAGAACTACGGCACCTCGCGCGACGTGCAGATCCGCCTGCCGGTGCAGAAGGGCCAGACCTCGGCGCAGCAGAGCGCCCAGGTGATGGACGCGCTCAAGGCCGCCGAGCCGACGGCCACACTGCGAGGCAACGAGTTCGTCGGCCCGCAGGTCGGCGAGGAGCTCACCACCAACGGGCTCAAGGCGCTCGGCATGGTGGTGGTCGGCATCATGATCTACCTGGCCTTCCGCTTCGAGTGGAAGTTCGCTTTGTCCACCGTGCTGGCCAACCTGCACGACGTCGTGATCATCCTGGGCTTCTTCGCCTTCTTCCAGTGGGAGTTCTCGCTGGCGGTGCTGGCGGCGGTGCTGGCGGTGCTGGGCTACTCGGTGAACGAATCGGTCGTGATCTTCGACCGCATCCGCGAGAACTTCCGCCGCTACCGCAAGCTGAACACGCAGGAGATCATCGATAACGCGATCACCTCGACCATCAGCCGCACCATCATCACCCACGGCTCGACGCAGCTCGTGGTGCTGTCGATGTTCTTCTTCGGCGGCCCGACGCTCCACTACTTCGCGCTGGCACTGACGATCGGCATCTGCTTCGGCATCTACTCGTCGTGCTTCGTGGCTGCGGCGATCGCCATGTGGCTCGGCATCAAGCGCGAAGACCTCGTGAAGGTGCCGGTCAAGCGCGAAGGCGATCCGGACGATCCGAACGCCGGCGCCACGGTCTGAGCGTTCACTGGCAATTCCAGGCGCTCGCACAGGCAAAAGCGGATCGCGAAAGTCTTGAATGAACAGCGTGCCGCGCTCGGCCACTTCGCTTGCGCTGGCGCGTGAAACCCGCGAACGTTTCCTGGCCGCGACCGGCGGCGTGATCCGGCCGCTGTCGCGCGCCGTGGGCGATCGGCTGGCGGCGCAGGCGAGCCTGACCGGCAGCGCGCGGGACATGCAGGAGCGCCGCGACGATTTCCTCGCTTTCCACGAGCGCGCGTCGAACTGGATCGCGCTGACGCAGGCCAGCTGGCGCCAGTCGCCGCCGGCCGCTGGCGAACGCCGTGGCGACACGCCACCCACGTCGGTGCGCTCGCCGCTCGCACTGGTCGGCGACGACGTCATGGAAAACAAGCTCCTGTCCTCGCGGCTCGCCGAGGCGATCCGCAGCCGGGCCGGTTTCGAGTTCAACGACCTGCGCCTGCGGATCCAGCACCTCGAAGGCCGGATCGAGCTGGACACCGAAGACGTGCTCCGGCCCGAGACGCTGGCGGGAATCCTGGTTTCGCAGTGGCTCGCGAGCGGCCTGGCGCGCACGGTCTGGGCGCATGTGCAGGACGTGATCCAGCAGGAAGTGGTCGAGACTTTCGCCGGGGCCTATCGGAGCGCCAATACTTTCCTGGTCGAGGCCGGCGTGATGCCCGAGATCGAGCTCAAGGGCCTCGTTCGGCGTCCGCAGGATTCGATGCCTCGAAATGCTGCGCCGATCGACGGCGGCCGCGCGTCGCCGGCGCCGCCCGCGGGCTGGCGGAATTCCATCAATGCCATCCTCAGCCACGTCGAACGGCGGGTCGGCGCATCCGTCGGCCTGGGGTCGCCGCTGCAGATCGCGCGCCAGCGCGCCCAGACGGTGCTGGCCAGCCTGAAGCGATTCGTCGCGACGCGCGTGGGCGGCGATCTCGCGCGCTCACCTGCCGGCGAAGAGGCCGTCGGCGAACGGGCCGAGCATTCGCGAGCCTTCTCCGCCGCGCTGTCCAGTGCCGAGGTGGGTTATCGCCGGATGGCGCTGCAGTACCCCGCCAACGGCAACGCGGCCATCGTCATGCAGCATTCGGCCGCCGATCTGCGCCGTCGCACCAGCGAGCTCAAGCGGCGCGCGCCGACCACGGCGGACAAGGCGACGGTCGAGATCGTCGCGCTGATGTTCCAGTCGATCCTTGCCGAGGAACGCATTCCCTTTTCCGCGCGCGTCTGGTTCGCGCGGCTGCAGATGCCGGTGTTGCGCGTGGCCATCGCCGAGCCCGAATTCTTCGGCACGCTGCAGCATCCCGCACGCATGCTGATCGATCGCATGGGGTCGGTCGTGATGGGATTCGACGCCGCGGCCATCTCCGGCAGTGCACTGGAAGGCGAGATCCGCCGCGTGGTCCAGGTGATCGAGCAGTATCCCGAGACGGGGCAGCGTGTTTTCAGGCTGGTGCTGGACGAGTTCGTCGTCTTTCTCGACAAGTACCTGACCCAGAGCGACGCGACGCAGCGTGTCATGAGCGTCGCCCAGCAGATCGAGCAGAAGGAAACGATGGCGATCCAATACACCATCGAATTGCGCAAACTGCTCGACGACATGCCCGTGCGCGAGGAGATCCGCGAGTTCCTGTTCAAGGTCTGGGCCGAGGTGCTGGCCATCGCGGCACTCAAGTTCGGGCCGAACGACGAACAGACGGTGGCGCTCAAGCGCGCGGCGTCCGAGCTGGTCTGGGCTGCCAGCGCCAAGCCGCACCGCGCCGACCGTGCGCGTGTCATCCAGGACTTGCCGCGGCTCCTGCAACGGTTGCGCTCGGGCATGACGCTGCTCAATGTGACGGGCGCACCACAGGAGGCGCACATCAAGGTCATCGGCGAAACGCTGGCGGATGCCTTCCTGTCGAAGACCGAAGCCATCCCGCAGGCAAAGATCGAGGCGATGGCGTTGCGGCTCGCCAACCTCGAGGACTTCGTGAGCGTCGAAGGCGACGTGGCGATGCCGCTGGACCCGGCGAGCATCGAACTGCTGCTGGGCGCGGACGCGGCCACGCTGGAAGTGATCCCCGACACCGGTTTGCACGTGAGCGACGACATGCGCGCCTGGGTCGACGAGCTTCAGGCCGGCCACTGGTTCATGCTCGACCACAACGGGCGGGTGACGCAGGTCCAGTTCGTCTGGCGCAGCGAGCGTCGTCAGCTGCACCTGTTTGCGTCGAACGATGGCCGCGGCTTCCTGATTCAGGCCGGTCGGCTGGCCTCCTGCCTGCAGACGGGCCTGCTGATTCCGGCGGAAGAGGAATCGCTCACCGCGCGCGCCACCCGCGAGGCGCTTGCCAAGCTGGACGCCAATCCCGAGAGGCTGCTGGACTGAGCGGCGCGATGTTCAGTGTGCGATGCGGCCCGTGCGGTCGTCGCACAGTTCGTCGAGCACCAGCGCATCGGGCTCGGTGCCGGTACTCCAGTGCACCATCAGCATGATGATCTTGAGCTCATCCAGGGCGACCGGAGAGCCCGGTGCAGCCATGGCGCGTTCGATCACGATCTCTCGCATGTCGCTGGAAAGCACCTGCGACGCTTCGAGGAAGGTGATGAAGCCGAGGCAGTCTGCGCCCAGGTGGTCCTGCTCCGCGGTGGAGTAGACACGCAGCGAATCAGGAGACTGCGGCAGCGCCGCAACCGTGCTGGATGGCGGCCCGACCACCACGCCGGCATCTTCCGGAAGCTGGGTCAGCGTCACGCCATTCGTCGCGAGGCTGAGCCCGTCGAGCCACTGGAGCGCATCGCGGATTTCTTCCGCATCGAAGCCGTGCGCGCTGAGCTTGCGGCCCAGTTGCTCGGGTTCTGGGCACGCGTCACCGCGCCAATAGTTTTCGTAGACGAACACGAGCACATCGAACATGAAGGCAATATAGCCCACTCCAAGCGGCTCGCCGCGTTTGGCGCAGCACACGGCTCGTGTAAATCGCCCGGCGCCGCGTTCAGCCGCGGACGACGCGCTGGAACAGCCCGCCCGGCAGCCGGGCGATGTGGCCGTCCAGCTCGAATTCAAGCAGTCGTGCCTGCAATGCCGCAGGCGAGAAGCCGGTGCGTGCGCAGAGTGCATCGAGGCTGACGGGGTCGAAGCCGATGCCGTCCAGCACGCTGTTTTCCTCGGTGGCCTGCGTCTCGTCTTCGGCATGGGACGACTGCGGTGCTGGCGTCGAAGATGCCATCGTGCCGTGCAGCGGTAATTCCTCCAGCACGTCCTGTACCGACTCGACCAGTTTCGCGCCTTGCCGGATCAGCGCGTGGCAGCCGCGCGACTGGGCCGAGTGGATCGATCCGGGGATCGCGAACACCTCGCGGCCTTGTTCGGACGCCATGCGCGCCGTGATCAGCGAGCCCGATTTCAGGGCGGCTTCGACCACCAGCGTGCCTTGCGACAAGCCCGCGATGATGCGATTGCGCTTCGGGAAGTTCTGGTTGAGCGGCGGCGTGCCGAGCGCGAACTCGCTGACGATCAGGCCTTGCCGGGCGATGTGGTGCGCGAGCGCGCGATGCCGGGCCGGGTACACGCGGTCGAGCCCGGTGCCGACCACTGCCACCGTCGCGAGCGCATCTGCCGCCGCGCCGTCGAGGGCGCCCTGGTGTGCCGCACCGTCGACGCCCAGTGCGAGGCCGGAAACCACCGGAATGCCGAGTTCGGCAAAGGCGCGTCCGAAGGCCTGCGCGTTGGAGGCGCCCTGTGGCGTCGGATTGCGGCTGCCGACGATCGCCATGCTGCGTGCGAGGTCCTTCAGGCCGAAGCGCGCCGCGCCGATGACATACAGCAGTGCGGGTGGATCGGCGGTTTCCAACAGGGACACGGGATAGTCGGCGTCGGCCAGCGTGACGATGCGCCGCGCCACCCCGTCGGCCTCGACCGTCTGCAGCCACGCCCAGGTCTGTGCGATCTGGGCGTCGAGCCCGGCGGGTTGCCCCTGCAGCGCCTGCGCCTGGGCCGGCGTCACCACCTCGCACAGCGCCTCGGCCGGCTGGGCGAAGATGGCTGCCGGCAGGCCGAAAGCCGCCAGAAGCCGACGCGCGGCCATGTCGCCGATGCCGGCGGTCAGCGTGAGCCGCAGCCAGCCGGCGAGTTCGTCCTGTTCCATGCGTGTTCGCCGGTGTGGAGTAGTGATGGAATGCCCAGCGGGTCGGCCGCTCAGGGGCTGACGAGCAGATCGCCGACGCGGGGGGTGTCGTTGATTTCGAGCACCAGCGCATACGACACCTTCTCGAACGGCCGGAACACCATCAGCAGGCCGATCCGCTCGTCGGGCAACTTGATGCTCTCCCGGGTGCCGGCAGTCTTGTCCATCAGTGTTTCGCCGTTCTTGAGAATCGCGAGCACGTGGCCGTTCTCGATGCCGTCCCGCGTGCCCTTGTTGATCGCCACGATCTGGTTCTGGCTGGCGAACTGCACCGCGTTGCCATAGATCGAGACGATCCGGCCTTCGATGCGCTGCGTCGGCGCGTGCGGCACGTAGCTCGTGAGCTGCCGAGGCGGCTCGGGCAGGAGCCGGTCGCCCGCGCGCATTTCCTCGCGCGCGGCCACGATGTCGATGGTTGCCGGTGTGATGGTGGCGACTTCCCGGCCGCCCGGTGCCGGCCGACTGACGGATTCGCCGCGCTGCAGCACGACGCGGCCGATGTACTGTGCTTCGTAGCCGAGGATCTCCCCGGTGCCCGGGTCCTTCAGCGGCGTCGCGTTGCGGAATACCCGGAAGCGGCGGTTCGCCTCGGTCGGTTCGCCCAATGGCGTCGTCGCACTGCCGCGCGCATAGGCGCGGTCACCGCGCGCGAGGAGCACCCGGTCATCGTTGCCCGCCACGATGCGGGGCGACGCGGCAAGGGTCTGTTCGTCGACCACGATCGGCTCGCTCAGGAAGGGCTCGATCGCACCCGGGCTCAGCGTCGACAGCGCCATGTCGGACAGCGATTCGTAGCGCGTGCGCGGCGACAGCTTGACGGTGGTTTCGGCCGTGCTTGCACCTTGCCGTGTGGCCAGCCGCGCGCGGCCATTGGTTTTGTCCAGGTACAGCGTCTGTCCGGGATAGATGCGATGCGGGTTCGCGATCTCGTCCAGGTTCATGCCCCACAGTTCCGGCCAGCGCCAGGGCTGGCGCAGATAGAGCTGCGAGATGGCCCACAGCGTGTCGCCGGTTCGTACCGTGTACTCATCGGGCGCGTCCGGCGCGAGATCGCCCAGGGCGACACCGGTCTGTACCGTCTGCTGCGCCGTCGCACGCTGTCGCGGCGTGACGGGAAGGTCCTGGGCCGATGCGATCAGCCAGGGGCTCATCCCGATGCATGCGGCGATGGCCGCTGCGAGGCGGACGGGCCGCGATGGGTCAGGCTGTCGGGTCACGTGTCGGAGGGGCTTCATCGGCAAGGTTGAAATGCAGCACAAGGCCACACGAAATGTATGAAAACTCACAATTTGCTACGAATTCTCCACTGAAGCCCTGCGCAGGGCAATGCAAAAGAGACATGGCCTCCAGGCCGGCCACTCAAATTGGCGAAAATGGAGACACAACCTACCTCCCCCGCCATGGCCAAAAGAACCATCCTTAGTTTTCCAGACAAGCGCCTCCACACGGTCGCCAAGCCCGTGCAGGGCGTCGATGCGCGGATCAAGGCGCTGGTGGCCGACATGCTGGAGACCATGTACGACGCGAACGGCATCGGATTGGCCGCCACGCAGATCGACGTGCATGAACGCCTGGTCGTCATCGATGTTTCGGAAGAGCGCGACAAGCCGCTGGTTCTGATCAATCCCGAGATCGTCTGGGCCAGCGACGAGAAGGTCCTGAACGAAGAGGGCTGCCTGTCGGTGCCCGGTATCTACGACGGTGTCGAGCGTTCCACGGCAGTCCGGGTGACCGCACTGGACGCCGAGGGCGAGCCGCAGACCATCGAGGCGGACGGTCTGCTCGCGGTGTGCATCCAGCACGAGCTCGATCATCTGCTTGGCAAGGTCTTCGTCGAATACCTGTCGCCGCTCAAACGCAACCGCATCAAGAGCAAGCTGCTCAAGCAGCAGCGCGAAGACGAACGCGACGCGCGCGACGGCCGGCGTTGAGCATGCCGCGCGCGCTTGCATCGGCAGCCTGTGGCGCACTCATGCTGCTGCTGGCCGCCTGCGCGAGCGAGCCGACGCGCCTGCCCCTGGGCACGTCGCGCGACGACACCTTGCGGCGGCTGGGTCAGCCGACCGCCGTCTACCCGCTGGGCAACGGCGAGCGCCTGCAATATTCGCGCGTGCCGGCCGGCTTCGAGGTCAACAACGTCGACCTCGGTGCAGATGGCCGCGTGCGGTCGATCCGCCAGGAGCTCGACGAGCGCCTGTTCGCGAGCACCATCCAGCCCGGCGTCTGGCGCCAGGCCGACGTGCTGCGCACCTACGGACGGCCGTTCGAGATCGACCGCGTGAGTTCCTTCGACGGCACCGTCTGGACCTGGCGCTACAAGGCGATCAACGAACGCCGTCTGCTCTATATCTATATCGACCCCGACGGCCTCGTCGAGCGTTACCACACCGGTGACGATCTGCGGCTCGAGCGGTTGCCGTCTTGATCTGTCTGGGGAACGTGTGAGGCTTGCATTTGCGGGGACACCCGAGTTCGCGCGTGTCGCGCTGGAAGCGCTGCGCGACGCCGGTCACGACATCGTGCTGGTGCTGACCCAACCCGACCGGCCCGCCGGCCGTGGCATGAAGCTGCAGGCCTCGCCGGTCAAGCAGTTCGCGCTGCAGAACGACTGGCCCGTGGCGCAGCCGAGGAGCCTTCGCCTCGACGGCAAATACCCGGACGAGGCCACGGCCGGCCGCGATGCGATCTTGGGCGCCGGCGCCGACGTGATGGTGGTCGCGGCCTACGGGTTGATCCTGCCGCAGTGGGTGCTCGACGCGCCTCGGCTCGGCTGCCTCAACATCCATGCGAGCCTGCTGCCGCGCTGGCGCGGCGCGGCGCCGATCCATCGGGCGATCGAAGCCGGTGACGGCGAGACCGGCGTCACCATCATGCAGATGGACGCAGGCCTGGACACCGGCGACATGCTGTTGCGCGAGGCGCTGGCCATCGGCGACGACAGCACCGCGCAACTGCACGACCGGCTGGCCGCGCTGGGCGGCCGGATGATCGTCGACGCGCTGCGGCAGGCCGAGGCCGGTGCGCTGGTCCGCACGCCGCAACCGGCGGAGGGCGTCACTTATGCGCACAAGGTCGAGAAGCACGAAGCACAGGTCGATTGGGCGCAGGACGCGGTGGCGATCGTTCGCCGCATCCGCGCTTTCGACCCGTTTCCGGGCGCCACCAGCCTGCTGGACGGCGAGTCGATCAAGCTCTGGTCGGCGCAGGTGCAGGCCGGTTCGACCACCGAAGCGCCAGGCACCGTGCTCGGCGCGGGACCGGCGGGCATCGACGTCGCGGCACAGGGTTCGGTCGTGGCGCTCACGCAACTGCAGCGGGCCGGCGGCAAGCGCCTGGCCGCGGCCGACTTCCTGCGCGGCTTCGACATCAAGGCCGGCCAGGTCTTCGGCTGATGTTCTTCCTTCCCTCGATCCACCGGCGCCCCGAGTTCCGCGAAGGCGCACGCGTGATGGCGCCGATGGCGCTCGGCATCGGCGCCTGGGGCCTGATGACCGGCGTCGCCATGGTCAAGTCGGGCATGAGCGGGGTCGAGGCCATCGCGATGACGCTGCTGGTCTACGCCGGCAGCTCCCAGCTCGCGGCCATCCCGTTGCTGGTGGCGGGCGCGCCGGCCTGGGTGATCCTCGCGACCGGCTTCTGCGTGAACCTGCGCTTCGTGGTGTTCAGCCTGCACCTGCGGCCCTACCTGATGCACATGCCGCGATGGCGGCGCCTGGTGCATGGCTACATGACGGCCGACCTGAGTTACGTGCTCTTCACGGCGCGCTATGCACAGCCGCCGGCGACGCCGGAGGAGGGGCTGGCGCAGGAGGCTTATCTGGCCGGTGGCTATTCGGTCACCTGGGCCGCCTGGATGGTGATGAGCATGATCGGCATCGCGCTCACCAACTTCATTCCGCAGTCCTGGGGTCTCGGCTTTGCCGGCGTGCTGAGCCTGCTCGGCATCCTCTGCTCGATGTCGACCACCCGGCTGCGCGTGCTGGCCGCAGGCATCGCAGGCGCCACCGCGGTGGCCGCCTATTCGCTGCCGCTCAAGCTCAACATCGTGACCGGCATCGGCGTCGCGGTGCTGTTGTGCTTCTGGCTCGAGAAGCAGTTCATCCGCCATCCTGCGGAGGCCGACGCATGAACGGCGAGACCGATTTCTGGACGATGGCCGTCATCGTCGGCCTGGCGGTGGTGACCGTGGTCGCGCGCTGCTTCTTCTTCATCCTCGACCGGCCCTGGGGCATGCCGGACTGGGCGCACCGGGCGCTGCACTACGCGCCGGTCGCGGCGCTGGCAGCGGTGATCGCGCCCGAGATCGTCATGACGCAAGGCCACCTGATCCCGACCTGGCAGGACGCCCGCATCTACGGTGCGCTGGCGGGTGGTGCCTGGTACTTCTGGCGACGCGGCGTGCTCGGCACCATGGTGGCGGGCATGGCGGTCTACATGCCGCTGCATCTGGTGCTCGGCTGGTAGGGCGTCGACGTAGCGCCCGTGTCTTCTGCGCGAGAGGCGCGGCTCCTAGAATCGTCGGAACTCCGATTTTTCAACTCCCCAGCCTCTCTCCATGAACGTCATCCGCTTTACCGATCTGTGTGCCCAAGGCAAGGTTGCCGGCCAGCGCGTCTTCATCCGCGCCGACCTCAACGTGCCGCAGGACGACGCCGGCCAGATCACCGAAGACACGCGTGTGCGGGCGTCCGTGCCCTGCATCCAGCTTGCGCTCGACGCGGGCGCGGCCGTGATGGTCACCTCGCACCTGGGCCGCCCGACCGAAGGTGCCTTCAGGCCCGAGGATTCGCTCGCTCCCGTCGCCGCGCGCCTGGCCGAGCTGCTGGGCCGCGAGGTGCCGCTGGTCGCCGACTGGGTCGACGGCGTCGACGTCAAGCCGGGCCAGGTCGTGCTGCTCGAGAACTGCCGCGTCAACAAGGGCGAGAAGAAGAACGATCCGGCGCTGGCCCAGAAGCTGGCCGCGCTGTGCGACATCTACGTGAACGACGCCTTCGGCACCGCCCACCGCGCCGAAGCCACCACCTACGGCATCGCGCAGTTCGCGAAGATCGCCTCGGCCGGCCCGCTGCTGGCGGCCGAGATCGACGCCATCACCAAGGCGCTCGCGCAGCCGCAGCGTCCGCTGGTCGCGATCGTCGCGGGTTCGAAGGTCAGCACCAAGCTGACCATCCTGAAGAGCCTGGCCGAGAAGGTCGACCAGTTGATCGTCGGCGGCGGCATCGCCAACACCTTCATGCTGGCGGCGGGCCTGTCGATCGGCAAGTCGCTGGCCGAGCCCGACCTGCTGGACGAGGCCAAGGCCGTGATCGAAGCGATGCGCGCGCGCGGCGCCGCGGTGCCGATCCCGGTCGACGTGGTCACGGCCAAGGCCTTCTCCGCCACGGCACCCGCGACCGTCAAGGCGGCCGACGCGGTGGCCGAGGACGATCTGATCCTGGACATCGGCCCGAAGACCGCCGAGATCCTTGCCGCGCAATTGCGCGAAGCCGGCACCATCGTGTGGAACGGTCCGGTCGGCGTGTTCGAGTTCGAGGCCTTTTCGCACGGCACCGAGGCCATCGCGCGTGCCATTGCGGCAAGCAAGGCGTTCTCGATCGCCGGCGGCGGCGACACGCTGGCCGCCATCGCCAAGTACGGCATCGAGAAGGACGTGGGCTACATCTCGACCGGCGGCGGTGCGTTCCTGGAAATCCTCGAAGGCAAGACCCTGCCCGCCTTCGAGATCCTCACCAAACGCGCGGCGGGCTAATCCTCAAACCGGCAGGGCGCGCGGCTCGCTGGTCGCGCGGCCCTTGAAGTCGGTCCAGCAGCGGCGCGTGAAGTCATAGAGCTTGCAGCTGCGCGCCGTGCTGAAGTACCAGCGCCACGAGAAGCGCTGGATCACGATGCGGCTCGGCAGCATCTCCTCGATGCGCTGCTGGGCGGCCTTCAGCTTGTAGAGCGGAATGCTCATGTCCACGTGGTGCGCGGTGTGCTCCATGATGTGGTGCATCAGCGAACCGATCCGGAACGGGAAGGTCAGGTGCACCGTCGTCGACACGAAGGGCTGGGCACGCTGCCAGGCCGAACGCTCGTCGTGCCAGGACACCTTCACGTGGGTGTGGTGCACGTACACCACGAAACCGATCATCGCGAACCAGAACAGCAGCGGCACCACGAAGGCGGTCGCCACCAGCAGCAGGATCGACTGATCGGTCGCCAGGGCGGCACCGATCACGCCCGCGAGCCACAGCGTGCCGTAGCTGCCGACCAGCCAGCAGTCGCGCGAGAACACGGGGCGCTCGGCGTTGGCGGTGCGGTCGCGCGCCACCATGCGGCGCCACCAGATCTCGACCATGTAGTACACGCCCGGCGCCCAGCCGCTGCGGTACATGCGTTCCATGAAGCGGCGTGCCGGCGGCAGGCCTTCGTACTCGGCCTGCGTGAGCGGCGCCCAGACGAAGTCGACGCCCTTCAGGTTCGTGAAGCCGTGGTGCACGACGTTGTGGCCCATGTCCCAGAGGCTGTAGGGCGTGAGCGATGGCATGAAGGCGATCCGCCCGAGCCATTTGTTGAGCCGGCGGTGCGGCGTCAGGCTCTGGTGGCAACCGTCGTGCCCGATGATGAACAGGCGGCCGATCACGAAGCCCGTGACCAGGCCGAGCAGCAGCTTGAGCCATCCCGAGTCGACCGCCACGATGCCGACCAGAAGGGCGGCGTACAGCGCGTAATCGAAAGCCAGCAGCACCAGGGCGCGCCACGTGCTGCGCTCCGACAGCGGCAGCAGCCACGAGCGGATGACCTTGCGATGCGGAAGCGGAACGTCCGGCGGCAGGGGCGTGAGATCGACAACAGGTTCGGAAGGAGTCTGCATAAAGGGAAGCTAAAAGGAAGGACGACGGCGCACCAGGGGGCACCGTACCGCATTCATCGCAAGGGGAGTCTGACCGGAGTCAAGTGAACGGCGCGCCGTCTTCCGCGGGCTTGCCGTATCGTGCGGTGTCATCTCCGCATGTGAGAATTGTGCCAAAACCCGAATACAAGGTCATGTCAATGGATCCCGTCCGACTTCCCCGTCACGCCACCAAGATCGTCGCCACGCTCGGGCCGGCCTCCAACACGCCTGAATTGCTCGAGCAGATGATCCTCAGCAAGGTCAGCGTGGTGCGCTTGAATTTCAGCCACGGCACGGCGCAGGACCACATCGATCGCGCCGCCATGGTGCGCGAGGCCGCGCGCAAGACCGGCCGCGAAGTCGCGATCATGGCCGACCTGCAGGGGCCGAAGATCCGCGTCGGCAAGTTCGCCGGCGGCCGCGTCTGGCTCGAGCCCGGCGCCAAGTTCGTGCTCGATGCGTCGCGCACCGAACTCGGCACCGTCGACGAAGTCGGCCTCGACTACAAGGACCTGCCGCGCGACGTGAAGGCGGGCGACCGGCTGCTGCTCAACGACGGCCTGATCGTGCTGAAGGTCGACGCCGTCAAGGGCGAAGCGGTGATCACCACCGTGGTGCTGGGCGGCGAGCTCTCGAACAACAAGGGCATCAACAAGGAGGGCGGCGGCCTCACTGCGCCGGCGCTCACGGCCAAGGACATGGAGGACATCAAGACCGCGATGAGCTTCCAGGCCGACTACGTCGCCGTGAGCTTTCCGAAGAACGCGACCGACATGGAAATGGCGCGCCAGCTGTGCAACGTGGCCGCGGCCGAATACGGCCACCGTCCCGGGATGATCGCGAAGATCGAACGCGCCGAGGCGATCCCGAAGCTCGAGGAAATCCTGCGTGCCAGCGACGGCATCATGGTCGCGCGGGGCGACCTGGCGGTGGAAGTCGGCAATGCCGCCGTGCCGGCGCTGCAGAAGAAGATGATCCGCATGGCGCGCGAGATGGACAAGGTCGTGATCACCGCCACGCAGATGATGGAGTCGATGATCACCAACCCGGTGCCCACGCGTGCCGAGGTCAGCGACGTGGCCAACGCCGTGCTCGACGGCACCGACGCGGTGATGCTCTCCGCCGAGACCGCATCGGGCCGCTACCCGCTCGAGACCGTGCGCGAGATGAGCCGCATCTGCGAGGCCGCTGAGGCCGCGGAAGACAAGCAGCTCGATGCCGATTTCAGCGGCAAGAACTACAGCCGCATCGACCAGTCGATCGCCATGGGCGCGCTGTTCACCGCGCATCACCTGGGCGCCAAGGCGATCGTCGCATTGACGGAGTCCGGCTCCACCCTGCTCTGGATGAGTCGCCACCGTGCCCATATCCCGATGTATGCGCTGACCTCGCGGCTTGCGACCCAGCGCAAGCTGGCGCTCTATCGCAACGTGCGGCCGCTGCTGATGGACTCGCAATCCGATCGCGACGATGCGCTGGCCCAGGCCGAGGCGCATCTCAAGAAGCGGGGCATCCTGCAGAGCGGCGACGTCTATGCCATCACCTGCGGCGAGCCGATGGGCGCGCCAGGCGGCACCAACATGCTGAAGATCTGCCGGGCGGACTGATCGGCCTGGGCTGTCGCACGCTGGCTGCGGCGTCCTACCGCTCGCGTCGCCGGGCATGCGGCATCCTCGCGCCGCGCCGGCTGCCTGGGAAGCGCGTGTTTCGGACCGTCCGAAACCAGTCCCTCGCCGGCTGCGTACAGTCTTCATGCCCATTCCTCGCCTGTTCCGGCGGCAGCGCGCGCTGCTCACCGCCTTCGCCGTGGTGGCCATCGCCGCCGCCTTGCCCGCCTGCTCGCCGACCAAGCTCCTGAACCGCATGGTGCCCGACAGCACCTATGCGTTCGAAGGGGATATCGCCTATGGCAGCGAGCCCCGTCAGCAGCTGGACACCTATGCGCCGCTGTCCGACGCCAGGCCCGCGCCCGGTGGCCGGCCGATGGTCGTCTTCTTCTACGGCGGCGCCTGGACCACCGGCGACCGTGCCACCTTCAAGTTCGTCGGCGAGGCGCTGGCCTCGCGTGGTGCGGTGGTCGTGATCCCGGACTACCGGCTGTCGCCCGAGGTGACCTATCCGGTGTTCGTGCGAGACAGCGCGCGCGCGATGAAATGGGCGTTCGACAACGCCGCACGCCTGGGCGTGGACCCGAAGCGGATCTTCGTGATGGGCCACAGTTCGGGCGCCTACAACGCGGCGATGCTCGCGCTCGACCCGCGCTGGCTGGCCGACGTCGACGCCAGCCCGAAGCAGTTGGCCGGCTGGATCGGGCTGGCCGGGCCCTACGACTTCCTGCCGATCGGGAACCCCGACGCGCAAGCCGCGTTCAACTGGCCGCGCACGCCGAAGGATTCCCAGCCGATCGTCCACGTTTCCTCTGCATCGCCGCGCGCGCTGCTGATGGCCGTGACCAAGGACAACCTGGTCGATCCGGTGCGCAACACGGCCCAGATGGCGCAAAAGTTGCGTGCCGCCGGCGTGCCGGTCGAGACGCACGAGTTCGACAACCTGAGCCACGTGACGCTGATCGGCGCGGTCGCCAAACCGCTGCAGTGGTTGGGCGGCCCGGTACTGCCGCCGATCGTGTCGTTCATTGGCCTGGCGCCAAAGACGGCCGATACAATCTTTGACGATCCCCCATCCCCTACCGCCGTGTCTACGGCCATGAACGAGAGAGCGACACAGTGAATCAGGAACAACTGAACAAAGTCTCCACGGGCAAAGGCTTCATTGCCGCGCTGGACCAGAGCGGCGGCAGCACGCCGAAGGCACTCAAGCTGTATGGCGTCGAAGCCAGCGCCTACAAGAACGATGCCGAAATGTTCGATCTGGTGCACGCGATGCGCAGCCGCATCGTGACCAGCCCGGCCTTCGACGGCAAGCGCGTGCTGGGCGCCATCCTGTTCGAAGCCACGATGGACCGTCAGATCGACGGCATCGATGCAGCCGAATACCTCTGGGCACGCAAGCAGGTCGTGCCTTTCCTGAAGGTCGACAAGGGCCTGGCCGACGAGGCCGATGGCGTGCAGTTGATGAAGGCCATGCCTGAACTCGACGCGCTGCTCAAGCGCGCTGCAGCCAAGGGCATCTTCGGTACCAAGATGCGCTCGGTGGTCAATGCGGCCAACGAAAAGGGCATCGCCGCGGTGCTCGACCAGCAGTTCGCGGTCGGCCAGCAGATCCTGGCTGCCGGCCTGATGCCGATCCTCGAGCCCGAAGTCTCGATCGGTGCCGCCGACAAGAAGGAAGCCGAAGCCATCCTGAAGGACGGCTTCCTGAAGCGCCTCGACGCGCTGACCGGCGACGCCAAGGTCATGCTCAAGCTCACGCTGCCGACCGTCGAAGGTTTCTTCGGCGAACTCGTTGCCCATCCGAAGGTGGTGCGCGTGGTGGCACTGTCGGGTGGCTATCCGCGCGACGAGGCCAACGTGCATCTGGCACGCAACCCCGGCATCATCGCCAGCTTCAGCCGCGCCCTGACCGAAGGCCTGAGCGCCCAGCAGTCCGACGCCGAATTCAACGGCGCACTGGACAAGGCGATCGAGTCGATCTACCAGGCGTCGATCACCTGATTCGCTGACGCATCGGGGCCTGCGCCCCCTCGCAACGGCCACCGCTCGCGGTGGCTTTTTTCTGCGCGCACAATCTGCGCCTGTTTTCGCTTTTTTCCGAGCATCCCATGACGACCGTCCACACATCCTCCATCGAAAGCCTTCCCCTGCTTGCGCGCGGCAAGGTGCGCGACAACTACGCGGTCGGCAGCGACCGCATCCTGATGGTGGCGAGCGACCGGCTCAGCGCGTTCGACGTCATCATGGGCGAGCCGATCCCGGGCAAGGGCGTGATCCTCACGCAGATGGCGCTCTGGTGGTTCGACCGCCTGGGCCACATCTGCCCGAATCACCTGACCGGCGATGCGCCCGAGAGCGCCGTCACGGCCGCCGAGGCGCCGCAGGTCACGGGCCGCTCGATGCTGGTCAAGCGCCTGAAGCCGATCCCGGTGGAAGCCGTGGTGCGCGGCTATCTCGCCGGCAGCGGCTGGAAGGAATACCAGGACAACCAGGCGGTCTGCGGCGTGCCGCTGCCGCCGGGGCTGACCAATGCGAGCAAGCTGCCGCGCCCGATCTTCACGCCCGCCGCCAAGGCAGCGGCCGGCGAGCATGACGAGAACATCAGCTACGACCGCGTGGTCGAGATCGTCGGCCCGCTGCTCGCGCAGCAGATCCGCGAGACCAGCATCGCCATCTACGAGACCGCAGCGAAGATCGCGCTGGCCAAGGGCATGATCATTGCCGACACCAAGTTCGAGTTCGGCCTCGACGAAGCCGGCACGCTGGTGCTGATGGACGAGGTGCTCACGCCGGACAGCTCGCGCTACTGGCCGATCGAAGGCTATGAAGAGGCGCTGCGCACCGGCACCAATCCGCCGAGCTACGACAAGCAGTTCGTGCGCGACTGGCTCGAAGCCACCAAGATCAACGGCAAGCCCTGGGACAAGACGCCGCCTGCGCCGCGCCTGCCGGCCGAGGTGATCGAGAAGACCGCGGCCAAGTACCGCGAAGCGCTGGAACGTCTGACCGGCTGAGCGTCCAGCCGCCCGGTGTTCAGCGGCCCGAGTCGAGCACCGCGAGCGTGCGGCCGCCGCTGTCCGTCAGCGTGAGCAGGCGGCCGGCCTTGCTGTAGCCGGTCGTGGCCTGCAGTGCGGTCAGGAAATTGATCTCCAGCGCAGTGCGCCCCTGGTCGGCACAGGCCATCCGGGTGGAGGCCAGCGGCCCCAGTTTCAATGTTCCACCCGCGCGCTGGTAGGGCCCCGACAGCTGGTTGCAGCCGCCGAAGCCCGACACGCGCGTGCCGTCGAAGCGCAGTTGCGGGTCGCGTTGCGGATCGCCGCCCCAGATCACCTCCTGTTCGTTCAACGTCGTCAGGCGCCAGGTGCGTGCTTCGATCGGCTCGTCCAGGCTCACGCTGGTGCCGCAGCCGGCGAGCAGCGCGGTGGTGGCGACCAACAGGGCCGCGAATGCGGCGGAACGGGCGGAGAAACGCATGGTGGATCCTTCAGGCAAGTTCGAGCGGGTGTGAGCGCGGAGAGACGCCGCGGTGATGCGGGCGCCGTCATGGTAATGCGCTGTTGCAGGACTTTCACCCTCTACGTACATGTGTCCGCGGCGTATCAGGCGTCGAGCGCGTCGAAGGCCGCGTCGTCCGGGCCGATGGCGGCGGGCGGGCGCCAGCCGGCGTCGCGCAGCGAATGCGCCACCTGGTTCTCCACGCCCATCAGCACCGCGAACAACGCCATGCGCACCGGAATCCCGTTGTCCGTCTGGCGGAAGATCGCGAGCCGCGCGTCGTGGTTCAGGTCGGTGCTCAGGTCGTTGGCGCCGGGGCGGCTGTCGCGCGGCAGCGGGTGCATCACCAGCGTCTGCGGCGTGCAGTACGCGTCGACGATCGCCTGGTTGATCTGGAAGTCGGGCGTGTAGCCCTCGAAAGCTTCCTGTTCGGTGAAGCGCTCCTTCTGGATGCGCGTGGCGTAGACCACGTCGGCGCCGCGCAGTCCGTCTGCCAGCGACGACGTCTGCTCCACCACATGACCGTGCCGGGAGATCTGGTCGAGCAGGTAGGCCGGAAGTTCCAGCCGCTGCGGTGCAACCAGCGTGAACTTCATGCCGCTGTACAGCGCCAGCAGCTTGACCAGCGAATGCACGGTCCGACCGTACTTGAGGTCGCCGACGAAGGCGATGTGCGCGCCGTCGACGATGCGCCCGAGCCGCGAGAACTCGCGCTGGATCGTGTACAGGTCGAGCAGCGCCTGGCTCGGATGCTCGCCGGCGCCGTCGCCGCCGTTGATCACGGGGATGTTCGTGGCCCGCGCGAATTCGGCGACCGAGCCCTGATCGGGATGGCGCACGACCAGCGCGTCGACGTAACCGCTCATCACACGGCTGGTGTCGTAGATCGACTCGCCCTTGGCCATCGACGAAAAGGTGAAGCCGGTCGTGTCGCAGACCGAGCCGCCGAGCCGGCAGAAGGCCGCGCCGAAACTCACGCGCGTGCGGGTGCTGGCCTCGAAGAACAGATTGCCCAGCACGGCGCCTTCCAGCACGCGGCAGATCTTCTGGCGGCGCGCGATCGGCTGCATGGTGTCGGCGACGCGAAACAGCGCCTCCACCGACTCGCGCGAGAACTGGTCGACCGACAGCAGCTGCGGACGGCCTTCGAAGAGGATGCGATCGCGCAGTGCCGTCGAATATACGCTTTGCGTAGATTCCGTGCCGGCTTGCTGCAACGCCAGAATCTCGGAGACGAAGCGCTGCACGATCTCCGGCATGCCGCGCGACTCCTGCGAGCCTTCAGGCAGAAGCCAGGTGTCCAGCGCACGTCGACTCACGCCGATGCGCTGTGCGAAGGCTTCGCGGGTGAGATTGAGACGCCGCATGGCGTCGCGAAGAAAGCTTTGCTGTGGGATCGTCATGCATGAAATGTACGCGATGCGTACATCTCATGCCAACCACATCAACTCAACACGACGGAGCTGAGCCGGCGGCGGTAGGTCGCGACCGTCGGATCGTCGGGCGGGATCTGGCCATCGGCGACCTTGACCTTGGGCGGCTCGATGAGTTCGAGGATCGCCACGTACGTCTTGCGTGCGGCTTCCTCGTTCCAGCTCTTGTCGCGCATCAGGATTTCGAGCAGTTCGTCCATCGCATCGGTCCAGCGCTGGTCGTTGATCAACAGCTGCGCACGGCCGAAGCGGGCGTCGAAGTCGCGCTTGGCGGCGGCGATCTTCGCGTCGAAGCCGGCCAGCGTGGGCGTCTCGCCGGTCGCGGGCGTGGCGAAATCGACCGCGTTCATCCAGCGCTGCAGCGCGTCGAAACGGCGCACCAGTGCGGTCTTGGAGATCACGGGCGCGAATGCGACCTTGGCGTCGTCCGTGCGGCCGAGCTGCATCAGCAGCTTGACGTAGTCGAAGCGTGCATCGTCGTTGGCGGGATCGGTCGCGACGGCATGCTGGAGCTTTTCGAGCGCGCCTTCGGTGTCGCCCTCGGCCAGCGCGTCCTGCGCCGCCTCTTCCTCGGCGGCGGCCTCGAGCTCGGCCGCGGCCGGCACGTGCTTGTCGAGGAACTCGCGGATCTGCTCGGCCGGGATGGCGCCGACGAAGCCGTCGACCGGTTGGCCGCCGACGAACATCACGCAGAACGGGATGCTGCGCACGCCGAACATCTGCGACAGCTGGCTCGAGATCTGCGGCACCTTGTCGGCGTCGAGCTTGGCGAGCGTGAAGCGGCCGGCGTATTCGGTCTCGAGTTTTTCGAGCACCGGGCCGAGCTGCTTGCACGGGCCGCACCATTCGGCCCAGATGTCCAGCAGCACCGGGGTGGTCGCCGAGCCTTCGATCAGCTCGGCCTGGAAGTTTTCGAGGGTGATGTCGATCATCGGGTGCAGTTGGGGGTGAAACGTAAAATTGGAACCATGAACCAAACAATCCAGGTCGGCGTGGTGATGGGATCGAACTCCGACTGGGAGACGATGCGTCACGCGGTCGAGATTCTCCAGCAATTCGGCATCGCCCACGAAGCCCGCGTGGTCTCGGCCCACCGCATGCCCGATCAACTCTTCGCCTATGCCGAAAGTGCCGCTCCGCGCGGGCTTGCGGCCATCATCGCGGGCGCCGGCGGCGCTGCGCACCTGCCGGGCATGCTGGCGTCGAAGACCACCGTGCCGGTGCTCGGCGTGCCGGTGGCGAGCCGCCATCTGCAGGGCGTCGATTCGCTCTACAGCATCGTGCAGATGCCCAAGGGCGTGCCGGTCGCGACCTTCGCCATCGGTACGGCGGGCGCCGCCAACGCGGCGCTGTTCGCCATCTCGATGCTCGCGGTGAACGACCCGGCGCTGCGCGCGCAGCTCGACGCCTTCCGCGCCCGCCAGACGGCGGCGGCCGAGGCGATGGAACTGCCGCCCCCCGGCGGAGGCTCGCTGTGAGCGGCCGCGTCCCGCGTTCCGGTCCGCCGCTGTTGCCCGGCGCCACGCTCGGCGTACTCGGCGGCGGCCAGCTTGGGCGCATGTTCGCGCACAGCGCGCAGCGCATGGGCTACTTCACGGCCGTGCTCGACCCGGACCCTGCCAGCCCGGCCGGCCGCGTCAGCCACCACCACGTCCATACCGCCTACGACGACATCGACGGCCTCGCGCGCCTTGCGGGGCTGGCGGACGCCATCACGACCGAATTCGAGAACGTGCCCGCGCCATCGCTCGAACACCTGGCGGTGGCACGGCCGGTGGCGCCGGCCGGATCGGCCGTCGCCATCGCGCAGGACCGGATCCGCGAGAAGGCGCATTTCGTGCGCTGCGGCGTCGAATGCGCGCCGTATGCGGTCATCGAGAGCGCCGATCAGCTGGCCGCCGTGCCTGAACACCTGCTGCCCGGCATCCTGAAGACCGCCCGGCTCGGCTACGACGGCAAGGGCCAGCAGCGCGTGCGCACGGCCGCCGAACTCGCCACCGCCTGGCATGCGACCGGCGGCGTGGCCTGCGTGCTCGAGAAGCTGCTGCCGCTCGACTTCGAATGCTCGGTGATCGTCGCGCGCGGCCACGACGGCGACATGGTGTCGCTGCCGGTGCAGCGCAACCTCCACCGCGACGGCATCCTCGCCGTGACCGAAGTGCATCCGGACAACCTGCCGGCCGAACTCGCCGCGCGCGCCACTGCCGCCACGCGCTCGATCGCCGAGGGCCTGGGCTACGTCGGCGTGCTGTGCGTCGAATTCTTCGTGCTGGCCGATGGCTCGATGGTCGTGAACGAGATGGCGCCGCGCCCGCACAACAGCGGCCACTGGTCGATGGATGCAAGCGACGTGTCGCAGTTCGAACTGCAGGTGCGCACGCTCGCCGGCCTGCCGCTGACCGTGCCGCGCCAGCACAGCCCGGCGCTGATGCTCAACCTGCTGGGCGACCTGTGGTTCGTCGACGGCGACACCGCCGTCGAGCCGCCCTGGGCCGACGTGCTGGCGCTCGACGGCACCCACCTGCACCTCTACGGCAAGACCGAGGCACGCCGCGGCCGAAAGATGGGCCACCTGAACATCACCGGCCCGACCATCGAGGCCGTGCGCGCCACGGCGGATTTCACCGCCGCGCTCCTCGGCCTGCCGATCCCCCTGTCGGAATAGGCGCACCGGGTCCCTCTCATACCAAAGACACCGCGGAACCGGCTTCGCCGGGCCGCAGGTGTCGCCCCCGGAAGGGGGGTTGGCGGGAGGCGACACGAAGTGCGCCGAAGCCTGGGGGAGAGCCAAGTGCTTCGGCTTCGCCGGGCCGCAGGTGTCGCCCCCGGAAGGGGGTTGGCGGGAGGCGACACGAAGTGCGCCGAAGCCTGGGGGAGAGCCTACTTCACCGTGTCGAACAGGGCGCGTGCCCGCGCATGGCAGAACGGTGGTTCATAGCTGCCGTGGTAGTTGCCGTAGTAGATCGCGAAGGCCGCCGACGTCGGGTCGGTCGGTGCCACGCCGCCGGGTCCGTAGGCCGCCTGGACCTGCGCATCGACATCCACCGTCGACACCGTCGTGACGCCGCGTGCGTCGAAATCGGCCTTCATCGGAACCAGATGCTGCGCCGGCGGCACGGTCGGATCGCCGGCGCCGCCGCACAGCAGGGTTGCGGCGCGTGGCGTCCAGCCGAACATGTCGTTCTTCTTCGCGTCGATGTAGAGGCCGTTGTTGTCGTTGGTCTGGACATCCGCCAGGAAGCTGGCCTGGAACAGCTTGTCGCGGGCCTGCGCCGGCGTTTCGCCGCTGGCGCCGGGCAAGGCGCCGGTCGTGACGAGCGTGGTGGCGGTCAGCGTGGGATTCGGCAACAGGTTCTCGATGCCCGCCGCATAGGGCGCCTTGAACACCGCGTTGACGTCGCTGTAGACGTTGCCGTAGACCTTCTGCCACGACGTGACGATGAAGGGCACGAAATACTGGTAGCCCGCAATGGCGACCGGACTGCGGAACGAGCCCGACAGGTTGTAGGGCCCGGCCAGGTGGGCGCCGGCCACGACGTTGAATTCGCCGGCGTTGGCACTGCTCTCCGCGGCGCGATGCGCCGCCATCGACGAATGACCGCCCTGCGAATAACCCGTGAACATCACCTTGCCCGACAGCGTGCCGCCCGTCGTGGGCATCGCGAGGCGCGCGGCGCGGACCGAGTCGAGCACCGAGCGCGCCTCCGAATCCGCGTGCAGGTAGGGGTGGTACGGGAACGCCGACTTGGCATAGCCGAGGTAGTCGGTGGCCACCACCGCATAGCCCTGCGCCGCGTACATGGCGGCCAGCAGGAAGGTCTCCGGGTCCTGCGGATTGGCCAGCGTGCGCGGCTTCTGGAAGTCGGTGCCCTTGGCGTAGGCCACCAGCGGCGCGGCGGCCGTGCAGGCGCCGGTCGGCAGCAGCAGCACGCCCGACGCATTGGTGTGCTCGTCCTTCGGCCCGCGCGTCGTGTAGTCCAGCGACACCACCTTGACGTCACAGCGCGCCTTGCCGCTGAGCGCCTGCAGGCCGCTGGTGGCGGTGCTGGCGTCGATCTGGGCGGTCGTCAGCGTCGTGAGTGTCACGGGCGTGCTCTGGAGCGTGCCGCTGCTGTTGTTGTCGTCGCTGCCGCCACCGCAGGCGGCGAGCAGGCAGGCTGCGGCGACGGCGGTCGCCTGGTGGAATCGCTTCATCGACATGTCTCCTGGGATGTGAACCCTTGTTGGGCAGCCATCCTAGATTCGCACCGCGCTGGTGCGATACCGGGTAAGCCCGCGCCGCTGTCGCCGATGAGCGTGGGGCTTCGTTCTAGTCCTGTGCCGCCCAGTCCACCAGCGCGTCGAAAGCCTGCCGCGCCGCGCCCGCATTGGCATGGTTCGCGATCGCGACCACCACGTAGCGCCGCCCGTTGCCGCCGTCGACGTAGCCCGCCACGCCGGCCGCGTCCCGCAGCGTGCCGGTCTTGAGGTGCGCCGTGCCGCCCGAGCGCAGCGCGCGCCTTTTGAGCGTGCCGTCGACGCCCGCGGCCGGCAGCGACGACATCAGTTCCGACATCGCGGGCGATGCCCAGGCGACCTGCAGCATCTTGGCGAGTGCGGCTGCGCTGATGCGCTCGTCGCGCGACAGGCCGGAACCGTTGTCGAACACCGGCTGGCCCTCGCCGGTGCCGATGCGGTTGTTCCACCACTGGCGCAACGCCGTGCGCGACGCGTCCAGCGTGCCGCGTTTCTTCTGCTGCAGCCCGAGCGTGAGGAAGAGCTGCTGCGCCATCACGTTGTTGCTGTATTTGTTGATGTCGCGGATCACCTCGGCCAGCGGCGGCGATTCGGCCTCGAACACCGGCTTGAGCTCGGCCGGCACGCGGCCGTCGCGTGCCTGGCCGTCGAGCTGGTTGCCCATTTCCGCCCACAGCCCGGCGAAGGCGCGGGCCGCGTAGCTGCGCGGGTCGGCATAGGCCACCGCCCAGGTCTTCTCGCCGCAGGCCGCGGGATAGCCGCCGGCGAAGCGCAGCCGCGCCGGGTCGGCCACGTCGGGCGCGATCGTGGTCTGCCAGTCGCCGCATTCGCCGGCGACCAGCGGCACGCCGGCCTGCATCGCGACGCCGGCCAGCGCGGGCGCGTAGCCCACCTGGGCGGTCTGCGTGGCGCGGTTCGGCGTGAAGGTCATCACGACCGACTTGAAGTTGACCAGCAGTGCATCCGGCGCCGCGTTGTAGGGACGCGAGCCCTCGCCGTCGAAGGCGGCCGGATCGGTCTCGGGCAGATCGAAGGCGCTGCGGTCGACCACGATGTCGCCCGCGATGCGCCGGATGCCCAGCGCCTGCACGCGGCGCAACAGCAGCCAGGCGCGCTCGATCACCAGCTTCGGATCGCCTTGGCCCTGGATGTAGAGGTTGCCTTCGAGCACGCCGTTGCGCACCGGCCCGTCGGTGAAGACGGGCGTGCGCCAGGTGAAGGCGGGGCCGAGCATGTCGAGCGCGGCATAGGTCGTCACCAGCTTCATGATCGAGGCCGGGTTCACCGGCACCTGCGAGCGCCAGGCAAGCCGCGGCGGGCGCTGGCCATCGGCGTCGGCGACCAGCATCGTCACGGCGTCGCGCGGCACCTTGGCGCGGGCCAGCGCGGCGTCGACTTCGGGTGGCAGGGCCTGGGCGTGCGCGAAGACGGCAGTCCAGCCGAGGGCGGCCAGCGCGACGGTCCGCGCGAGCAGGAACCGGCGCGCGGCCGGCGAGAAGGCGAGAGGCATCGGGCCATTATCCCGAGCGCCACAGCCGGGTGCGCAAGCCCCCAGCCGGGCGCATTCCGTCGGAGCGCCTCGATAATCGCGGCATGTCCGCTGAACCCGCCCGTCCGCTTCGTCCCTCGCGCCTGCCGCGCCTTTCGGAGCGAACCACGGGGATCGCCGCTGCCGTGGCCGCGGTGCTGGCCTGGACCGCCTTCATCCTCATCGCGCGCGCTTCGGCGACCCGCTCGCTCGGTGCCTTCGACCTGGGCTTCCTGCGCGTCTGCGGCGCCGGCGCCGTGCTGCTGCCCTGGGGTGCGTGGCTCGCGATGCGCGATCGCCGTGCGGACCCGGCGACAGCCCGAAGCGCGCTGTTCGGCCTGTCGCCGCTCGGGCTGCGCGTCACCGTCACCGCAGGTGCCTTCGGCGGGCTGGGCTATGCGCTGATCGCGTACACCGGTTTCTTCTTCGCGCCCGCAGCACATGCCTCGGTGCTGCTGCCCGGCAGCCTGCCGCTGTGGACCTCGTTGCTGGCCATCGTCGTGCTGCACGACCGCATCACGCGTGTGCGAGCGCTGGGGCTGGGCCTGATCCTTGCCGGCGACGTCATGGTCGGCGGCCGCAGCCTGATGGCCGCCTTCGACGGCGGCGAAGTCTGGAAGGGCGACCTGCTCTTCATGTGCACGTCCTTCTGCTGGGCCGTCTACACGGTGACGGCGCGGCGCTTTCGTCTCGAGGCGGTGCGCGCCACCATCGCGATCACGGTGTTCGCCTTTCTGACCTACGTCCCGGCCTATACGGTGCTGGTCGCGGGCGGCTGGGCCGCCAGCCGGATCGGCAGCGCGCCGTGGAGCGAAGTGCTGTTCCAGATGGCCTTCCAGGGCCTGCTGTCGGTCGTGGTGGCGGGCATCGCCTTCACGCGGATGATCCAGTACTTCGGGCCGGTGCGTTCCACCATGATCACCGCGCTCGTGCCCTGCCTGTCGGCGCTGGGCGCGGTGCTGCTGCTCGGCGAGCCGATGCACTGGAGCCTGCTGGCGGGTCTCGTGCTGGTGACGGCGGGCATCCTGTTCGGCGTGCGCGCGGCGCGCGCCTTGCCGGCCATGCCGGCGCGCGCCATGGCTGGAGGAAGCTGCAATGCCTGAACGACTGCTCGCCTTCGACACCAGCACCGAGGTGCTGTCGATCGCCGTTCGACACGGCGACCGGCTGTTCGAGCACAACGGCGAGGGCGGCGCGCGCGCGTCCGCCACGCTCATCCCGCTGATCGGCCAGCTGCTGCGCGATGCCGGGCTGGCGCTCGGCGAACTCGACGCCATCGTGTTCGGCCGCGGCCCCGGCTCGTTCACCGGCCTGCGCACGGCCTGCTCGGTCGCACAGGGCCTGGGTTTCGGCGCCGGGCTGCGGCTGCTGCCGATCGACACGCTGCACGCGGTCGCCGAAGAAGCGCGCGCGCGGTTCGGCACGCGGCAGGTGGTGGCGGCGCTCGACGCGCGGATGGACCAGGTCTACGCCGCCGCCTACGATTTCGACGTGCCGCAGCGCAGTGTCGAGCCCGAGCTGCTGGCGCCCGAGGCGCTCGCCGTACCGGCGGGCTGGGCGCTGGCCGGCAATGCCTTTGCCGCCTATGGCGAACGGTTGCCGGTGGCTGCCGCACGCCACGAGGTGCTGCCGACCGCCGCTGCGATGCTGCGGCTCGCGCCTGCGCTGCTGGCCGCGGGTTTCGACGTGGCGCCGGCCGAGGCCTGGCCGCTCTACGTTCGCGATAAAGTTGCCCAGACCACCGATGAACGCGCGGCCCTCAAGGCCGCATCCACCGCGTCCGCTGACCATGAGCGCCGTCCTTGAACCCGAAGAAGTCCGCCTGGAATCTCTCAGCATCGAGCGACTCGATGCGCTGTGTGCGGTCGAGGATTCGGCCTACACGCACCCCTGGTCGCGCGCGAACTTCATCGACTCGATGGCCGCCGGCTACCGCTGCCAGTTGCTGCTGGGCGGCGAGACCCTCATCGGCTATTTCATCGCGATGATGGGCGTCGACGAAGTGCACCTGCTCAACATCACGGTCGCGCCGGCCTTCCAGCGCCAGGGCTGGGCGGCGATGCTGCTCGACGCGCTGGCCGGCTGGTCGCGCGCGCAGGCCGCGCAGTGGCTGTGGCTCGAGGTGCGCAAGAGCAACCAGCGTGCGCTCGACGTGTACGAGCGCCACGGATTCCGGCGCGTCGGCGTGCGCAAGGGCTACTACCCGATGCATGTCGGCCCGCGCGAGGACGCGATCGTGATGAGCCTGAGACTGGATGAGCCGGGCCGTGCCCACGGAGGACTGACCGCATGAATCTCGATGCGCGCCAACGCGCGATGCTCGAAGAGATGGGCATCAAGGTCTGGTGGCCGACCGCTGCCGTCGCCACGGTCGCGGCCGATGCCAGATCGCCCGGATCGCTTGAGTCGCTTGAATCGGCTGGCGCAGTGGCGCATGCCGACGGTGCCGTCGTTCGCGCACGCACCGACGCACCGCCGTCCCGCGTGGCGCCGACGGCCGCCGCCCGGCCCGCCGCACCTGCGGCAACGGGCGCGCCGGCCGCACCCCCGATGGCACCGCCACCGGCGCGCCGCGCCGAAGCCGCGCCGGCCATCGGCGCTGGCGTGCTGGTCGAAGCGCCACGCCGGCTCTACGCCGGCGAGGGCGCCGACACGACGCAGGGCGGCTGGCTCATCGTGGCCGACATGCCGCCGGACGTCGACGGCCGCCATGGCGAAGCCTTCGCGGGCGATGCCGGACGGCTGCTCGACAACATGCTGCGGGCGCTGCAGCTGCACGCCGGTGCGCTGCCGGTGCACCTGATGCGCACGCACCGCGGCGTGGCGTCGGGGCGCGAGGGCAGTCCGCAGCCGTTCGCCAGCGTGTTCCAGGCGCAGGCCGGGGCGCTGGCACCTCGCGTCGTGCTGGCCATGGGGCCGCTGGCGGCGCAGAGCCTGCTGGCGCGGGGCGAGCCGCTGGGCAAGCTGCGCGGGCAGGTGGGCGAGGCGGCCATCCTGAACGGCGCACCGGTCGTTGCGACCTACCATCCGGCCTATCTGCTGCGCACGCCGGCCGACAAGGCGCGCGCGTGGGCCGATCTCTGCCTGGCCGCCGATGCCGCGGAGCCCGTGGCGCCCGACGCGGTCTGAGGCCTGCGGAAGCCGCCAACTAAAATCGCGGCACATGACCTTCATCGAACAACTGCACGCCGCCGAGCGGCAAAACCGCTCCCTGCTGTGCGTGGGGCTCGATCCCGAACCCGCCAAGTTCCCGGCCCGGTTCAAGGGCGACGCCAACAAGATCTACGATTTCTGCGCGCGCATCGTCGACGCGACGGCCGACCTCGTGATCGCCTTCAAGCCGCAGATCGCCTACTTCTCGGCACACCGGGCCGAAGGCCAGCTCGAGCGCCTGATGGAACACATCCGCCGTGTCGCGCCGCAGGTGCCGATCATCCTGGACGCCAAGCGCGGCGACATCGGTTCGACCGCCGAGCAGTACGCGATCGAGGCCTTCGAGCGCTACGGCGCCGACGCCGTCACGCTGTCGCCGTTCATGGGTTTCGATTCGGTCGCGCCTTACCTCAAGCACGAAGGCAAGGGCGCGTTCCTGCTGTGCCGCACGAGCAACCCCGGCGGTGACGACCTGCAGAGCCAGCGCCTGGCCAGCGTGCCCGGCGAGCCGCTGCTGTATGAGCACGTGGCGCGCCTGGCGCAGGGTCCGTGGAACCTCAACGGGCAGCTCGGCCTGGTGGTCGGCGCGACCTATCCGGCGGAGATCGAGCGCGTGCGCGCGCTGGCACCCACCGTGCCGCTGCTGATCCCGGGCGTCGGTGCGCAGGGCGGCGATGCCGTCGCCACGGTGCGCGCCGGCTGGCGCGGCGACGCGCCGATCATCGTGAATTCTTCGCGTGCGATCTGCTACGCCTCGGCCGGCGACGACTTCGCCGATGCCGCGCGGCGTGAGGCGACGCGCACGCGCGACGCGCTGGAAGCGGCCAAGACGGCCTGACGCCGACGAGCGTCTCCGGCTTCGGCGCCGGCGACGTGTGCGCTCAATCGGGTTTCATGCGCGGCGCGCCGAGCTGCTCCGACACGCTGCGCGCGCACGCGCCCAGCGCCTGTGCCAGCGTGCCGTCCCAGCGTGTGTCGAACACGCCGGTCGGCCCGATCGCGGTGACCGCCAGCACGATCGCGCCGCTGTGGTCGAACACCGGCGCGGCCATCGCGCTCACGCCCGGAATCACCTCGTTGGTCGAGCGGCTCGCGCCGTGGGTGCGCACCTCGTCCAGCTCGGTTTCGAATGCGCTCCACGAGGGCAGCGGCTGCGGCGTCGGCATGCCGGCCCGTGACGCCTCGTCGTCCCCATTGCCCTTGCGCTGCTTCTCGCGGCGGCGCTCGTCCTCCAGCATCGCACGCACCTCGGCGGGTGGAAGGTAGGCCGCGAACAGCTTGCCCGAGGCCGTTCGCGTGAGCGAGAACACCGTGCCGTGGCGCAGGCTCACGTGCACCGGCGAGGGCGCCTGTGCGATGTGCACCATGGTCGCGCCACGCGCGCCCCAGACGGCGAGGCCCACGGTCTGCCCGATCTGCCGGGCGAGCGGGCCGGTCAGCGGTGTCGCGATGTGCACCGGGTTCGCCTGCTGCAGGCCGATCAGCCCCAGTTGCAGCGCGAGCGGGCCGAGGCGGTAGTGGCCGCTCGCGCCGTCCTGCTCGATCAGGCCGAGCCGGCCGAAGCTCACCATGTACGGATGCGCCTTGGCCGGCGTCATGTCGGCCTCGCGCGCCAGGTCCTTCAGCGCCATCGGCCGGCCGTGGTGCACCAGCGCGCGAAGCAGCTGGCCGCCCACTTCGATGCTCTGGATGCCGCGCTGCGTGCGGTCGTTGTCGATGGCCATGGTGCTTTCCCGAGATTCTTTGCGACGCCCGGATTAGACATGAAGCACGTCGCCGCCTACACTTGCGTCATTCGTCCTGAGCGAATAGATTCAGTTTAGACAAATTTTATGGAGACATCCATGACCAGCGAATCCTCCACCGGGCGGCGCTACCAGAGCGGCTTCGGCAACGAATACGCGAGCGAGGCCGTGCCCGGCGCGTTGCCGCAGGGCCGCAACAGCCCGCAACGCGCGCCCTTCGACCTGTACCCCGAACTGCTCTCGGGCACGGCCTTCACGGCGCCGCGCCACGAAAACCGCCGCACCTGGCTGTACCGCCGGCAACCGTCGGTGGTGTCGGGCCGCTATGCGCCGTACGCGCAGCCGAACTGGACGACCGGCGCCGACCGCGACATCGCGCTGCCGCCCGAGCCGATGCGCTGGCATCCGATCCCGCTCGACGGCGTGGACTGCGACTTCGTCGACGGCATCCAGACCCTGGCCGCGAATGGCGACGCCGAAGCGCAGGTCGGCGTCGCCGCGCTGGTCTACCGCGCGAGCCGGTCGATGGCGCGCCGTGCCTTCGTCAACGCCGACGGCGAGATGCTCCTCGTGCCGCAACAGGGCCGGCTGGTGCTGACCACCGAGATGGGCGTGCTCGACGTGAAGCCGGGCGAAATCGCCGTGGTGCCGCGCGGCGTGGTCTTCAAGGTCGAACTGCCCGACGGCCTGTCGCGCGGCTATGTCTGCGAGAACTACGGCGCCCAGTTCCGCCTGCCCGAACTCGGCCCGATCGGCTCCAACGGCCTGGCCAACGCGCGCGACTTTCTCGCGCCGGTGGCGGCGTTCGAGAGCGATGAAGGCGGCGACGCCGGCTATGAGCTCGTCAAGAAATTCGGTGGCCGCTTCTGGCGCGCACCGACGAAGCAGTCGCCCTTCAACGTGGTCGCCTGGCACGGCAACCTGTCGCCCGTGAAGTACGACACGGCCAACTTCATGACCATCGGATCGATCAGCTTCGACCATCCGGACCCGTCGATCTTCACCGTGCTGACTTCGCCCAGCGACACGCCCGGCACGGCCAACTGCGACTTCGTGATCTTCCCGCCGCGCTGGCTGGTGATGGAAGACACCTTCCGTCCGCCGTGGTACCACCGCAACCTGATGAGCGAATTCATGGGCCTGGTGATCGGCGAGTACGACGCCAAGCCCGGTGGCTTCAAGCCGGGCGGCGCGAGCCTGCACAACGCGATGGTGCCGCACGGCCCCGACGAAGAAGCCTTCGACAAGGCCACGCATGCCGACCTGCAGCCGCGCAAGCTCGACAACACCCTGGCCTTCATGTTCGAGAGCCGCTACCGTTTCATTCCCACTGCCTGGGCGTTGCAGACCCCCGCACTCGACACCGATTACGCCGATTGCTGGGCCGGCCTGAAAGACCAATTCAAACCATGACCACCCTGAACACCACCCACGACCCGAAGCGCCAGAGCTGGGTCGCTTCCGCCAACGTCGCCGGCTGCGACTTCCCGATCCAGAACCTGCCCTTCGGCCGCTTCCGCACCGCCGGCAGCGCCGAGGCCTTCCGCATCGGCGTGGCGATCGGCGACCAGGTGCTCGACCTGAAGGCCGCCGGCATCGTCGACACCGACGACATGAACGCGCTGATGGCCGCGAGCCCCGCCGAGCGCCAGGCGCTGCGCGCCACGCTGTCGAACGGCCTGAGCGAAGGCAGTGCGCAGCAGGCCGCGTGGTCGAAGGCGCTGGTTGCGCAGTCGGCGGTCGAGCTCACGGTGCCTTGCCGCATCGGTGACTACACGGACTTCTATACCGGCATCCACCATGCGACCACGGTCGGCAAGCTGTTCCGTCCCGACCAGCCGCTGATGCCCAATTACAAGTGGGTGCCGATCGGCTACCACGGCCGCGCCTCGTCGATCGGCGTGAGCGGCCAGCAGTTCAAGCGGCCCCAGGGCCAGACCAAGGCACCGGGCTCCGACCCGGCCGCGCCGCCGAGCTTCGGCCCGTCGAAGCGGCTCGACTACGAGCTCGAACTCGGCTTCCTGATCGGCCAGGGCAATGCGCTCGGCGAGCCGATCGCCATCGCCGATGCGGAACAGCACCTGTTCGGCCTGACGCTGCTCAATGACTGGTCGGCGCGCGACCTGCAGGCCTGGGAATACCAGCCGCTCGGCCCTTTCCTGGCGAAGAACTTCGCGTCGACGCTGTCGCCGTGGATCGTCACGATGGAAGCGCTCGCGCCCTTCCGCGCGGCGTTCTCGCGGCCCGAAGGCGATCCGCAGCCGCTCCCGTACCTCGACTCGGCCGCCAACCGCGACGGTGGCGCGCTCGACATCACGCTCGAGGTCTGGCTGCAGACCACGAGGATGCGCACAGCCGGCGAGCCCGCCACGCGCCTGACGCGGGGCAACACCACGCAGGCCGCCTACTGGACGGCCGCGCAACTGGTCGCGCACCACACGGTGAACGGCTGCAACCTCCAGCCGGGCGACCTGCTGGGCTCCGGCACGCTGTCGGGCCCGACGCTGGCCGAGGCCGGCTCGCTGCTCGAACTGACCTATGGCGGCAAGCAGCCGCTGACGCTGCCCAACGGCGAGACGCGCACCTTCCTGGAAGACGGCGACACGCTCACGCTGCGCGGCTACTGCGAGCGCGACGGCGCGGTGCGCATCGGCCTGGGCGAGGTGTCGGGCACCGTGATCGGCTGACCAGCTCGGGACGTGCGGCGGGCTTCAGTGGCCCGCCGCGCGGCTCGCATCGAGATGCGCCTTGGCGCGCTCGGCCAGGGCGACCTGCTCGGGCGTCGCCGGCACGAAGGCCTCGACCGGGATCGGACGCCCGTCCGGGTCGACCGACACGAAGACGATCAGGCATTCGGTCGTCTTCTGCATGTCGCCGACCTTCATGTCGCCGCTGCGCACTTCCACCGAGATGTTCATGCTGGTGCTGCCGGTGTAGACCAGCTTTGCTTCGACCTCGACGATGTCGCCGATCTTGATCGGGCGGTGGAAGCGGATGCTGCCGATGAACACCGTCACGCAATAGCGCTTGGACCAGCTCGTCGCGCAGGCGTAGCCGGCCTCGTCGATCCATTTCATGACGGTGCCGCCGTGGACCTTGCCGCCGAAGTTGACGGTGCTCGGCTCGGCGAGAAAGCGCAGGGTGATGGAAGACATTCGTGGGGCCTCGGGCGGTAGTGGATCGTGGGTCGCGGCGATTATGCGAGGACCTTCCGGCGGTCCTTGCACGGCGCGTGCCCGCACCGGTCCGATGCCTGTCCGCAGCTGCGTGCACCTGCCCGCATGTCCGGCCGCAGCGCCCCTCGCCCGCCGTGGGGCAAGTGGCCGCGCGACCGCCGGATGGACCGGTCTTTGCTATCGTGCCCGATTGCCCAGGTATTGCCCCATGACCACGATGACCGACCCCGATCCCGCCACTGCATCCCGTCTCATCGACGAACTCGTCGAGCTCATGCGCCTGGAGCCCACCGGCACCGACCGCTTCGTCGCGCAGAGCGAAGACCTCGGCACGCCGGCCGTCTTCGGCGGCCAGGTGCTCGGCCAGGCGCTGCGTGCCGCCAGCCTCACGGTCGACGCCGACCGCCCCGTGCATTCGATGCACGCCTATTTCCTGCTGCCCGGCGAGCATGCGCCGATCGAGTACACGGTCGACCGCGTGCGCGACGGCCGCAGCTTCACGACGCGGCACGTGGTCGCGCGCCAGGAAGGCCGCACGATCTTCGAGATGTCGGCGTCGTTCCAGACCGCCTCCGACGGCGTCGAGCACCAGATCGCCGCGCCCGAGGTGCAGGCGCCCGAAGGGCTGAGGAACGAGCTGGCCCAGCGCATGGCGGTGCGCGACCGGTTGCCGGCCGTCTGGCGCGACAAGGGGCTGGTGCCGCACGGGCTCGAATTCCGCCAGGTCGAGCCGCTCGATCCGGTGAACCCGGTGCCGCGCGCGTCCGCCAACCAGATGTGGGTGCGGGCGATCGCGCCGCTGCCGGACGATCCGCTGCTGCACCGCGCGTTGCTGGCCTATGCGTCCGACCACGGCCTGCTGCGCGCCGCGATGCTGCCGCACGGCCTGAGCTTCTTCAGCGGCCAGGTGCGCGTGGCCAGTCTCGACCACGCGATGTGGTTCCACCGCGATTTCCGGATCGACGACTGGCTGCTCTACAGCACCGATTCGCCCAACGCCAACGGCGCCCGCGGCCTGTGCCGCGGCAGCTTCTTCACACGCGACGGCCAGCTCGTCGCATCCACCGCGCAGGAAGGCATGCTGCGCCTGAAAGACCGTCGATGAGCCACCTGTTCACTCCCTTCGCGCTCGGCCCGCTGACGCTGCCCAACCGCATCGTCATCGCGCCGATGTGCCAGTACTCCGCCGAAGACGGCAACCCGAGCGACTGGCACACGATCCACCTGGGCCAGCTGGCGCTCTCGGGTGCGGGGCTGTTGATCATCGAGGCGACCGCGGTCGAGGCCATCGGCCGCATCACGCCGGGCGACGTCGGCCTGTATTCGGACGACAACCAGGCCGCCTTCGCACGCGTGCTGAAGGCGGTGCGCAGCCATTCGCGCATGCCGGTCGCGGTGCAGCTCGCGCATGCCGGCCGCAAGGCGTCGAGCCATGTGCCGTGGGAAGGCGGCCAATGCCTCGGCCCCGATGAAGGCGCCTGGCAGACGGTCGGCCCGTCCGCGCTGCCGCACGCGCCGGATGAGCCCGCGCCCCTGGCGCTCGACGCGGCCGGCCTGGCGCGCGTCAAGGCGGCTTTCGTGCAGGCGGCGCGGCGTGCCGAGGCGCTCGGCATCGACGCGATCGAACTGCACGGCGCGCATGGCTACCTGCTGCACCAGTTCCTGTCACCCATCGCCAACCATCGCGACGATGCCTACGGCGGCTCGCTCGAGAACCGGATGCGCTTTCCGCTCGAGGTGTTCGAGGCGGTGCGTGCCGCGGTGCCGGCGCGCATGGCGGTCGGCGTGCGCATCTCGGCCACCGACTGGGTCGAGGGCGGTTGGGACACCGAGCAGAGCGTGGTCTTCGGCCAGGCGCTGGCGGCGCTTGGCTGCAGCTTCATCCACGTGTCCTCGGGTGGCGTGTCGCCGCTGCAGAAGATTCCGGTGACCGCGGGCTACCAGGTGCCGATGGCCGAGCGCATCAAGGCCGGGTCGGGCCTGCCGACCATCGCGGTCGGGCTGATCACCGAGCCGGCGCAGGCCGAGGCGATCGTTGCCGGCGGCCAGGCCGATCTGATCGCCCTGGCCCGCGCGATTCTGTTCGAGCCGCACTGGCCCTGGCGCGCGGCGGCCGAGCTCGGTGCGCAGGTCGAAGCGCCGCCGCAGTACTGGCGCTCGCAGCCGCGCGAGCTCAAGGCCCTGTTCGGCGACGCCCGCATCGGTGCACGCTGAGCTTCAAACGCCCAGGTAGCGCGACCAGATCGTCCGGTCGGCGTCCAGCGCGGCCGAATGGCCCTGCCACACCACGCGGCCGCGTTCCAGCACGATGTGGTGGTCGGCCAGCTTGAGCAGGCGGTCGATGTACTTGTCGACCACCAGGATGGTCTGGCCGGCTTCCTTCAGCTGGCGCAGGCAGCGCCAGATCTCCTCGCGGATCACCGGCGCCAGGCCTTCGGTGGCCTCGTCGAGGATCAACAGGCGCGGGTTGGTCGACAGCGCGCGGCCGATCGCCAGCATCTGCTGCTCGCCGCCCGACAACTGGTTGCCCATGTTGTTGCGGCGCTCCTTCAGCCGCGGGAACAGCGCATAGAGGCGTTCGAGGTCCCAGGCGTCGCGCAGGCCGTTGCGGTGGTCGGCGAAGGCGATCAGATGCTCCTCGACCGTGAGGTTCGGAAAGCACTGGCGGCCCTCGGGCACGATCGCCACGCCGAGCCGCGCGATCGCATCGGCGCGCAGGCCCTTGAGGTCGGTGCCGCCGAAGCGCACGCTGCCCTTGCGCAGGCCGAGCGCGCCGATCAGCGTCTTGATGGTCGTGCTCTTGCCCATGCCGTTGCGCCCGAGCAGCGTCGTGACCTGGCCGGCCGGGATGTCGAGTTCGACGCCGAACAGCACCTGGCTGGCACCGTAGCCGGCCTCCAGGCCGCGTGCTTCCAACAGAGGTGGTGCGCTCATTGAAATACCTCCGTGCGCCGCACTGCGGTGCGCGCTTGCTTGGGGCGGCCCGGCGCGACGCTCATGCTGCGGCTCCTTCTTCGGTCCCGAGGTACACCGCCTGCACCTGCGGATTGCCGCGAATCTCGTCGACGCTGCCCGACACCAGCACCTTGCCGTAGACCAGCACCGAGATGCGGTCCGCCAGTTCGAAGACGGCCTTCATGTCGTGCTCGATCAGCAGGATGGCCATGTCCTTTTTCAGCGTGTGGATCAGTTCGGTCATGCGCTCGGAATCTTCCGGGCCCATGCCGGCCATCGGCTCGTCGAGCAGCAGCAGCTTGGGCCGCGCGGCGAGTGCCAGCGCCACGTCGAGCTTGCGCTGCGCGCCGTGCGACAGCGTGCCGGCCGCGCGGTCCATCTCGCGCGCCAGGCCGACGCGTTCGCCCAGCGCCTGCGCGATGTCGACCAGCGGCTTCTCGGCGCCGCGGTCCTTGAAGAAGCGCAGGCTGCTGCCCGAATGGGCCTGCGCGGCGAGCAGCAGGTTGTCGCGCACCGAGGCCTCGCGGAAGATGCTGGTGATCTGGAAGCAGCGCGACAGCCCGTGGCGCACGCGCGCATGCATCGGCAGCGGCGTGAGGTCGACGCCGCCGAGCGTCACCCGGCCGGCGTCGGGCTGGTGCAGCCCCGAGATCAGGTTGACCAGCGTGGACTTGCCCGCGCCGTTCGGCCCGATCAGCGCATGGATCTCGCCCGCGTTCACGTCGAGCGTGACGTGGTCGGTGGCCAGCAGCGCGCCGAAATTCTTGACCAGTCCTTCGACCTGGAAGAGGCTCATGCGAGGTCTCCGGTGGCGGCCGTGGCCGATGCTGCGGGTTCTGCCGCCGCGGGCGTCTTGCGCGTCCAGCGGTCGAACACGCTCGCCAGGCCGCGCGGTGCAAGGAACACGATCGCGATCAGCAGCAGGCCGAGCGGCATGTGCCAGTACTCGGTGAACTGCTTGACGATCTCCTCGAGTCCGATCCACACGGCCGCGCCGATCGGCCCACCCCAGCGGCGACCCACGCCGCCGATGATGATCATCACCATCAGCGTGGCCGACTGCGTCCAGTGCATGGCCGACGGGCTTACGAAGTTGTTGTGCGACACCAGCAGCGCACCGGCCAGCCCGGCGAATGCGCCGGCCACCATGAACGCCACCAGCTTCAGCCGGAACACCGGGAAGCCCATCGCCTGCATGCGCGTCTCGTTGTCGCGGATGCCGGTCAGCGCATGGCCGAAGCGCGACACCGTGGCGCGGTTCAGCGCCAGCATCGACAGCACGAAGAGCAGCAGCACGGTCCAGTAGAAGGTCGACTCGTCGGTGCTGTCGAGCCCGAGGCCGAAGGTCGGCCGCGCCGCCAGGTTGTAGCCGTCGTCGCCGCCGTAGGTGCGCAGCGACACCGCGATGTAGTACAGCATCTGCGCGAAGGCCAGCGTGATCATGATGAAGTACACGCCGCGAGTGCGCAGCGCGATCAGGCCGATCAGACCGGCCACCAGCCCGGCGACCACCATCGCCGCGGGCCACATCGCCCAGGCCGACGTGGCGCCCGCGTCGGCCATGGCGACCAGCGTGTACGCACCCACACCCAGAAAGCCGATATGACCCAGCGCGGCCATGCCGCCGAAGCCGAGGATGAAGTTGAGGCTCGCCGCCGCCAGCGCGAAGATCAGCGCGCGGCGCACGAAGCTCACGTAGAAATCCAGCCCCAGCGACGGCGCCACCAGCGGAAACACCGCCAGCAGCGCGATCACGATCCAGGGCAACCAGCGCTCAAACTTCATGGACGTCGCTCATTTCGAAACACACGATGGATCAGCCCCTTGCGGGGACCAGGCCGGCCGGCTTGAACGCCAGCACGCCGGCCATCAGCGCATAGGTCGCGAGGCCCGCGATCACCGGGCCGAGGTCGGACACCAGCGTCGGCGGCAGGAAGCTGCGCAGCGCCACCGGCACGAACGCGCGGCCGATGGTGTCGACCATGCCGACCAGCATCGCTGCGACGAAGGCGCCGCGGATCGAGCCGATGCCGCCGATCACCAGCACCACCAGCGACGGGATGATGATTTCCTCGCCCATGCCGATCTGCACCGCCGTCAGCGGGCCCATCAGCGCACCGGCCAGCGCGGCCAGCGCCGCGCCGAGCAGGAACACCAGCGAGAAGATCCGGCCCACGCGCACGCCCATGAACTCGGCCATCGGCCGGTTCGACGCGCCTGCGCGCACCAGCATGCCGACGCGCGTGTGGTTGACCAGCAGATAAAGGCCCAGCGCCACCAGCAGGCCGGCGGCCAGGATCACGAGACGGTAGGCGGGGTAGGGCAGTTCGGGCAGCAACTGGATCGGCCCCGACAGCGCGGCCGGTGCCGACGCCATGATCGGCGCCGGGCCCCAGATCATCTTGACCGCGTCGTCCGCGACCAGGATCAGGCCGAAGGTCGCGAGCACCTGCGACAGGTGATCGCGGCCATACAGGCGCCGCACCAGCAGCCATTCGAGCAGCACCGCCAGCAGCACGATCACCACCAGCGCCGCGAGCACCGCCGCCACGAAGGAGCCGCTCTGCGTATGCACCTGCGCCGCCACGTAGGCGCCGCCCATGAACAGCGACCCGTGCGCGAGGTTCATCACGTCCATGATGCCGAACACCAGCGTGAGCCCCGCCGCGAGCAGGAACAGCATCAGCCCGTAGCCCAGGCCGTTGAGCATCTGCTCGATGAAAAGAATCAGCGTCATGTCTCTATCTACTCAATGCCAGGAACCCCACGGAACCGGCTTTGCCGGGCCGTAGGGGTTGCCCCCGGAAGGGGGTTGGCGCTGCTACGCGAAGCGAGCAAGCCTGGGGGAGAGTCAAGACAATTTGCACTGGTCGTGATAGGCGTCCCGGTAGCCCTTCAGCGGCGTCGACAAGGTCTTGTTGGTGATCTTGCCTTCGGCGTTCTTGCCGATCACGCGCAGGTAGTAGTCCTGGATCGGGAAGTTGTTGTTGTCGTACTTGAACGGGCCGCGGATCGATTCGAACTTGGCGGCCTTCAGCGCCTTCAGCACGGCCGGCTTGTCCTTCACGTTGCCCTTGACGTCGCGCACGGCGGCGTCCATCGCGAGGATGGCGTCGTACGCTTGTGCGGCGTAGAAGGTCGGATAGCGGTTGTAGGCCTTGCGGAACTCGCTGACGAACTTCGCGTTGGCGGCGTTCGGCAGGTCATGCGACCACTGCGAGGTGCTGAACAGGCCGAGCATCGGCTCGCCCACTGCGCTGATGGTGTCCTCGTCGGCAGACGCCGGGCTGGTCACCAGCGTGATGTCCTTCGACAGGCCCGCGCCCACGAACTGCTTGATGAAGTTGATGCCCATGCCGCCCGGCAGGAAGAAGTACACGGCGTCGGGCTTGAGCGCGCGGATCTGCGCGAGTTCGGCCGCGTAGTCGAGCTGGCCGACCTTGCTGTAGACCTCGGCGCCGATCGCGCCCTTGAAGCGGCGCTTGAAGCCGGTCAGGTGGTCGCGGCCGGCAGGGTAGTTGGGCGCGATGATGAAGGCGTTCTTGAAGCCCTTGTCGCTCGCGTAGGCGCCGGCTGCTTCGTCCCAGGTGTCGTTCTGGTAGGACTGGCCGAAGAAGTACGGGTTGCACTGCGCGCCCGCCCATTGGCTGGGGCCGGGGTTGCTGGTGATGAAGGGCACCTTGGCCGCGAACAGGCCGGGGCCGACGGCCAGCGCCACGTTCGAGGGCGTCGGGCCGGTGAAGAAGTCGATCTTGTTCTGCTGGATGAAGCGGTCCACCACCTGCTTGGCCTGGTCGGGGCTGCCGGCCGTGTCGGCCTGGATGAATTCCGCGGGGTAGCCGCCGAGCTTGCCGTCCAGGAGCTTGATCGCCAGGTTGATGGCGTCGCGCGTTTCGGCACCGCCGGATGCGAACGGCCCCGAGATGTCGAGCGCCAGGCCGACCTTCACGGGGTCGGCGGCCAGGGCGGACCCTGCGGCTGCCACGGTCATCGCGGCGAAGACGCCGGCGGCGCGGGCAACGAGGGAAATTCGGAAAGCAGTCATGGATTCTCCAAAGGGGAACGAAACGGAACGGGACTCACGCCTTGCGCTGAACGGCCACTTCGACGCGGCCTGCGCGCACCTGGACCGGAAAGCTGCGAACCGGCTCGGTGACCGGGCCACCCCGCGTCTCGCCGGTGCAGATGTCGAAAAGCCCCTGATGCAGCGGGCATTCGACGCAGCCGTTCTCGATGTAGCCGTCGGAAAGCCGCGCATTGCCGTGGGTGCACAGGTCGTGCAGCGCGTGGAGCGAATCCCCCTGGCGGAACACAGCAATCGCCATGCCACCTGCAATCACGGGCCAGACGGCGCCGTCCGGAAAGTCGTCGGGTTCGCCCACGTCGTGCCAGGCGGCGTCGGTGTCGGTGGCTGTATCGGTCATGGTCTGCATCGGTCAGATCGGGGTCGCAAGAAGGGTGATGACGCGGGAGGTGTCGTAGATCACGCGGCGCTGGGCATAGCGCCAGCCGGCCGGCGTGCGCACGATGCGGTCGATGTAGCGGCCGGCCTGGTACACGAAGGACTCGCCGTTGGTGCGCGTCTGGATCACGACGTAGCTCGACTCGGCGGTCACGGTGTCGGCGTCGACCGGCGTGACCGTCAGGCCGTTGGTCATGTGGCGGCAGGCGTGCTCTTCGTAGATGCTCGCGTGGCGCAGCGACAGCACGCGGTCGCGCAGCATGCGCTGGTTGTTGCAGTAGATCAGCCCGATCGGCAGGCCGAGGTCGGCGTTCTCCTTGGGCACGATCTCGTACAGGCAGTCTTCGGTGAACAGCGTGGCCCACTCTTCGAGCCGGTCGTTGTCGAGCGCCGCGCAGTAGCGTTCCTGCAACTGGTGGATCTCGAACCAGCGCAGCATGTCGGTCAGGGTGTCGGTCGTGGGTCGTTCCAAAGTCATGTCGTTCATTTCAGTTTTCCAGGAACACCGCGGAACCGGCTTTGCCGGGCCGCCGGTGTTGCCCCCGGAAGGGGGTTGGCGAAAGGCGACACGCTGTGCGCCGAAGCCTGGGGGAGAGCCATCAATACCCCATGAGCTGTTGGTAGCCGGTCCAGAAGCGGCGAATCAGGTTCTCCGTGATCATGGTGTCCTGCCGCATCGGGTCGGAGCGGCCGAGTTCGATCACCGAGGTCGATTCGCCATCGCGCGCGGTGCCGCGCTGCACCAGCTCGGTGGCTTCGGTGTCTTCCATCGAGATGTAGCCGGCCGGGCCGACCAGGTTGGCCTGCTTGATGCGCAGTGCGCGCAGCTCCGGCGTGTCGTCCTCGTAGCCGAAGAAGTGGAAGATCAGCTCGAAGTTGTCCGGGCCCTTCGGCAGGATCTGGCGCGCCACCAGCGTGTTGTGGATCTGCTGGAGCACCAGCTGCGGGAACAGCGTCTGGATGTGGTTGGTGCAGTCTTCCTCGAACTCCGAGATGAAGCCCAGCACCGTGTCGTCTTCCAGGTGGAAGCCGTCGTCCATCGAGCGGATCTGCTGCTGCTTGTAGGCGCTGGCGGTGTCGCTGTCGTCCACCTTGGTCGACGTGATGATGCTGTGCAGCCCGTTGCGCGCGTCGGGGATCGAGCGCGCCTTCATGCCCACGCGGAAGATGTTGAAGGTCGTGTGGAACAGGTGCAGCAGGCTCGCGTGGTACGGGTCCTTCACGTTCTCGTAGTAGAGCTTCCAGTTGGAGCGCGAGTACTGCCGCGTGCAGCCCAGGTAGACGATCGGCTTGTGCATGATGCGGTCGATCCACGGCAGCATCTGTTCGCCCAGGTACTCGGGCAGCGGCGGCGTCTGGTCGCTGAAGGTCGCGAAGACCAGGCCCTTGTAGCTCTCGGCGCGCAGCGTGTGCAGGCCGTGGTTCTTCGGATTGAAGTCCGCCGGCATGCCCGGCGCACCATTTTGGCCACGACGGAAGGGCACGCCCTGCAGGTTGCCCTTGGTGTCGAAGCTCCACTGGTGATACACGCAGGTGTGCGACTTGGCATTGCCGCGCGCATTGCGGCACAGCGTGGCGCCGCGGTGCGAGCAGCGATTGACCCAGGCGGCCAGGCTGCCGTCCTCGGTGCGCGTGACCACCACCGGCGTGTCGCCGACGAAGGTGCTCTTGTAGTCGCCCGGGTTCGGGATCTCGGCTTCGAGCGCGACGAAGTTCCAGGTCGGGCCGCGGTAGATGCGCTCCTGTTCGCGCTCGTAGACCTCCTGCGAGCTGAAGACCTTGTACGGGATGCGTGAGCCGTCCGGGTTCGGGAAGTGCACCAGCCTGTCATCGGAGGCCGGCCTGGCGGACGCCTTCAGGGCGCTGATGTCGACGGTTTGGTTCATGTGGGGTTCCTTGTTCAGCGGGGCATCGGCACCGGTGCGCGGTCTGCTCGATGTCCCTGCCAGCGATTCTTAGCAGCCGGACGGACCGCCGCTATCCGTTTCGCGCAGACCGCGGCGCGGCTGTCCGTTTCACGCAGGAATCGGGGTATTCCCTGACGCGGCACAAGCCCATTGCCGGTTTCCGGCTCGGCTTGGCGCGTTTCTTGCGCGCCTTTTTCCCAATCCGAACCCCAGCCAGACATGCGTCCAGCCACCACTTCCGCACCTTCCAGCCCCGCTGGCGGTGCGCGTGCGTTCGAGCCCAGCCTGCTGCGCGCGAACCGGCTGTTCGAATCCTGCGACCTCGACGACACGCGCGAGCGCATCTCGCGCGTCATGCAGCCGCACCACCTGCAGCCGCTCGGGCGCACCGGCGGCGGGCGTTCGCACATGGATTTCGTCCGGCTCGGCGGCATCGGCCTGGGCACCATCGACTTCGGCGAGGCGATGCGGGTCGACGTCGACCACATCGAGGACTACCACCTGCTGATGTTCTGCCTGCGCGGCCAGGCCCAGGCCTCGGCCGCCGGCCGGCCGGTGCAGGCCGACCAGAGCAACGGCATGATCTGCGCGCCCGGCAAGCGCTTCCTGGCGGACCTGTCGCCCGATTGCGAGCAGTTCGTCGTGCGGCTCGACCGCCGCATGGTCGAGGCGCATGCGGGCCGCGCGATCCAGTTCAGCGAGACGCTCGACCTGCGCCGCCCCGAGCTTCAGGCCTGGCTCGACCAGCTGCGCGTGCTGGTCACCTCACCGACGCTGATGCAGGCGGCGCTGCGCAGTCCGCTGATCGCGGTCGAGATGGAGCGCCTGCTGGTGCACCTGCTGCTCGACGGCCAGGGCTGGAGCGACGCATCGCCCGCGCCGGAACCTGCTGGTACGCGCCTGGGCCTCGCGCCGGCTTGCGTGCGCCGCGCCGAGACCTTCATGCAGGCGCACGCCGAAGACCCGCTGCGCCTGGCCGACATCGCACGCGCGGCCGAAGTGCCCGCGCGCACGCTGCTCGACGCCTTCCGCCGCTTCCGCGACTGCAGCCCGATGCAGTACCTGCGCGACATGCGGCTCGATGTTGCGCATCGGCGGCTGAGCGACCCGGATGCGCAGACGACCGTCGCCGTGGTGGCGATGGATTGCGGATTCACCCACCTGGGGCGCTTTGCGCAGAGCTACCGGGAGCGCTTCGGGCAGGCGCCTTCGGTGACGTTGCAGCAGCGGAGTTGAGGACCGGCGCCCGGCTGAACGCCAGCGTGGCGCCGGCTCAGGAAGACCGGCCCTTCGCGCGTCGCGACAGCATGTTGAGCACTTCGACCAGCGTGGAGAAAGCCATCGCGGCGTAGATGTAGCCCTTCGGCACATGCACGCCGAAACCGTCCGCGATCAGCACGGCACCGATCATCAGCAGGAAGCCCAGCGCCAGCATCACCACGGTCGGGTTGCGGTTGATGAAGTTCGCGAGCGGCTCGGCGGCGATCAGCATGACGGTGACGGCGGTGATCACGGCGATCACCATCACCGCCAGGTTGTCGGTCATGCCGACGGCCGTCAGGATGGAGTCCACGGAGAACACCATGTCCAGCAGGACGATCTGGACCAGCACCGACGAGAACGCGATCGTCGCCACGGCGGCGCCGCTGGCCGCGCCGGTTGCAGGTGTCGGATCGACGTGGTGGTGGATTTCCTTCGTGGCTTTCCAGATCAGGAAAAGACCGCCGGCGATCAGGATCAGGTCGCGCCACGAGAACTGCGTCTCGAAGCTCGGCGTTCCGTTGGCATCGAGCGTGCCCTTCAGGCCGAGATCGAACACCGGTGCCGTCAGCCCGACCAGCCAGGCGATCATCGACAGCAGCGCGAGCCGCATGATCAGCGCGAGGCCGATTCCGATACGGCGCGCCCGCTTGCGCTGGTGCTCTGGCAGCTTGTTCGACAGGATCGAAATGAAGATCAGGTTGTCGATGCCGAGCACGACTTCCATGATCACCAGGGCGACCAGCGCGGCCCACGCGGTCGGGTCGGAAAACAGGGCTTGGAGACTCTGCACGGCATTTCTCGGCGGTTTGGATGGCCGGATGATGCCCGTCGCTCGCGCCGCCTTCGTCGATTTCCGGCCTTCGTCGGGGCCTTTCGGTGCCGGCGCAGGATTACATTCGCCCCTTCCAGGGCACCACCTTGCGTTCGATCCACCGCATCAGCAGATCGAACAGATATGCCACCACGCCGATCACCACGATCCCCATGATCACGATGTCGGTCCGCAGGAAGTTCGACGCGTTCAGCACCATCTGCCCCAGCCCGACGTTGGCGGCCACCATCTCGGCCGCGACCAGCGTGGTCCAGCCGAACCCGATCGCGATGCGCATGCCGATCAGGATGTCGGGCATGGCCGCCGGCAGGATCACGTGGCGAATGACCTGCATGTAGCTCGCGCCCATCGAATAGGCGGCGTTGATCTGCTCCGATGACGCGCTGCGCATGCCCGAGCGCGCGGCGAGTGCGAGCGGCGCGAAGCAGCTCAGGAAGATCAGCAGCACCTTGGGCACTTCGTCGATGCCGAACCAGATGATGATCAGCGGCAGGTAGGCCAGCGGCGGCAGCGGCCGGTAGAACTCCAGCGGCGGATCGAAGATGCCGCGCACCACGCGCGACATGCCCATCGCGATGCCGATCGGGATCGCGGTCGCGCAGGCCAGCAGGAAGGCCGAGAACACGCGCAGCATGCTCGCCAGGAAGTGCTGCCACAGCGGCTTGTCGTTGGCCTGGCCTGTCAGGTACTCGTAGAACTGCTGGAACACCGCCTGCGGGGTGGGCAGGAACAGCGGCTTCACCAGGCCGAGGTTGGTCACCCCGAACCACACCGCGATCAGCACGATCACGGTCAGCACGCTGATGCCTGCGCTGTTGCCTTCGCCGGGCACCTTGAAGCGCGTGGTCTTCGGGGCCGCAGTCGACGTGGGTGTTGCCGCTGCCGCTGGTGGTGTCGAGGCCGCAACCGCTTTGGCGTCGATGGCGAGATCAGGCATGCGTCGACTCCCGCTGATGAATGATGGCGAGCACTTCCTCGCGCATGCGGATGAATTCCGGCTCCGACTTGACCTTGCGCGCGTCGCCGTGCGCCAGGAATTGCCGCGAGAAGGGCACGTCGTCGTAGACATGCGAGATGCGTCCCGGGCTCGGGCTCATCACGATCAGCCGGGTGCCGAGGAACAGCGCCTCTTCGACCGAGTGCGTGATGAAGAACACCATCTTGTTCGCCTGTGCCCAGGCGTGCAGCAGGATCTCCTGCACCGTCTCGCGGGTGAACGCGTCGAGTGCGCCCATCGGCTCGTCCATCAGCAGCACGGCCGGGTCGCTGGCGAGCGCGCGCGCGATGCCCACGCGCTGCTGCATGCCGCCCGACAGCTCGTACACCGCGCGGTCGGCGTACTTCTCGAGCCCGACCAGCGCGAGCTTCTGCGCGGCGACGGCATCGCGTTCGGCCTTGCCCATGCCGGCGAGCTGCAGGCCGAGCGCCACGTTGTCGCGCACGTTGAGCCAGGGCATCAGCGCGTGCTTCTGGAACACGACGCCGCGGTCGGCGCCGGGGCCGGTCACGGGTCGGCCGCCCAGCAATATCTGTCCGCTCGACGGCGGCAGGAAGCCCGCGATGCAGTTGAGCAGCGTGCTCTTGCCGCAGCCCGAGGCGCCGAGCGCAACGACGAAGTCGCCGTCGTGCATCGTCAGGTTGACAGGCGCCAGCGCCTGCAGCGAGCCGCCTTTGACGGCGTAGTGGACCTCGAGGTCGCGGATGTCGAGCGTGGGCATGTGGGCCTCCTGCGTCGCTGGCCGCCTTACTTGCCCATCGCCTTCTGCACGTACGCGGTGGTCACGAAGGCGCCGTAGTTGGGCTTGAGTTCCTGCACGCGGCCTTGTTCCTTCAGGAAGGTCGCGGTGTCGGTCAGCGCCTTGGCCGCGCCGCCGCCCAGCCAGGTCGGCGATGCCTGCTCGGCCAGCGTCGGGAAGCGGTAAAGCGCCATCGCCGGCGGCACCGCCTTGGCGTCGGCCTTGGTCCACTTGGCCACGGCCTTGACGGGGGCCGAGTCGGCCGTCCATTTGGCTGCGTTGTCGCGGTAGTCGGCGTCGGCCTTGGCCAGCGCCTTCACCAGCGCGACCATGAAGGCTTCGTTCTTGGCGGCCCATTCGGCGTTGACCACCAGACCGTCGAAGGTCGGATAGCCCTTCTTGCCGATCGCGCCCGAGGTCGTGATGACCTTGCCGTTGGTCTTGATCTTCGACAGCACCGGGTCCCAGATGAAGGCGGCATCGATGTCGCCGCGCTCCCAGGCGGCGGCGATTTCCGGCGGGCGCATGTTCATCACGTTGACGCTCTTGGGGTCGACGCCCTGCGCCTTGAGGTCGACCATCAGCTGGTAATGCGATGTCGACACGAACGGCGTGGCGACCTTCTTGCCCTTCAGGTCCTTCATGCTGGTGATGCCGGCGCCGTCGCGTGCCACCAGCGCCTCGGCATCGGCGATGTCGTCGAGCACCCAGAACAGCTTGATGTCCTGGCCCTGGCTCGCCGCGGCGGCGATCGGGCTCGAGCCGGCCTCGCCGATCTGCACGTCGCCCGAGGCCATCGCGCGGATGACGTCGCCGCCGCCGCCGAACATGCGCCAGTTGATCTTGTAGCCGGTGGCTTTCTCGAGCTCGCCGGACTCCATCACGGTCCGCAGCGGCACCAGCATGTCCTGGTGCGCAAAGGTCACTTCCTTGGCCTGGGCAAACACGCCGCCGCTCAGCACGCAGGCTGCAACGACGATCGAAAGGCGCTGGATCAGCTTCATGGGTCACTCCTGGAGGTCGACATCGCAAATGCGGCATCCCGGGGATGGGGCCGCGCTGAAGTCGACTGTGCAGGCAAGGTGCGCGCCCGTTAAGTGCCAGCGCTTCGCCGCCGCTGGAGCCAGTGGCAGCGGCCGTGCATTCGTTCTGGTGCGCGGCGGGTGAGGCGCACTTGGGCGGTGCGCTTCAATCTGGTTCTACAGCAGCCGCTTCAAGTACCGCCCGGTGTGGCTCGCCTCGTTCGCCGCGATGTCCTCCGGCGTGCCTTCGCCCACCACGGTTCCGCCGCCGGCGCCGCCTTCCGGCCCCATGTCGATCAGCCAGTCGGCGGTCTTGATGACGTCGAGGTTGTGCTCGATCACGACGATCGTGTTGCCCGCGTCGCGCAGCTGGTGCAGCACCTTCAGCAGCAGCTCGATGTCGGCGAAGTGCAGGCCGGTGGTCGGCTCGTCCAGGATGTAGAGCGTGCGGCCGGTGTCGCGCTTGCTGAGCTCCAGCGCGAGCTTCACGCGCTGCGCCTCGCCGCCCGACAGCGTGGTCGCCGCCTGCCCCAGCTTGATGTAGCTCAGGCCGACGTCGAGCAGCGTGTGCAGCTTGCGTTCGATGGTCGGCACCGCCTTCAGGAACTCGTGCGCCACCTCGACCGTCATGTCCAGGATCTGCGCGATGTTGCGGCCCTTGTACTGGACTTCCAGCGTCTCGCGGTTGTAGCGCTGGCCGTGGCAGACCTCGCAGGGCACGTAGACGTCGGGCAGGAAGTGCATCTCGACCTTCACCATGCCGTCGCCCTGGCAGGCCTCGCAGCGGCCGCCGGCCACGTTGAAGCTGAAGCGGCCCGGGCCGTAGCCGCGCTCGCGTGCGGTGTTGGTCTCGGCCATCAGCTCGCGGATCGGGGTGAACAGTCCGGTGTAGGTCGCCGGGTTGCTGCGCGGCGTGCGGCCGATCGGCGACTGGTCGACGTTGATCACCTTGTCGAAATACTCGATGCCCTCGATCGCCTCGTGCGCCGCTGGCTCCTCGTGTGCGCGGTACAGCGTGCGCGCCACGGCGGCGTACAGCGTGTCGTTGACCAGCGTCGACTTGCCCGAACCCGATACGCCCGTCACGCAGGTCAGCAGGCCGACCGGGAAGGCGACGCTCACGTCCTTCAGGTTGTTGCCGGTCGCGTGCAGCACGCGGATTTCCTGCAGGTCGGTCTGCGACGCCAGATGCGCGGCCTCGCGCGCGGCGCGCCGTTCGGCGGCCGGGCTCTGCGGGAAGCGCGACGGCTTCTTGCCCTCGTTGAAGGCCGGCTTGGACACCACCGGCAGCCAGGCCGTGCGGTGCTTCGGCACCGCGATCTTCTTCACGCCCGACAGGTACTGGCCGGTCAGCGACTTCGGGTTGGCCGCGACCTCGGCGCAGGTGCCTTCGGCCATCACGTGGCCACCGTGCACGCCGGCACCCGGTCCCATGTCGATCACGTGGTCGGCGGCGGCGATCATGTCCTCGTCGTGCTCGACCACGATCACGCTGTTGCCGATGTCGCGCAGATGCTTCAGCGTGCCGATCAGCCGGTCGTTGTCGCGCTGGTGCAGGCCGATGCTGGGCTCGTCGAGCACGTACATCACGCCGGTCAGGCCCGAGCCGATCTGCGATGCGAGCCGGATGCGCTGCGCCTCGCCGCCCGACAGCGTTTCGGCGCTGCGGTCCAGGCTCAGGTAGTTCAGGCCGACGTCGTTCAGGAACTTGAGGCGCAGGCCGATCTCGCGCACGACCTTGTCGGCGATCTCGGCCTTGGCGCCGTGCAGCTTGAGTTTCTGGAACCAGGCCAGGCTGTCGCGCAGCGTGACGTGGCTGACCTCGAAGATCGCCTTGCGCTCGGGTTCGGCGCCGGACTCGTCGACCAGGAACACGTTGCGCGCCTCGCGCCGCAGCCGCGTGCCGCCGCAGTCGGGGCAGGGCTGCATGTTGCGGAAGCGCGCGAGCTCGTCGCGCACCATCGCCGAATCGGTCTCGCGGTAGCGCCGCGCCATGTTCGGGATGATGCCTTCGAAAGGATGCTTCTTCGTCAGCTTCTTGCCGGCCGACTGGCCCGACTCCATCGTGTAGCTGAACTTGATCTCTTCCTCGCCCGAGCCGTGCAGCAATGCGTGGCGCACTGCTTCGGGCAATTCCTCGAAGGGCGAATCGATGTCGACCTTGTAGTGCTTCGCCACGCTCTCCAGCATGCTGAAGTAGTAGCCGTTGCGGCGGTCCCAGCCCTTGATGGCGCCGCTCGCGAGCGACAGCGACGGGAAGGCGACCACGCGCGCCGCGTCGAAGACCTCGCGGTGGCCCAGGCCGTCGCAGCTCGGACAGGCGCCGACCGGCGAGTTGAAGGAGAACAGCCGCGGCTCGAGTTCGGCCAGTGAGTAATGGCAGATCGGGCAGGCGAATTTGGCGTTGAACAGGTGCTCGCGCGGCGCGGTCGGCAGGCTGGTCGCCGTGGCGGTGCCGCCGTCGGCCGGCGCGTCCATCTCGAACGCGATCGCGCGGCCATCGGCCAGGCGCAGTGCGGCCTCGAAGCTCTCGGCCAGGCGCTGCTGCACGTCGGGGCGCGCGCGCAGCCGGTCGATTACCACGTCGATGTCGTGCTTCTCGGTCTTCTTGAGCTTGGGCAGCTCGTTGTATTCGTAGATCGTGCCGTCGACCCGGAAGCGCACGTAGCCCGATGCCTGCATCTCGGCGAAGAGTTCGACGAACTCGCCCTTCTTCTCGCGTGCCACGGGCGCCAGGATCATGATGCGCGGCTCGCCCGGCAAGGCCAGCGTGGCGTCAACCATCTGCGACACCGTCTGCGCCTGCAGCGGCAGATGGTGGTCGGGGCAGTAGGGCGTGCCGGCGCGTGCGTACAGCAGGCGCAGGTAGTCGTGGATCTCGGTGACGGTGCCCACGGTCGAGCGCGGGTTGTGGCTGGTGGCCTTCTGCTCGATGCTGATGGCGGGCGACAGGCCTTCGATCAGGTCGACGTCGGGCTTGTCCATCAGCTGCAGGAACTGCCGCGCATAGGCCGACAGGCTCTCGACGTAACGCCGCTGGCCCTCGGCGTAGAGCGTGTCGAAGGCGAGGCTCGACTTGCCCGAGCCCGACAGGCCGGTGATCACCACCAGCTTGTTGCGCGGAATGTCGAGGTCGACGTTCTTCAGGTTGTGCGTGCGTGCGCCGCGGATGCTGATGCGCTGCTGAGCGAGCACGGCGCCGAGGTAGGCGTCATCGGTTGGGGCGTTCACTTGGGGCGTCGGTCCGTTCGAGGCAACCGGACATGATAGACGCCCGGGCGGTTCGGCGTGTGGCCGTCCGTTCTGCGGCATGCCGGGGAATCCGGATCTTTCTCGTGGCGCCCATCCCGGGCGGCCGCGGGGCATGGATAATCTCCGGTTCTCTTTTTCCTTCCCTTTCATCCTTTATCAGGGGCAGTGCACATGGCATCGGTCAACAAAGTCATCCTCGTCGGCAATCTCGGCCGTGATCCCGAAACACGAACCTTCCCGAGCGGCGATCAGGTGTGCAACGCGACCCTTGCCACCACCGACAAGTGGAAGGACAAGCAAAGCGGCGAAATGCGCGAGGCCACCGAGTGGCACCGCCTGGTCTTCAATGGCCGGCTCGCCGAAATCGCCGCGCAATACCTGCGCAAGGGCTCGCAAATCTACATCGAAGGCCAGATCCGCACCCGCAAGTACACCGACAAGGACGGCGTCGAGAAGTACGCCACCGACATCCGCGTCGACCAGATGCAGATGCTGGGCAGCCGTCAGGGCATGGGCGCACCGTCGTCCGGTGGCAGCGACGACGACGGCTACGGCCAGGGTGGCGGCGGCGGTGGCGGTGGCGGTTACGGCGGCGGCCGGAACGAAGGCGGCGGTGGTGGCGGTGGCGGTTACGCCCCCCGTGCCGCGGCTCCAGCGCCGCGTGCACCCGCTGCGCGCCCGGCACCTGCGCCGGCCAAGTCGTCGTCGGGCTTCGACGACATGGACGACGACATTCCGTTCTGATCTTTCCCGACCGACGTGCCTCGGCGCCGGCGGCTGAGCATGCCGGTTCGCTCGGCGCCTTGGCGCTCCGCGGCGAGCGCCCAGTCCGCGGAGGTGCGGCCTCGTCCGTCATTGCTGGTGGCCTGAGGCCTTCGCGCCGTCCTGCGGCGTCGTGCGAATCTGGCTCTTCGAGCCCTCGGCTCGTGCTGCCCCAGACGCCGAAGGACCACCGCCGACATGACCATCAACCTCCAGACCCTCAAGTGCGCCGAGTGCGGCAGCGGTGTGCTCAAGCGCATCGGGCTCAACCAGTACGTCTGCGCGCACTGCGGTTCCGTGTCGGTGGTCGAAGACGATGTGTCCGACCGGCTCGACCGGGTGCTCGATCAAGTCAAGGATGCCGCCGGCCAGCGGCTGGCTGCCGAGCAAGGCGCTCGCAACCGGCAGGCAGTGCGCATGGCGGGCATCGCGGTGGCGGCGGTCTTCGGCTTCGTCGCGCTGACGCTCATCGTCAGCACCTTCATCGGCAACAACAAGCGCAGCGGAGCGGTCACCGCATCGCTCGCCGACAGGCCGATTCCCGTCGAAGGCCTCAAGCTGGAGCCGCCGCGCCAGGTGCTGGTCGGCCGCGGCAGCTCCGCCAAGCCGCAACTGCTGGTGGTGGCGCGCAATGAAACCGGCAAGCCGCTCGACAGTCCGCGCGTCAACGCGGTGTTCTTCGATACCGAGAACAACAAGCTGGGCGATCGCAACGAATCGCTGCCTGTCGGCATGCTCGCAGCCGGCGAGAGCGCGCCGGTGCTGATCGACCTGCCCGGCGGCGACAAGACCGTGGCGCGCCAGGAACTCGCCGTGGAGCGCCTGTCGACGCCTTACCGCGTGACGGATGGTCCGCGTCTTGCGTTCTCGCGCGTGCGCCTGGTCGAACAGGGCCGCAATGACACGCGTCTGGTCGGTCGGCTCGTCAACGAGCGCAAGGACGTGAAGCTGGCCGGCGTGGGCGTTCTGGCCACGCTTTACGACGATGCGGGCGCCGTGATCGGATTCGGCCGGGGCTATGCCCAGGCGTCCGAACTGCGGCCGGGCGAACGCACGGCGATGGACGTGCACCTCACGCGTTTCGGCGGCACGGCCGAAGTAGCCGCGTGGGACTACCGCATCGACTACAGCGTGCTCGACGCCGACACCGGCCGCACGGCGGTGCTCAGCAGCGATCGCGTGATCCGCACGGCCGGCAAGCCCGAATCCTTCAACCCCGAGCTGCGCATGAGCACCGAGGACCTGCTGGCGGACGACAGCGAGCGCTTCGACCTCGCGCAGCTCGAACTGCTGCCGCTGATCCCGGGGCTCAACACCATCCGGCAACGCACTTACATGACCGAGCTGGTGAACCACAGCAAGGACATGATCGCGGTCACCCCGGCGGCGGTGATCTCGCGTTTCGATGGCAGCCAGCTCGACGGCACGACGCGCCTGGACGGCCTCGCCTACCTGTACCCCGGCGAGCGCTTTCCGGTGCAGGTCGACCCGAGCCGTGCCGACCGCATCACGCAGACGCGGGTCGAATGGAAGCCGCTGCGTCGCGCAGCGCTGCCGGGCGTGCGCGTGCCGCTGGAGGTGAAGGTGGACGGCACCCAGGCCGAAATGGGCAGCGTGCTGCTCAATTTCAGCCAGCGCTTTGCCTACAAGGCGGTCGTGGTCCGGGGCAGCGTGAAGAATCCGGGCGCCGGCATCGTGCGCAAGACCCGGCTCTGGGTCAGCCTGCGCGATCGCGATGGCAAGCTCACCGGCTTCAAGTCCGTCGAGAACCTGCCGGCGATCGCAGCGGGCCAGAGCGTGCCTTTCGAGGTGCGCATCGAGCAGCAGGGGCGCGACTTCGCGACCGTCAGCACCTTCTACCAAAGCACGGAATAGCCTGCCCGAAGCACGAAAAAGCCGATCGCGCCATCATGGCGGCACCATGCCCGCGTTCTCCATCCTCGACCTGTCCCCGATCTGCGAAGGCAGCGATGCCTCGCAATCCTTCCGCAATTCCCTGTCGCTCGCCCAGCATGGCGAGAAACATGGCTACCGGCGCTACTGGCTGGCCGAGCACCACGGCATGCCCGGCATCGCCAGCGCGGCCACGGCGGTGCTGCTGGCCTACGTGGGCGCGGGCACTTCGACCATCCGCATCGGCGCCGGCGGCGTGATGCTGCCGAACCATTCGCCGCTGGTGATCGCCGAGCAGTTCGGCACGCTCGAGTCGCTGTATCCCGGTCGTATCGACCTCGGGCTGGGCCGCGCGCCGGGCTCCGACCAGCGCACCGCGCAGGCGCTGCGGCGCGACCTGCAGTCCGATTCGGACCAGTTCCCGCAGGATGTGATCGAGCTGATGGACTTCATGTCGAAGACGCCGCGCCAGCCGGTGATGGCGGTGCCTGGCCGGGGGCTCGAAGTGCCGATCTGGATCCTCGGGTCGAGCACCTTCGGCGCACAGCTCGCCGCGCACCTGGGCCTGCCGTACGCCTTCGCGTCGCACTTCGCGCCGCAGCAGATGATGCAGGCGATCCGCATCTACCGCGAGAGCTTCAAGCCGTCGGCGCAACTCGACAAGCCTTACGTGATGCTGGGCTTCAATGCCTTCGCGGCCGAGACCGACGAGGACGCCGAATTCCGCGCGAGCTCGTGGCAGCAGGCCTTCGTCAATCTGCGCACCGGCCGGCCGGGCCGGTTGCCGCCGCCGGTCGCGGGCTACCGTTCGACCATCGGCGCGCCGGAGCGCGCGATGCTCGATTCGGTGCTGTCTTGCTCCGCCGTCGGTTCGCGCGACACCGTGCGCGCCGGCCTGAAGGCCTTCCTGGAACGCACCGGTGCCGACGAACTGATGATCACCTCGCAGGTGTTCGACCACACGGCCCGCCTGCGCTCCTATGAGATCGTGGCCGAGCTGCGCGAGGAGCTGGCCGCGGCCTGATCGGTTTTTCTCGGGCGGGTCAGCCTGGATACGTTCCAGGCAGGAGGATCCGCTTGTCGACGTTCTGGATGTTGGTGTGGCCGCAGAAAGCCATCGTCACGTCCAGCTCCTTGTGGATCAACTGCAGCGCCTTGCTCACGCCGGCCTCGCCCATCGCGCCCAGGCCGTAGGCCATCGCGCGGCCGATCATGGTGCCGCGTGCGCCCAGCGCCCAGGCCTTGAGCACGTCCTGGCCGCTGCGGATGCCGCCGTCCATCCAGACCTCGAGCTTGCTGCCGACCGCATCGACGATCGGTGGCAGCGCCTCGATGCTGGACGGCGCGCCGTCCAGTTGCCGGCCGCCGTGGTTGCTGACCACGATCGCATCGGCGCCCACGTCCGCGGCCAGCTGTGCATCCTCGGCCACCATGATTCCCTTGAGGATCAGCTTGCCGCCCCACTGCCTCTTGACCCATTCGATGTCCGCCCACGACAGCGTCGGGTCGAACTGCTCGTTGGTCCAGGCCGCCAGCGAGCGTGTGTCGCTCACGCCCTTCACATGGCCGACCAGGTTGCCGAAGGTACGGCGCCTCGTGCCCAGCATGCCCATGCACCAGGCAGGCTTGGTCGCGAGATTGAGGATGTTGCGCAGCGTGGGCCGCGGCGGCGCCGTCAGGCCGTTCTTGATGTCCTTGTGGCGCTGGCCGATCACCTGCAGGTCGAGCGTGAGCACCAACGCGCTGCAGCGGGCGTTGCGGGCCCGCTCGATCATCCGTGCCATCGATTCGCGGTCGCGCATCATGTAGAGCTGGAACCAGAACGGTGCCGTGGTGTTCGCCGCGATGTCCTCGATCGAGCAGATGCTCATGGTCGACAGCGTGAACGGGATGCCGAACTTCTCGGCTGCGCGCGCCGCATGGATTTCGCCGTCGGCATGCTGCATGCCGGTCAGGCCGACCGGCGCGATCGCGACCGGCATCTTCGCGGCCTGGCCGACCATCGTCGTGGCGGTGGTGCGGCCCTCCATGTTCACGGCGACGCGCTGGCGCAGCCGGATCTTCTGGAAGTCCTCGCTGTTCGCGCGGTAGGTGCTTTCGGTCCAGGAGCCCGAATCGGCGTAGTCGTAGAACATGCGCGGCACGCGCCGCTCGGCCAGGACGCGCAGGTCCTCGATGGTGGTAATGGCGGTCATGGAAACGGATTCTCCGGGTGATCGAGACAGGGCGGCCTGGATTGTGGCCGGGCCGGCCGCATTTCGGCCCCGCCGATTTCCCGCATTCCGGCGATGGCCGGCCGAGGCTGGGACAATCGCCACCTATGAAAAAGCAGCGCATCGTGGTCGGCCTGAGCGGCGGAGTCGACTCTGCCGTTACCGCGCACCTGCTCAAGCAGCAGGGCCACGAGGTGGTCGGCATCTTCATGAAGAACTGGGAAGACGACGACGACAGCGAGTACTGCTCGTCGAACATCGACTTCGTCGACGCCGCCAGCGTGGCCGACGTGCTGGGCATCGAGATCGAGCACGTCAACTTCGCGGCCGACTACAAGGACCGGGTGTTCGCCGAATTCCTGCGCGAGTACCAGGCCGGCCGCACGCCCAACCCGGACGTGCTGTGCAACGCCGAGATCAAGTTCAAGGCCTTCCTCGATCATGCGATGCGCCTGGGCGCCGAGAAGATCGCTACCGGCCACTACGCGCGCGTGCGCCTGAACGAGGCAACCGGCCGGCACGAACTGCTCAAGGGCCTCGATCCGGCCAAGGACCAGAGCTACTTCCTGCATCGCCTGAACCAGGCGCAGCTGTCGAAGACGCTGTTCCCGGTCGGCGAGCTGCACAAGACGGAGGTGCGCCGCATCGCCGACGAGATCGGCCTGCCCAATGCGAAGAAGAAGGACTCGACGGGCATCTGCTTCATCGGCGAGCGGCCTTTCCGCGAATTCCTGAACCGCTACATCTCCAAGGAGCCGGGGCCGATCAAGGACGAGCGTGGCCGCACGCTGGGCCAGCATCAAGGCCTGAGCTTCTACACGCTGGGCCAGCGCCAGGGCCTGGGCATCGGCGGCGTCAAGGCCAGGGGCGCGCAGCGCGGCGCGGGTGACCATTCGCCCTGGTTCGTGGCGCGCAAGGACATGGCGAGCAACACACTGTGGGTCGTGCAGGGCCACGATCATCCGTGGCTGTTGTCCCCCGGATTGACCGCCGACGACACGAGCTGGGTGGCGGGGCAGCCGCCTGCGCCTGGCGATTGCGCCGCCAAGACGCGCTACCGGCAGACCGATGCGCCTTGCCGGCTGGGTGTCGACGCGGGCGAGGCGTTTCGGCTGGATTTCGCCGACCCGCAATGGGCCGTGACGCCCGGCCAATCGGCCGTGCTCTACGACGGCGAGGTCTGCCTGGGCGGCGGCGTCATCTCCAGCGCCGCCTGAGCGGAAGAGTGCGAAAGGGCGCCAGCCGGCCTCAGGCGGCGGTCGGCGTTTTCACCGACGGGTCGACGTGGATCAGGTCCAGCGGGTATCGCTGGCCTGCGAGGAAGTCCTCGATGCATTGAAGCAGCAGCGGGCTGCGATGCCGCTCGACGCTGGCGCGGATCTCGTCGGGCGTCATCCAGACCGTGCGCACGATGCCCTCGTCCAGCGCACGGTCGGGTTCGAAGGCACCCAGCGTGCCTGCAAAGGCCATCCGAAGATAGGTGACGTCGGCGTCCTGCGCGTCTTCGACGGTGGCTGCGGCGTCGGTCGGCCGCTGGAAGCGCGCCATGTAGATACCGACCAGCGTCGTCGGTACGAAATGATGTGCGGTTTCTTCGAGCGCTTCGCGTGCGCATCCTTCGACTGGCGATTCGCCCGCTTCCAGATGGCCGGCCGGTGTGTTGAGCCGCAGTCCGGCCGCAGTGTGTTCCTCGACCAGCAGAAAGCGTCCGTCGTGCGGGATCACCGCGGCGACAGTGACATTGGGCTTCCATCGGCGCATGCGATCTCCTTTTTCGTGGGGCGATCGGCAACTGTAGCGCGCCACGCGCCGATGGACGGGCTATGCGGCGCTGGCCGCCAGCGGGTCGTTCAGCGCAGCGAGCACGCCGTTGTCGAGAGCCTCCAGCCGGTAGCCCAGGCCGTAGATCGCGGACAGCAGGAAGCCGTTGGTCGGCCGCAGATCGAGCTTGTTGCGCAGGCGCGAGACGTGCGTGTCGAGCGAGCGCGATGGCGAATCGTTGCTCGGTCCCCAGACCGCCTCGCGCAGGTGCTCGCGCGACAGCAGGCGCCCGATGTTGCGGAACAGGAAGTGCGCAAGCTCGTACTCGCGATGCTTGAGGTCGACCACTGCGCCATCGATGCGCAGCGTGCGTGAACGTGGATGGAAGTGATAGGCGCCGAACACCAGTTCGACCTCCTGCTGTGCAGGGTAGGCGCGGCGCAGCAGGGCGCTCACGCGTGCTTCGAATTCGCCGACCGCTGCCGGCCGCACCAGGAAGTCGTCGGCGCCGGCCTCGAGCGCCTCCACCATGTGCGGCCGTTCGGTGCGGCTGGTGGCGATCATGATCGGCAGGCGGCTGTTCAGGTCGTTGCGGATCCATTTCACGACCGTTTGCCCCTGCACGTCGGCCAGGTTCCAGTCGAGCACCAGCAGGTCGTAACTCTGGAGCTTGAGCTCCCGCAGAAGACTGCGGCCGTCGGCGAAACAGTGGCACTCATGTCCGATGGCGTCCAGCGACTGTCGTGTCCATTCGAGCTGGATCGGCTTGTCGTCAAGTATGGCGATGCGCATGACCTTCCCTTTCCGTGTTGTTCAGCGGATCGAGTCTAGGGAGCGTGCAGTTCGGAGGCCAGCGCCCTAGTTGCTGTCAATGTCAACTAAAGCACGGGATCCGATTCGCAATAGTGAATAAATCTAATTAACTCGACGAAACGGACGCGACAGCCAATCCGGGCGCTTCGGGTAAGCTCCGCCCGCACATCCAAATAACAATTGTTGCGAGGAGACACCATGCAGATAGGCGTGCCCGCCGAGACGATGGCCGGCGAAACCCGCGTGGCCGCGACACCGGAGACGGTGAAAAAACTGGTGGCGCAGGGTCATGAGATCCGCGTCCAGTCGACGGCCGGTCTTGCGGCGAGCGTGCCCGATGCGGCCTACGAGGCCGCCGGCGCCCGGATCACCGATCGGACGAGCGCCTTTGGCGCGCAGATCGTGCTCAAGGTGCGCGCCCCCGACGCCGCCGAAGCCGCGCTGATGCAGCCCGGCACCGTCGTCGTCGGCATGCTCAACCCCTTCGACGCGGCTGGCCTGCAGCGCCTGGCGGACGCCGGCCTCACCGCCTTTGCCCTCGAAGCCGCACCGCGCACCACGCGCGCCCAGAGCATGGACGTGCTCTCCTCGCAGGCCAATATCGCCGGCTACAAGGCCGTGATGATCGCGGCCGACCAGTACCAGCGCTTCTTCCCGATGCTGATGACCGCCGCCGGCACCGTGAAGGCCGCGCGCGTCGTCGTCCTTGGCGTGGGCGTCGCAGGCCTGCAGGCCATTGCCACGGCCAAGCGCCTGGGCGCCGTCATCGAGGCGAGCGACGTGCGCCCGAGCGTCAAGGAGCAGGTCGAATCGCTCGGCGGCAAGTTCATCGAGGTGTCCTATGACACCGACGAAGAGAAGGAAGCGGCGGTCGGCATCGGCGGCTACGCCAGGCCGATGCCGCCCAGCTGGCTGGCGCGCCAGCAGGTCGAGGTCGCCAAGCGCGTGGCGCTGGCCGACGTGGTGATCAGCACGGCGCTCATTCCGGGCCGCGCCGCGCCGACGCTCATCAGCGAGGACATGGTCCGGTCGATGAAGCCCGGTTCGGTGATCGTCGACATCGCGGCCGGCAAGGGTGCGGATGCGAACGGTGGCATGACCGGCGGCAACTGCCCGCTGTCGGAGCCCGACAGGACCGTGGTGAAGCACGGCGTGACGATCGTCGGCGAGACCAACCTCGCGGCACGGGTCGCGGCCGACGCCTCCGCGCTCTATGCGCGCAACGTGCTCGACTTCCTCAAGCTGATCCTCGTGAAGGATGTCGGCCTGAAGATCGATCTGGAAGACGACATCGTCGCTGCCTGCCGCATGGCGCAGGACGGGCAGGTCACGCGCAGGTAGAAGCACCGAGACGACAACGAGAACGACAACACCAACGCAGGAGCGAGGAGCACAACGCCATGGACATCGTCAGCCACACCGTCATCAACCTGATCATCTTCGTGCTGGCCATCTACGTCGGCTACCACGTGGTCTGGACCGTCACGCCGGCATTGCACACGCCGCTGATGGCCGTGACCAACGCCATCTCGGCGATCGTCATCGTCGGCGCGATGCTCGCCGCCGCGCTCACCACCACGTCGCTGGGCAAGACCATGGGCGTGCTCGCCGTGGCACTGGCCGCGGTCAACGTGTTCGGCGGCTTCCTGGTCACCCGGCGCATGCTGGAGATGTTCAGGAAGAAGGAGCGCAAGGCGCCCGCCGCCCCTCGCGCCGAGGGAGCCGCCAAGTGAGCATGAACCTCGTCACGCTGCTGTATCTCGTCGCCAGCGTCTGCTTCATCCAGGCCCTGAAGGGCCTGAGCCATCCGACCACCTCGATCCGCGGCAACGTCTTCGGCATGAGCGGCATGGCGATCGCCGTGCTGACCACGATCGCGCTGATCCATGGCCAGGCGCAGGCGCTGCGGGTGGATTTCGCCAGCGGTCTCGGCTGGGTGCTCGGTGCGCTGGTGGTGGGTGGCGGCATCGGTGCCTTCATGGCCAACAAGGTCGAGATGACCAAGATGCCCGAACTGGTCGCCTTCATGCACAGCATGATCGGCCTGGCGGCGGTCTTCATCGCCATCGCCGCGGTCGCCGAGCCCTGGGCCTTCGGCATCACCGCTGCGCCGCAGGACCTGCTGGTCACCAACGGCACGGCCGTCGTGCGCGGCCTGCTGCGCGCGCCGATCCCGGGCGGCAACCGGCTCGAGCTGTTCCTCGGCGCGGCCATCGGTGCGATCACCTTCAGCGGTTCGGTCATCGCATTCGGCAAGCTGTCGGGCAAGTACAAGTTCCGCCTGTTCCAGGGCGCGCCGGTGCAGTTCAAGGGCCAGCACATGCTGAACCTGGTGCTCGGCCTGCTGACCATCGCGCTCGGCCTGGTGTTCGTCGCCACCGAGAGCTGGGGCGCCTTCTTCGCGATGCTGATCCTGGCCTTCGTGATGGGCGTGCTGATCATCATCCCGATCGGCGGTGCCGACATGCCGGTGGTGGTGTCGATGCTCAACAGCTACTCGGGCTGGGCGGCTGCGGGCATCGGCTTCAGCCTGAACAACGCGATGCTGATCATCGCGGGCAGCCTGGTCGGCAGTTCTGGCGCGATCCTGAGCTACATCATGTGCAAGGCGATGAACCGCAGCTTCTTCAACGTGATCCTCGGCGGCTTCGGCGGCGAGGCGGTCACGGCCGGCGGTGGCGCCAAGGAGCAGCGTCCGGTGAAGAGCGGGAGCGCCGACGACGCGGCCTTCGTGCTGGGCAATGCCGAGACCGTGGTCATCGTGCCGGGCTACGGCCTGGCCGTGGCCCGCGCGCAGCATGCGGTGAAGGAGCTCGCGCAGAAGCTCACCGACAAGGGCATCACGGTGAAGTACGCGATCCACCCGGTGGCGGGCCGGATGCCGGGGCACATGAACGTGCTGCTGGCCGAGGCCGAGGTACCCTACGACCAGGTCTTCGAGATGGAAGACATCAACGGCGAGTTCGGCCAGGCCGACGTGGCGATCATCCTGGGTGCCAACGACGTGGTGAACCCGGCCGCGCACACCAAGGGCAGCCCGATCTACGGGATGCCGATCCTGGAGGCGTACAAGGCCAAGACGGTGATCGTGAACAAGCGCAGCATGGCCGCGGGTTACGCGGGGCTGGACAACGAACTGTTCTATATGGACAAGACGATGATGGTCTTCGGCGACGCGAAGAAAGTCGTGGAAGATATGGGCAAGGCCATCGAATAGCGTGCCTTGGCATGCATCGATGGCTCCGAGCGCCCCGATGGGCGCGCGGTTTTTTCTGGATACTGGAGAGACAACGCAATGAGTGACCGTCCCTGGCTGAGCAGCTACCCACAAGGCGTTCCGGCCGACATCGATGCATCGCGCTACGACTCGCTCGTGGCGCTGATGCAGGAGAGCTTCACCAACTACGCGCAGCGCACCGCCTACAGCTTCATGGGCAGCGACATCCGCTATGAAGAGGTCGACACGCTGAGCCGATCCTTCGCGGTCTACCTGCAGGGGCTGGGCCTCGTGAAGGGCGACCGCGTGGCGGTCATGATGCCCAACTGTCCGCAGTACCCGATCGCCGTGGCGGCGATCCTGCGTGCCGGGCTGATCCTGGTCAACGTCAACCCGCTGTACACCGCGCGCGAGCTCGAGCACCAGTTGCAGGACTGCGGTGCGAAGACCATCGTGATCATGGAGAACTTCGCGTCGACCCTGCAGCACTGCATCGCCTCGACGCCGGTCAAGCACGTGGTGCTGGCCTCGATGGGCGACCGGCTCGGCCTGCTGAAGGGTGCACTGGTCAACTACGTGGTGCGCAACGTCAAGAAGCTGGTGCCGGCCTATTCGCTGCCGGGCGCCGTGCGCTTCAACGCGGCGGTCGGCCAGGGTGCTTCGGGCACGCTGCGGCCGGTCGACGTCGGCGCCGACGACGTCGCCGTGCTGCAGTACACCGGCGGCACCACGGGTGTGTCGAAGGGCGCCGTGCTGCTGCATCGCAACGTGATCGCCAACGTGCTGCAGTCCGAGGCCTGGAACGATCCGGTCATGCAGAAGGTGCCGGCCGGCGAGCAGCCGACCAGCGTCTGCGCACTGCCGCTGTATCACATCTTCGCGTTCACGGTCGGCATGATGCTGAGCATGCGCACGGGCGGCAAGCTGATCCTGATCCCGAATCCGCGCGACATCGCCGCCACGCTCAAGGAGCTGTCGAAGCACACCTTCCACAGCTTTCCGGCCGTCAACACGCTCTTCAACGGACTGGCCAACCATCCGGATTTCGGCACGGTCAACTGGAGCAACCTGAAGGTCTCGGTCGGCGGCGGCATGGCGGTGCAGGCCGCGGTCGCCAAGCTGTGGCTCGAGAAGACCGGCTGCCCGATCTGCGAGGGTTACGGGCTGTCGGAAACCTCGCCGTCCGCGTCGTGCAACCCGACCACCAGCACGGCCTACACCGGCACCATCGGCGTTCCGTTGCCGAGCACCTACCTGAAGCTGATCGACGACGAAGGTCGCGACGTGCCGCTCGGCCAGGCCGGCGAGATCGCGATCAAGGGCCCGCAGGTCATGGCCGGCTACTGGCAGCGGCCCGACGAGACCGCCAAGGTCATGACGCCCGACGGCTGGTTCAAGTCCGGCGACATCGGCATCGCCGACGAGCGCGGCTACTTCAAGATCGTCGATCGCAAGAAGGACATGATCCTGGTGTCGGGCTTCAACGTCTACCCGAACGAGATCGAGGACGTCGTCGCCACGCTGCCTGGCGTGCTGGAGTGCGCCGCGGTCGGCGTGCCGGACGACAAGACCGGCGAAGCCGTCAAGCTGGTGATCGTGCGCAAGACGCCCGAGCTCACCGAGGCCCAGGTGCGCGACTTCTGCCGCGAGAACCTCACGGGCTACAAGCGTCCCCGCGTGATCGAGTTCCGCACCGACATGCCCAAGACACCGGTCGGCAAGATCCTGCGGCGCGAGCTGCGCGACGTGAAGAAGTAAGCATCCGTTGCAGCGGACGCAGGTCCGCCGTGCGAGGGTTTCGTCGGATGTAGGACGGGCATCGGTCTTGCATATTCGGGTGGAATGCTTCGTTTCATCCTGACCCGCGCCAGCCTGCTCGTGCCGACCTTTCTCGGCATGACGCTGCTGGCGTTCTTTCTGATCCGGCTGGTGCCGGGCGACCCGATCGAGACGATGGCCGGCGAGCGCGGCATCGACCCGGCGCGCCACGCCCAGCTGCTCAAGGACTACGGCCTCGACAAGCCGCTGCTCACGCAATACGGCATCTACATCGGCCGCGTGCTGCACGGCGATCTCGGCAAGTCGGTCATCACGCAGGAGCCGGTGATGAACGAGTTCCTTGCGCTCTTCCCCGCCACGGTCGAGCTTGCGCTGTGCGCCATCGCCTTTGCGTTGCTGCTCGGCATCCCGGCCGGCATCGTGGCGGCGGTCAAGCGCAACTCGCTGTTCGACCACGGCGTGATGGCGACCTCGCTCACCGGCTTCTCCATGCCGATCTTCTGGTGGGGCCTGCTGCTGATCCTGTTCTTCTCGGTGCAGCTGGGATGGACGCCGGTGTCCGGCCGCATCGCGGTGCAGTACTACATCGAGCCGGTCACCGGCTTCCTGCTGATCGATGCGCTGCGCTCGGGTGAGGACGGCGCCTTCGGCTCGGCCGTGGCACACCTCATCCTGCCCGCGATCGTGCTGGGCACCAACCCGCTGGCGGTGGTGGCGCGCATGACGCGTTCGGCCATGCTCGAAGTGCTGGGCGAGGACTACATCCGCACCGCGCGCGCCAAGGGCCTGTCGCGCCTTCGCGTGGTCGGGCTGCATGCGTTGCGCAATGCGCTGATCCCGGTGGTCACCGTGATCGGGTTGCAGGTCGGCGTGCTGTTCACCGGCGCGATCCTGACCGAGACGATCTTCTCCTGGCCGGGCGTCGGCAAGTGGCTGATCGAGGCGATCGGCCGGCGCGACTACCCGGTGCTGCAGGGCGGCATGCTGCTGCTCGGCGGCATCGTGATGCTGGTCAATCTGGCGGTCGATGTGACCTATGGCGTCATCAACCCGAGGATCCGCAAATGAGCGCTGCCGTTCCGGCGACACCCGCTGCGTCGCCGGCGCCGCCCGGTCCGTGGCGCGAGTTCTGGCTCGCCTTCAGTGCGAATCGCGGTGCGGTGATCGGGCTCGGCGTGATCGGGCTGCTGCTGTTCGTCGCGCTGTTCGCGCCCTGGATCGCGCCGCATGCGCCCAACCAGACCGACCCGTCCGCCTTCCTGCGGCCGCCGGCCTGGCAGGCGGGCGGTGCGTGGGCCTATCCGCTCGGCACCGACGCCATCGGCCGGGACATCCTCTCGCGCCTGATGTTCGGTGCGCGGCTGTCGCTGTCGATCGGCATCGCGGTGGTGGCGATCTCGGTGGTGGTGGGCATCGCGCTCGGCCTGGTCGCCGGTTTCTTCCGCGGCGTGATCGAGATCGCGATCATGCGGGCCATGGACATCGTGCTCACGCTGCCCAGCCTGCTGCTGGCAATCGTGATCGTCGCGATCCTCGGGCCGGGGCTGATCAACGCGATGCTCGCCGTGGCGATCGTGGTGCTGCCGCACTATGTGCGCATCACGCGCGCAGCCGTCATCACCGAGGTGTCGCGCGACTACGTGACGGCCGCGCGCGTGAGCGGTGCCGGCACGTTGCGCCTGATGTTCAGCGAGGTGCTGCCCAACTGCGCCGCGCCGCTGATCGTGCAGGCGTCGCTCGGCGTGTCGACCGCGATCCTCGATGCCGCCGCGCTGGGCTTCCTCGGCCTCGGCGCGCAGCCGCCGTCGCCCGAATGGGGAACCATGCTGGCCGACGCGCGCGAGTTCGTGCTGCGCGCCTGGTGGGTCGTGACCTTCCCGGGGCTGGCCATCCTGGCGGCTGTGCTGGCTTTCAACCTGATGGGCGACGGCTTGCGCGATGCGCTCGACCCGAAGCTGAAGCGATGAGTCTTTTGGACATCCGCGATCTGCACGTGAGCTTCCCCACGCAGGGCGGCGTGATGCACGCGGTCGACGGCGTGAGCCTGCACGTCGACGAAGGCGAGGTGCTCGGCATCGTCGGCGAATCGGGCTCGGGCAAGAGCGTCACGATGATGGCTCTCATGGGCCTGATCGGCTACCCGGGACGGGTGCAGGCCGGGCACATGCGCTTTGCGGGGCAGGACCTGCTGGGCCTGTCGGACGCAACGCGCCGTTCGCTGGTCGGCCAGGACGTGGCGATGATCTTCCAGGACCCGACCACCAGCCTGAACCCGTCGTTCACGATCGGCTTCCAGCTGATGGAAACACTGCGCCTGCACCTGAAGATGGACCGCCGCGGTGCGAAGCGTCGGTCGATCGAGCTGCTGGAGCAGGTCGGCATTCCGGCCGCTGCGTCGCGCCTCGGCGCCTATCCGCACCAGTTGTCGGGCGGCATGAACCAGCGCGTGATGATCGCCATGGCGATCGCCTGCAACCCGCGCCTGCTGATCGCCGACGAGCCGACCACCGCGCTCGACGTGACGATCCAGGCGCAGATCCTCGAGCTGCTGCGCAGCCTGCAGAAGGAGCGCGGCATGGCGCTGGTGCTGATCACGCACAACATGGGCGTGGTCGGCGACATGGCGCAGCGCGTGGCCGTGATGTACGCGGGCCAGGTGGTGGAGTCGCAGCGGGTCGACCGGCTGTTCGCGGCGCCCCAGCATCCGTACACCGAGGCGCTGCTCGCGGCCCTGCCCGAGCGCGCGTCGCCCGACGGCCGGCTGGCCACGATTCCCGGCATGGTGCCGGGCGTGCACGACCGGCCCGCCGGCTGCCTGTTCGCGCCGCGCTGCCGCTATGCGACCGCGCATTCGCGTGCGGTCCGGCCTGCGCTGCTGCCGATCGCGTCCGGCGCGGACGGCGTGCAGGCCTCGCCCGACGGTCAGGTGCGATGCCACTACGCGCTCGGCGATCCGCAGCGTGCCGCACGGATCGCGCAGGACGGCCCGCAGCCGGTGGAGGTCGCGTCATGAGCGCCATCGCCGCGCCCACGCCGACGGCCGCATCCGGCGTGCCTGCGGACGTCGTTGTCGAAGCCTCCGGACTGCAGCGCGTCTACGACGTGCGTCGCGGCCTGTTCAGTTCGCTCGCGAAGCTGCAGGCCGTCGGCGAGGTCTCGTTTCGGCTGGCGCGCGGTCGCACGCTCGCGGTGGTCGGTGAATCGGGCTGCGGCAAGTCGACGCTCGCGCGCATGGTCGCGCTGATCGAGAAGCCGACGGCCGGTGGCTTGAGGCTGGTCGGCGTCGATGCGGTCGACACGCCGTCCGCGCGCCGGCGCGAGTTGCGCCAGGCGGTGCAACTGGTCTTCCAGAACCCGTACGCCTCGCTGAACCCGCGCAAGAAGATCGCGGCCGTGCTCGAGGACCCGTTGGCGATCAACACGACGTTCACGCGCGCCGAGCGCGCCGACAAGGCGCAGCAGATGCTCGCGCGCGTCGGCTTGCGGCCCGAGCACGCCAACCGCTATCCGCACATGTTCTCGGGCGGCCAGCGCCAGCGCATCGCGATCGCGCGTGCGCTGATGTTGTCGCCGCGGCTGCTGGTGGCGGACGAACCGGTGTCGGCGCTCGACGTGTCGATCCAGGCGCAGGTGCTGAATCTGCTGTCCGACCTGCAGGCCGAACTCGGGCTGGCCTATCTCTTCATCTCGCACGACCTGGGCGTGGTGCGCCACATCGCGCACGACGTGCTCGTGATGTACCTCGGCCATGCCGTCGAGCAGGGCCCGAAGGCGCACCTGTTCGAGCGGCCGCTGCATCCCTACACCCAGGCGCTGCTGGCCTCGACGCCCGGGCTGGGCCGGCCGCGCATCGTGCTGCAGGGCGAGCTGCCCTCTCCGCTGAATCCGCCGCCGGGCTGCGTGTTCAACACGCGCTGCGCCCACGCCACCGAACGCTGCCGCAGCGAACGCCCGCTGCTGCGCGCACTCGACGACCGCCTGGTGGCCTGCCACCATGCCGAACGCTTTCTCGACGGTGCGGCTTCGGCCGTTGCCACTTTCCCAGCAACCACTGCAACGCCTCCACAGGAGTCTTCGACATGACAGCCAAATCCCCTGCCGTGCGCCGCCTGCGCGCCGCCGCATTGATCGTCCCGACGGCCCTGGCGCTCGCCTGCGGCGCCGCATCGGCCAAGACACTGGTCTATTGCTCCGAGGGCAGCCCCGAGAACTTCTATCCGGCGGTGAATACCACCGGCACGTCCTTCGACGTGACCACGCAGGTCTACAACACCATCGTCGAGTTCGAGCGCGGCGGTACCAAGGTCGTGCCCGGCCTGGCCGAGAGCTGGACCATCTCGCCCGATGGCACCGAGTACACCTTCAAGCTGCGCAAGGGCGTGAAGTGGCACACCACCAGCAAGAGCTTCAAGCCGACGCGCGACTTCAACGCCGACGACTTCATCTTCATGCTGGAGCGCCAGTGGAAGGAAAACGATCCGTTCTTCAAGGTCACCAGCACCAACCACTCGTACTTCAACGACATGGGCATGCCGAAGCTGCTGAAGACGGTCGACCGGGTGGACGACTACACGGTGAAGATCGTGCTCAACAAGGCCGAGGCGCCATTCCTCGCGAACCTCGCCATGCAGTACGCGGGCATCCAGTCGAAGGAGTACGCGATCGCGATGCTCAAGGCCGGCACGCCCGAGAAGGTCGACCAGGACCCGATCGGCACCGGGCCGTTCTACCTCGTGCAGTACCAGAAGGACGCGGTCATCCGCTTCAAGGCCTTCCCGCAGTATTGGGGCGGCAAGGCCAAGATCGACGACTTGATCTTCGCCATCACGCCGGACGCGTCGGTGCGCTGGGCCAAGCTGCAGAAGGGCGAATGCCATGTGATGCCCTACCCGAACCCGGCCGACCTCGATGCCATCCGCAAGGACCCGAACGTGCAACTGCTGGAGCAGCCGGGCCTGAACGTCGGCTACCTCGCCTACAACACGCAGAAGAAGCCTTTCGACGACGTGCGTGTGCGCAAGGCGATCAACATGGCGATCAACAAGAAAGCCATCATCGACGGCGTGTACCTGAGCACCGGCGTCGCGGCGAAGAACCCGATTCCGCCCACCATGTGGTCGTACAACGACGCCGTGAAGGACGACCCGTACGATCCCGAAGGCGCGAAGAAGCTGCTGGCTGCCGCGGGCCTGCCGGACGGCTTCACGACCGACCTGTGGGCCATGCCGGTGCAGCGACCGTACAACCCGAACGCCAAGCGCATCGCCGAGCTGATGCAGGCCGACCTCGCGAAGATCGGCGTCAAGGCCGAGATCAAGAGCTTCGAATGGGGCGAGTACCGCAAGCGCATGCAGGCCGGCGAACACCAGATGGGCATGCTGGGCTGGACCGGCGACAACGGCGATCCGGACAACTTCATGTACACGCTGCTCGGTTGCGCGTCGGCCCAGTCGAATGGTTCGAACGTCGCGAAGTTCTGCTACCAGCCTTATGAGGAACTGGTCGTGAAGGCCAAGAACACGTCGAAGCAGGCCGACCGCGATGCGCTCTACAAGAAGGCGCAGGTGATCTTCAAGGAACAGGCGCCCTGGTTCACGATCGCGCATGCGGTGCAGCTCAAGCCGGTGCGCAAGGAAGTGGTCGACTTCAAGCTGAGCCCTTTCGGGCGCCACACCTTCTACGGCGTGGACATCAAGTAAACCCCCAGGCTGCGGCACTTCGTGTCGCCTGCGCCAACCCCCTTGCAGGGGGCAACATCGGCGGCCCGGCAAAGCCGGTTCCGCGATGTTTCTGGCGTTGGGAGGCTCGCTTCGCTTTGCCTTGTTTTCGGGGTGTTGATGCCTCTGTCTGTTTTTTGAAAGCGTTGTCTTGATTGCGATCGTTGCGGCCATGCATGAGGAACTGAGCGCGCTGCTGGCGCGCATGCCCGACGAGCAGCGGGTGCGCGTGGCGGGGCGTGACTTCTGGGTCGGGCATCTGGAAGGGCAGCCGGTGGTGGCTGTGCTGTCGCGCATCGGCAAGGTCGCGGCTGCGATCACGGCGACGGTGCTGATCGAGCGCTTCGCTGTGAAGGCGATCGTGTTCACCGGCGTGGCAGGCGGCCTGGCGCCGGGCGTGAACGTCGGCGACGTCGTCGTGGCCGGCACGCTGATGCAGCACGACATGGACGCCTCGCCGATCTTTCCGAAATACGAGGTGCCGCTCAGCGGCGTGTCGCGCTTCGCGGCCGATGCGCAGTTGGCCGAAGCGCTCGTGGCCGCGGCGCACGACGTGCTGCGTGATCCGGTCGCGCTGGTGGGGCCGCAGGCGGTCGACGAGTTCGGGCTGTATCTGCCGGGCGTGCATCGCGGCCTGCTGGTGAGCGGCGACCGCTTCGTGTCGACCGCCGCTGAAAGTGCAGCCTTGCGCGATGCGCTGCCCGACGCATTGGCCGTCGAGATGGAAGGCGCGGCCATCGCGCAGGTATGCCACGACTACGGCGTGCCCTTCGCCGCGGTCCGGACCATCTCCGACCGTGCCGACGATGCCGCGCACGGCGACTTCAAGCGCTTCGTCGCCGAGGTCGCGAGCCGCTACAGCCTGGCGCTGGTGAGCACGTGGCTGGCCACGCTGCCCGTTGCCAACTGAGCTGCACAGCCGACTGAAACTGCAGGCAGGCAGGCTGCGCTGCATCGCCGCAGCATCCTCACCGTCGGCCGTGATCCGTGTGGAAGACACCGCAATCTAGAATCGGCCGCATAAAGAGGAGATGGTTTCCATGCGTAAAGTAGGTGAAGTCCTGGCGGTTGTTTCGTGTTGCAGCCTTCTGTTGCTCGCATGCGGTGGTGGCGGTGGCGGCGGTAGCGGTGCTGTCGCAGTTGACCCGGGCACGGGTAGCGGCAATACGCCAACTGCAGACCATGTGATCGGGGGAACCGTCACTGGCATCGCTTCCGGCAGCCAGATCGTCTTGAAGAACAACGGCGCCGATGCGTTGACGCTGTCGGCCGACGGGCAATTCAGTTTCAAGCAACGCACGGCGGAGGGCAGCAGCTACAGCGTGTCTCTGTCCTCCGTGCCATCGGCGCAGGCGTGCACGATCGTCTTTTCCGGCGGTGCCGTTTCCAAGGCGGATGTCACGAGCGTGCGGGTGATTTGCGGTCCGGCGCAGCAAGGCGTTTTCCATCTGGCTGCCACCATGCATGTCCCGCGCACGGGGCATCGGCTCGTCACGCTGTCCGACGGATCGGTACTCGCATTGGGGGGGCAGGACCTGGCCGGCAGCGGCGTCGTTGCGGTCGAGCGATACGACCCCGTGAGCGCTCTCTGGAAGCCGGCCGGCACGCTGCCATTTCAGCCGCTGCAAGCGGCCGTCTTGCTGCCTTCCAGTGGAAAGGTCCTGGTCGCCAGCGCCGCCGCGGAGTTGCGGCTCTATGACCCGACCACGCAGACGTTCACGTCCGGTGGACAGTTCGCGACGCTGACGAAGCTGGAACAGCTCCAGGTCCTGCTGGATGGTCGCGTGTTTGCTTCGGACGGAAAGCGTGTCGAACTCCTCCAGCCCGAGACAGGTGTGTGGAGCGCAAGCGCTGCTGCGCTGGTGGACCACGCCTATGGCGGCTCGTTCACGTTGATGGCAAATGGCAATATTCTGGCTGCGGGCGGCGCAGCCGGGGGGAGTTCCACCATTGCCGACAGTGAGGTATTCGACCCATCTCTCGGGAAATGGACCTCTGCCGGGCGACTGGCGACTTCTCGCACCAATCACACGAGCACCTTGCTGCCCAACGGAAAGGTTCTCGCCGTCGGAGGGTCTACGGGATCGACTGCACACTATTGCGCCTGCGGCTGGTCGGCTGTTGCGCAGGCCGAGCTTTTTGATCCGGCTACCGGCGTGTGGTCATCCGCAGGCAGTCTGGCGACCCGTCGACAAGGGTTTTCGGTGACGTTGCTGCCTACCGGCCAAGTCGCCGTCGCAGGGGGAAACATTTGGAACGAAGTCGATTCTCTGCCGACAGGTGGATTCGGGACGAAGTTGCCACTTACGCTGGGCAGCGTTGAAGCCTACGACCCCTCGACGAACGCATGGCAGCCGTGGGGAACATTGCTGTCACCCCGTTCCGGGCATGCGGCTGTGCTGATGACGAGCGGAAAATTGCTGGTGTCGAATGGCGCGGTTTCCACGTCGGATAACCCGACGGCGCCCGATCCCTATGCCTGGCACAGGGAATGGGTGACCAGCAGCGAAGTGGGCTGGTAGTCGCCTACTTGAGCCAGCCGCGCCGGCGGAAGTACCACATCGGCCCGAGCGCGCTGGCCGCCATCAACAGCAGGGCGTACGGATAGCCGAGCGACCAGTCGAGCTCGGGCATGAACTTGAAGTTCATGCCGTAGATGCTCGCGATCAGCGTCGGCGGCAGCAGCGCCACGCTGGCGACCGAGAAGATCTTGATCGTCTTGTTCTGGTTGATGTTGATGAAACCGACGGTCGCGTCCATCAGGAAGTTGATCTTGTCGAACAGGAAGGCCGTGTGGTTGTCGAGCGACTCGATGTCGCGCAGGATCTGCCGCGCCTCTTCGAATTGCTCGGCGTTGAGCATGCGGCTGCGCATCATGAAGCTCACCGCGCGGCGCGTGTCCATCACGTTGCGGCGGATGCGGCCGTTCAAGTCTTCCTGGCGTGCGATCGCGCCGAGCACCTCGCCGGCCAGCTCGTCGCTGACGTTGCCTTCGAGCACCTTCTTGCCCGCGATCTCGAGTTCGTCGTAGATGTTCTCCAGCGTGTCGGCCGAGTATTCGGCGTCGGCGTCGAACAGCTTCAGCAGCACGTCTTTCGCGTCCTCGATCAGCCCTGGCGCGCGGCGCGCACGCATGCGCACCAGGCGGAACACGGGCACGTCCTCGTCGTGGATCGAGAACAGCACGCCGCGGCTGCGCAGGTCGCTGTTGTGCTGGTTGAGGATGAACGCCACGCGCACCGAACGCGGGTCTTCGTCGTCGTCGATCAGGAAGTCGCTGCGGATGTGCAGTTCGCCGTTGTCTTCCTGGTAGAAGCGGGCCGATTCCTCGATGTCCTCGTCCATCGCGTCTTCCGGGATGGACAGGCCGTAGTACTGCTTGATCCAGCGTTTTTCCTCGACCGTTGGCGATTCGAGGTCGACCCATATGGGCTGGAACCGGGAAAGCTCTTCGAGGGCCTCGATTTCTTCCTGGACGAGGCGGCCGTTGGCGAGCGTGAAGATGTTGAGCATGGGCTCACTCCCTGAGATGACTGGCGATGGGCGAGGGGTTGGTTGGCGCTTTCAAGTCCCTCGCCGATGGCTTCAGACGGGAGTTGAAAGCTGCCGAGACGGGGCGGTTTCCAAGGCGAAATCTCCGGTTGCAGCGACGCACGATTATGGCACCGCGCCCTCGACGGACATGCCACTGGTCTGGATGGATATCCAGTAAAGTCGCGCCCCGATGTCCTCCATCGCCGCTTCCGTTCCACACAGCCAGGCCGAGCGTCTGGCGCAGGCACTTTCCACGCTCAACGAGGCGCAGCGCGCAGCCGTGGAGCACGGTGTCGGCGCCGCTGTCGGCGACACGCGGCCGCTGCTGGTGATCGCCGGCGCGGGTTCCGGCAAGACCGCCACGCTGGCGCACCGGGTGGCGCACCTGATCGCGCAGGGCGCCGATCCGCAGCGCATCCTGTTGCTGACCTTTTCGCGCCGTGCGGCGCAGGAGATGGGCCGCCGTGCCGGCCAGGTGCTGGCACGCGTGCTCGGCCTGGGGGCCGAATCGCCGCCTGCGCTGCCCTGGGCCGGCACCTTCCACGGCATCGGCGCGCGGCTGTTGCGCGAATATGCGGCGTCGATCGGGCTCGATGAGAACTTCACGATCCACGACCGCGGCGACGCCGAAGACCTGATGGGCCTGGTGCGGCACGAGCTCGGCTTTTCAGCCACGGAGCGCCGTTTTCCGCGCAAGGGAACCTGCCTGTCGATCTACTCGCGCGTCGTCAACACCTGCGCGCCGCTGGCCGAAGTGCTGCGCGATGCGTTCCCGTGGTGCGCCGACTGGGAGGCCGAACTCAAGCGGCTGTTCGGCGCCTACGTGGAAGCCAAGCAGCGCCAGCAGGTGCTCGACTACGACGACCTGCTGCTGTACTGGGCCGAAATGGTCGCGGACCCGAGCTGGGCGCGGCTGGTGGGCGGCCGCTTCGATCACGTGCTGGTCGACGAGTACCAGGACACCAACCGGCTGCAGTCGGCGATCATGCTCGCACTCAAGCCGGACGGGCGCGGACTCACCGTGGTCGGCGACGATGCGCAGTCGATTTATTCCTTTCGGGGCGCAACGGTGCGCAACATCCTCGATTTTCCGGGGCAGTTTTCCCGGCCAGGCGCGCAGGGGCCGGAGCCGGTGCCGGCGCGCGTCGTCACGCTGGAGCGCAATTACCGTTCGACGCAGCCGATCCTGGACGTCTCGAACGCGGTGATCGCCGCCGCGGCCGAACGCCACGCCAAGACGCTGTGGACCGACAAGCCATCGGCCGGACGTCCGCAGATCGTGCTGGTGCCCGACGAGGCGCAGCAGGCCTGCTGGGTGGCCGATCGCGTGCTCGCGCACCGCGAGGGCGGGCTGGCGTTGAAGTCGCAGGCGGTGCTGTTCCGGACCTCGACCCACAGTGCGGCGCTCGAACTCGAACTGGTGCGCCGCAACATTCCGTTCGTGAAATACGGCGGCCTGAAATTCCTCGAGGCGTCGCACGTCAAGGACCTGCTTGCCGTACTGCGCTTCGTCCAGAACCCGCGTGGGCGCATGGCGGGTTTCCGGGTCACGCAGCTGATTCCCGGAATCGGTCCGGCGACTTCGGCGCGACTGCTCGATGCCATGGACCAGGCTGCAGACCCTGCCGCGGCGGTGCAGGATTTCTCGCCGCCAGCGGCAGCGAAGGTCGAATGGCAGCGCTTCGCCGACATCTACGCCGCGCTGCGCGCACCCGGATTGGCCTGGCCGGCCGACATGGAATTGGCGCTGGACTGGTACCTGCCGCACCTCGAACGGTTGCACGACGATGCCGGCGTGCGCCGCGGCGACGTGGAGCAGCTCGCGCGGCTGGCCTCGGGCTATGCGTCGCGCGAGCGCTTTCTGACCGAGCTCACGCTCGATCCACCGGAAGCCACGAGCGACCGGGCGGGGCCGCCGCTGCTCGACGAGGACTACCTGATCCTGTCGACCATCCATTCGGCGAAGGGGCAGGAATGGACGTCGGTGCACGTGCTCAACGCGGTCGACGGCTGCATCCCGGCCGACGTGGCGCAGGGGGCGCATGAGCTGGAAGAGGAACGGCGGCTGCTCTACGTCGCGATGACGCGAGCGCGCGACCATCTGCACCTGCTGGTGCCGCAGCGCTTCTACGTCACGCAGCAGGCGGCGCGTGGCGATCGGCATCTCTATGCGGGTCGCACGCGCTTCATTCCCGAATCGGACGCGCATCGCTTCGAGCATGTGACCTGGCCGCCGCCGCCCGCACGCGCCGTTGGCGTCCCGGCGCCGGCCGCCACGCTCGACCTCCTGAGCCGGATGCGGGCAACCTGGCGCTGAGCATTTCGGCCCTGTTTGAAAAAGGGTCGATTTCTTTTTTTCGTCGAAAGAACCGCTCGGCATTTCGGCCCGGCGCACCGCGAGGCTGCAAGCGCTGCCGCTATCAAATGGCTAGCTGATCCAGCGCATGAAACGGATGCGATGCAGACGCTTACCGCGCCGAGATTGCATTACCGTGACGGCTTGGGCATAGTGAATCGACCCCCCGAATTTCCCTCTCCAATCTCATCTCCCCCGCATCAGCCACTCCGTTTTTTCGCCGGTCGACGTGCCATTCCGGGACGCCGGCCATTTCCCCAACCGTCAATTCCAGGAGGTCATTCATGAATTTGACGATCAGCGGCCATCACCTCGACGTTTCTCCCGCCTTGCGCAAGTACGTGACGAGCAAGCTCGACCGGATATCCCGGCACTTCGATCAGGTGGTCGATGTGAAGGTGATCCTCACGGTGGAGAACCAGAAGGAGAAGGAGCGCCGGCAACGCGCCGAATGCAACATCCACGTCAAGGGAAACGACATGTTCGCGGAGTCGAGCCATGCTGATCTGTATGCCGCGGTGGACGAGCTGGTCGACAAGCTCGACCGCCAGGTCGTGCGCCACAAAGACCGCCTGCAGGACCATCACCATGCAGCGCCTAAACGTCTGATGTAGGCCGTTGCGCACTGCCCTTCGGGCAAATACTCTTGTGGGCTGCCCTCGGGCGGCCCTTTGCTTTTTTCAGGGCAGGTGCATAATCGCCCCCGCTCTGCACCCACCATGAATCGCCTCGCGTCCATCCTGCCGCCCGCTCAAGTGCTCGTGAGCGTCGATGTCACCAGCAAGAAGCGTGCTTTCGAGGAAGCCGGCCTGCTGTTCGAAAACCTCCATGGCCTCAGCCGTGCGCTCATCACCGACAGCCTGTTCGCGCGCGAACGGCTCGGCTCGACGGGCCTCGGTCACGGTGTCGGCATTCCGCACGGCCGCATCAAGGGCTTGAAGTCGCCGATGGCCGCCGTGTTCCAGCTGGCCCATCCCATCGGATTCGATGCGCCCGACGAACAGCCGGTCGTGCTGTTGATCTTTTTGCTGGTGCCTGAAGCAGCCACCCAGAAGCACCTCGAGATCCTCTCGGAAATCGCCGAACTTCTCAGTGACGGGCCCTTGCGCGAACAGATCAAGTCGAGCACCGACGCTGTGGCGCTTCACGGCCTGATCGCCAGTTGGCAATCGGCCCAGGTGGTCTAGCCCTTGCACGCGGCGACGACGCGTGCAATGCGCATCCGGCCTGCTGCGTCGCCGGCCTCGCGCTGAAAACTGCCGTCCCCCAGCCCAGGCGCCCTGCGTTTTTCAAAGGTAGTTCATGAAGCCGACGGTCATCAGCGCCGATGCGATGTTCGAGGATTTTCGTGGCGCGCTGCGCTGGGAGTGGCTCGCCGGCCTGGGTGCTTCGGAGCGGCAGTTCGATTCGGAGGTCATCAGCCGCGCGCAGTCCGCCGCGGATCTGGTCGGCTACCTCAACTACATCCACCCCTATCGCGTGCAGATCCTGGGCGCACGCGAGGTCGCTTACCTGGCGCGCGGCACGCCCGAGGACTGCGCCCGGCGGATCGCACGCATCGTGACCCTGGAGCCGCCGATGCTGGTGCTGGCCGACGGCCAGGCGCCGCCGGATGACCTGCTGTCGATCTGCGAACGCGCCCAGTTGCCGTTGTTCGCCACGCGCGAGTCGTCGGCCTTCGTGATCGACCTGCTGCGCGCCTATCTGTCCAAGCACTTTGCCGAGCGCACCTCGATGCACGGCGTGTTCATGGACATCCTGGGGTTGGGCGTGATGATCACCGGTGAGTCGGGCCTCGGAAAGAGCGAGCTCGGGCTGGAATTGATATCGCGCGGCAACGGCCTGGTGGCCGACGACGCCGTCGACCTCTACCGGATCAACCAGAACACCATCGAGGGCCGCTGCCCCGAGCTGCTGCAGAACCTGCTGGAAGTGCGCGGCATCGGCCTGCTCGACATTCGCGCGATCTTCGGCGAGACCGCCGTGCGCCGGAAGATGCGCCTGAAGCTGATCGTGCACCTGGTGCGGCGCGACAGTTTCGAGCGCGACTACGAGCGCATGCCCGCAGCGCCGCTCACGCAGGACGTGCTGGGCATCCCGGTGCGCAAGGTCATCATCCAGGTGGTCGCGGGCCGCAACATCGCGGTGCTGGTGGAGGCGGCCGTGCGCAATTCGATCCTGCAGCTGCGCGGCATCGATACCTATGCGGATTTCGTGGCGCGCCACCACAAGGCGATGGAAGAGGCCAGCAAAGGCCTCTGAAAGACGACTTCCGGCGCCGCCGGCAGCGTGCGTTTCAGCGCTTGTCGGTGCAGTTGCTGCAGAGACCGTACAGCGACATCGCGTGGTCCTGGAGGACCCAGCCCTTGTCCTTGGCGATCAACTGCTGGCGACGTTCGATCTCGGCGTCGTAGAACTCCTCGACGCGGCCGCACGAGGTGCACACCAGGTGATCGTGGTGCGTGCCTTCGTTCAGTTCGTAGACCGCCTTGCCGCTTTCGAAGTGGCTGCGTTCCAGAATGCCGGCCTGCTCGAACTGCGTGAGCACGCGGTAGACCGTTGCCAGCCCGATGTCGGAATGATCGTTGAGAAGGACGCGGAACACGTCTTCCGCCGTCATGTGTCGCTGGGTACCGGTCTGGAAGATCTCGAGAATCTTCAGGCGCGGCAGCGTGGCCTTCAGGCCGGTACTTTTGAGTTCGTCGATATTGCCCATGATGATTCCTGCGCCGGCCCTGCGGGAAAGCCCCGCCGAGGGGCCAGCCGCTACAATGGGTCGATCATATCGCTACCCCTTTTGCCCATGCTCGCCATTTTCCGAAGCCGCCTGTGGTTGCTCGCAGCTGCTGCCGCGGCCACTGCAGCGCTGGGTGCCTGCAGCAGTGTCACTGAAAGCACGCGCAGTGCGCTGGTTGCCGTTACGCCGTACAAGGTCGAGATCGTCCAGGGCAACTTCGTCTCGAAGGAACAGGTCGACATGCTCAAGGTCGGCATGTCCCGGCAGCAGGTGCGCGAGATTCTCGGCACGTCGCTCCTGACCGACGTGTTCCACAACGACCGCTGGGATTACGTCTTCACCATCCGTCGCCAGGGCGTCGAAGCGCAACAGCGCCGCCTGACGCTGTTCTTCAACGGCGAATTGCTGGCCCGTTTCGAAGGCGACACGATGCCGAGCGAGCAGGAGTTCGTTGCGACGCTCGATGGGCGCAAGCACACCGGGAAGATTCCGCAGCTCGAGGCGACCGAAGAAGAGCTCAAGAAACTGGCGCCGGCCAAACCCGCTGCGACCAGCGCTGCCCCGACGGCGCTTCCGCCGCTGCCGGCCAGCTATCCTCCCCTCGAATCGAAGCGCTGAGCCCCGCGCCCGCGTACGGTTCGCCGGCATTGCGCTCGCATGCCGCCCGATCGATGTTTTCCGAAGGCTGAATCCGCGTGACCGCAGCATCCCCATCCTCTTCCAACATTTCGCTGCGGCGCATCGCGATCGCAGGTGCTTCGGGCCGCATGGGCCGCATGCTCATCGAGGCCGTGCGCAACGCCGATGACCTCGAGCTCGCCGGCGCGCTGGCCGTAGCCGGCGGGGCCGACATCGGCACCGACGCGTCGGCCTTTCTTGGTGTGAACAGCGGCGTGGCCATCACGTCCGATCTGCGGGCCGGGCTGAAGAATGCCCAGGTGCTGATCGACTTCACCCGTCCCGAGGGCACGCTGGCCCATCTGGCCGTGTGCCGCGAGCTCGGCGTGCAGGCCGTGATCGGCACCACCGGCTTCAGCGATGCACAGAAGGCGGAGATCGCCGACATCGCCAGGGACATCGCGATCGTCATGGCGCCCAACATGAGCGTCGGCGTCAACGTGACCTTCAAGCTGCTCGAAATGGCGGCCAAGGCGCTGTCGACTGGCTACGACATCGAAGTGATCGAGGCGCACCATCGCCACAAGGTCGACGCGCCGTCGGGCACCGCGCTCAAGATGGGCGAGGTCATCGCCGACGCGCTGGGCCGCGATCTCAAGGATTGCGCCGTCTATTCGCGCGAAGGCGTGACCGGCGAGCGCGACCCGTCGTCGATCGGCTTCGCGACCATCCGTGGCGGCGACATCGTCGGCGACCACACCGTGCTGTTCGCCGGCACGGGCGAGCGCATCGAGATCACGCACAAGTCGTCCAGCCGTACGACCTATGCGCAGGGCAGCCTGCGCGCGGCGCGCTTCCTTTCGGCGCAGAAGTCCGGGCTGTTCGACATGTTCGACGTCCTGGGTCTGCGCTAACGGGCCGACCCGCATGCGCGTCGCGCTTCCAGCCCCTTTGCTTCCATGAGCGTGCTGTCGCTGCTCTCGCAGGGCGATGCGGTGAGCCGCACGGTGGCCGTGCTGCTGTTCGCGATGTCGGTGGCGAGCTGGGTCGTGATTCTCTGGAAGGCGTGGCTGTTGCGTGGTGGAACCCGCCACGTGGTGCGAAGCATTGCCGCGTTCTGGCAGTCCCCGTCGCTGGCTGAAGCCGAGCAGCGCCTGCAGGGCTTCGACGGCGCAGCGCTCGTGTCACCCGCCGTCGGCGCGCTGGCCGCGCTGATGCGCGAGTCCACGCAGGCCGCCGGCACGCTCGGCCAGGCCGGCGATCGCAGCCAGCGGCTCACGCGCGTCCTGCGCAATGCGCTGCACGGCGCACTGCAGCGCTTGCAGAGTGGCCAGATCCTGCTGGCGACCGTGGGCGCGACGGCGCCTTTCGTCGGCCTGCTCGGAACCGTCTGGGGCATCTACCACGCGCTCTCGGGCATTGCGGGCCAGGCGGGCGGCTTCACCATCGACAAGGTGGCGGGGCCGGTCGGCGAGGCGCTGGTGATGACGGCGCTGGGCCTGGCCGTCGCCATACCGGCCGTGCTCGCGTACAACGTCTTCGGTCGCGTGATCGGTCGCATCGAGGCCGAACTGGAAGGCTTTGCGCACGACCTGCTCGCGATGTTCGGCGAGCCGGCCGCTTCCACGCCGTTGCCGCCGGCCCGGGTCATGCCGGTCGTCGCCTGAACCATGGCCTTCGGCCGCCATCCGCTCGGTTCCGGCGGCGCAGGCCGTAGCGCAGCAGCCAAGGGCTCGGGCGCCAGGCCGTTGTCCGACATCAACGTCACGCCGCTGGTCGACGTGATGCTGGTGCTGCTGGTGATCTTCATCATCACGGCGCCGTTGATGGCCAGTTCGATCCGGCTCGACCTTCCGAAGACCGACGCCGGCCTGCCGGTCGATGCGCCGAAATCCGTGAGCCTGGCCGTCAACCGCGCCGGGCAGGTCTTCCTGAACGGAAAGGCTGTCACGGCCGACGAGCTCGCGGCCGGACTCGCCGCCACGGCCGGGGCCAGCCGCGATACCGAAGTGCAGCTGCGCGCGGACGAAACGGTGCCCTACGGCCGGATCGTCGAACTCATGGGCATCGCCAACAAGGCCGGCCTGACGCGCATCGGCTTCGTGACCGAGGCGCCGGCGCTTGCGGCGCCCGTGGCACCAACATCACCCGCTCGCTGACGGATCGCTGGATCCAGGGCTGAACCTCGGCCCCTCTCCTCACCAGGGACACCGCAGGACCGGCTCCGCCGGACTGCAGGTGTCGCCCCCCGCAGGGGGTTGGCGACTACGCGCAGCGAGCAAGCCTGAGGGTTAGCTGAGAACCACCGGCTTGGTCTTCCAGATGTCGTGCGCGTATTCCGCGATCGTGCGGTCCGACGAGAACACGCCCATGCCCGCGACGTTCAGGATCGCCTTGCGCGTCCATTCGTCGCTGTCGCGGTAGAGCGCGTCGACCTCGGCCTGCTTCGCGACATAGCTTTCGTAGTCGGCCAGCAGCAGGTAGTGGTCGCCCCAGCTCACCAGCGTGTCGTAGATGCTCTGGTAGCGCGCCGGCTCGCCGGGCGAGAACACGCCGTCGCGGATGGCGTCCAGCACCTTCTGCAGTTCGGGGATCGAGTCGTAGTAGCTGCGCGGCTGGTAGCCGTGCGCGCGGATGTCGGCAACCTGCGGCGTGGTGTTCCCGAAGATGAAGATGTTGTCCGCGCCGACGTTTTCCAGCATCTCGACGTTGGCGCCGTCCAGCGTGCCGATGGTCAGTGCGCCGCTGAGCGCGAACTTCATGTTGCCGGTGCCCGACGCCTCGGTGCCGGCCGTCGAGATCTGCTCCGACAGGTCGGCTGCCGGCATGATGATCTCGGCCAGGCTCACGCTGTAGTTCGGCAGGAACACGACCTTCAGCAGCTTGTTGGCGCGCGGATCGGCGTTGATGACGCTGCCGACGTCGTTGATCAGCCGGATCACCAGCTTGGCCATGTGATACGCCGACGCCGCCTTGCCGGCGAACACCACCACGCGCGGCACCAGGTCGATCGGCTGGCCGGCCTCGTGCGCGGCAATGATGCGCTGGTAGCGCGTGATCACGTGCAGCACGTTGAGCAGCTGGCGCTTGTATTCGTGGATGCGCTTGACCTGCACGTCGAACATCGCATCGGTGTCGACCACGATGCCCATGTGCTGCTCGATCCAGTTGGCCAGCCGCAGCTTGTTTTCGCGCTTGGCATGGCGGAAGGCGCGCACGAACGGCGCCTGCTGCGCCATCGGGCGCAGCGCTTCGAGCTGCGTCAGGTCGCGTCGCCAGCCGCGGCCGATGCGCTGGTCGAGCAGCGCGGCCAGCGGCGGGTTGGCCTGCGCCAGCCAGCGTCGCGGCGTGACGCCGTTGGTCTTGTTGTTGAAGCGCTCGGGGAAGATGCGGTTGAAGTCGACGAAGATCGATTGCTTCATCAGCTCCGAGTGCAGGCCCGACACACCGTTGATCGAGTGGCTCGCGAGCACCGCAACATACGCCATGCGCACGCGCCGCTCGCCCGACTCGTCGACCAGCGACAGCCGGCGCAGCAGCTCGACGTCGTTGCCGGCCTTCGCCGTCACGGCCGCGAGGAACTTCGCGTTCATGTCGTAGATGATCTGCAGGTGGCGCGGCAGGATGCGGCCGAGCATCTCGACCGGCCAGGTCTCCAGCGCCTCGTGCATCAGCGTGTGGTTGGTGTAGCTGAACACCTTCTGCGTCTGCGCCCAGGCGGTGTCCCAATCGAGGCCGTATTCGTCGAGCAGCAGGCGCATCAATTCCGGCACCGCCAGCACCGGGTGCGTGTCGTTCAGGTGGATGCTGACCTTCTCGGAGAGCTGGTCGAAGGTCTTGTGGGTGCGCAGGTAGCGGCGCAGCAGGTCCTGCACGCTGGCGCTGCAGAAGAAGTATTCCTGGTGCAGCCGCAGCTCGCGGCCCGATGGCGTCGAGTCGTCCGGGTAGAGCACGCGCGACACGTTCTCCGAGTGGTTCTTGCTCTCCACCGCCTGCATGTAGTTGCCGCGGTTGAAGGCCGACAGGTCGATTTCCTCGGTGGCGCGTGCCGACCACAGCCGCAGCGTGTTGGTCGCCTGCGTGCCGTAGCCCGGGATGATGGTGTCGTAGGCGACGGCCAGCACGTCGTGCGTGTCGACCCAGTCGGCCGCGCCGTACGGAGCGTTCGGTCCTTCGCGGCGCTGCACGTGGCCGCCGAAGCGCACGCGGTAGTTGACCTCGGGCCGCTGGAACTCCCACGGGTTGCCGCGCGTGAGCCAGTAGTCGGGCGTCTCGACCTGCTGGCCGTTGACGATGTTCTGGCGGAACATGCCGTACTCGTAGCGGATGCCGTAGCCCATGCCCGGCACGCCGAGCGTGGCCATCGAGTCGAGGAAGCAGGCGGCGAGCCGGCCCAGGCCGCCGTTGCCCAACGCCGCGTCGGGCTCGCGCTCGGCCAGCGCCGACATGTCGACGCCGAAGTCCGCCAGCGCCTGCCGCACCGTGCCGTAGAGCTCGACCGCCAGCAGCGCGTTGGTGAAGGTGCGCCCGATCAGGAACTCCATCGAGAGGTAGTAGACGCGCTTGACGTCCTGCGCGTAGTTGGCGCGGGTGGTGGTCATCCAGCGCTCGACCAGTTGATCGCGCACGGCCAGCGCGGTGGCGTTCAGCCAGTCGTCCTGGCTGGCCGCCACCGGATCCTTGCCGACCGCGTAGATCAGCTTGTTGGCGAGCGCACGCTTGAAGGCGGCAACGTCGCGATCGGGATGGTCGTAGGCAAAGTCTTTGATCGTCATGGTTCGATGGCGGTTGTGGTTATGGGGTCGGGCTCTTCAGGCCCGGGCTTGTCGCGAGTCTTCGTAGACGCGCAGGTAGGCTTCGGCCGAGGGCTGCCAGCCGGCCGGGCGCCGCAGGCCGGTCGCGCGGACCCGGCGCCAGTCGGTCGGCCTCTGGTACAGCGCGAAGGCGCGGCGCACCGCACGGTCGAAGGACGGAATGTCGAAGCTGTCGAACACGAAGCCGTTGGCGCTGCCGTCGGCCATGTTCTCGAGCGCGCAGTCGACCACCGTGTCGGCCAGCCCGCCGACACGGTGGACCAGCGGCAGGCTGCCATAGCGCAGTCCGTACATCTGGGTCAGGCCGCAGGGTTCGAACAGCGAAGGCACCAGCGTGACGTCACCCCCGGCGAACAGCCGATGCGCGAGCTTCTCGTCGTAGCCGATGGTCACGCTCACCGCATCGGGCGCTGCGGCTGCGCGCTGCCGGAAGGCGTCTTCCAGCCAGGCTTCGCCGCTGCCCAGCAGCGCCAGCTGGCCGCCTTGCGCCAGCAGCGCGTCGAGGCCGCCGAGCACCAGCGGCAGGCCTTTCTGCTCCGCCAGCCGGCTCACCAGCACGAAGAGCGGCGCATCGGGATTCACCGCGAGCCCGAGCGCCTGCTGGAGTTCGGCCTTGCACGCCAGCTTGCCGGCGGGCCTGCGGACATCGAAGGTCTGCGGCAGCAGTTCGTCGATGGCCGGGTTCCAGACGGCTTCGTCGACCGCATTCAGGATGCCGCCCAGCACGCCGCTGCGGGCACGCAACAGGCCGTCGAGGCCCCAGCCCTGCTCGGGCGTCTGGATCTCGCGCGCGTAGGTGGGGCTCACGGTCGTGATGCGGTCGGCGAAGACCAGGCCGGCCTTCATGAAGGACACCTGCCCGTGGTATTCGAGCCCGTCGACCTGGAACATGTGCGCCGGCAAACCGAGTCCGCCGAAGTGCCATTCGGGAAACAGGCCCTGGTAGGCGAGGTTGTGCACGGTGTAGACGCTGCCCACGCGCGGGCCATCGGTGTGCGGCGCGGCCGCCATGTACGCCGGTGCCAGCCCGGCGTGCCAGTCATGCGCATGCACCACTTCGGGACGCCAAAGCGGATCGAGGCCTTGGGCGAGCCGGGCCGCGGCCCAGCCGAGCAGCGCGAAGCGGCGGTGGTTGTCGTCGTAGGGCTGGCGCTGGCTGTTCTCGTAGGGGTTGCCGGGCCGGTCGTAGAGCGCAGGCGCGTCGATCACGTAGACCGGCAGGCCGTCGGGGACGCCATCGGCCGCGAGCCGGCCGATGCGCAGCACCGCGCGTTCGCCCCATGGCGCTTCGAAAGCCGCGACCTCCACCGTGTCGCCGAGGCCCGCGAAGATCGCCGGAAATCCGGGCAGCAGCACCCGGACGTCCTGTCCGATCGCTGTCAGGGCGGCCGGCAGCGCACCGGCCACGTCGGCCAGGCCGCCGGTCTTGAGGAGGGGGAAGAGTTCGGCGCTGACCTGCAGGACCCGCATCGTCAACGCCCGTTCCAGACCGAAAACTGCATGCGGTCCCTCATGCCAGGCGCTGCAGCATTTCGCGCGTGATCAGCACCACGCCGGTTTCGGTCCGCTCGAAGCGCGCGGCGTCGGCCACCGGGTCTTCTCCGACCACCATGCCCGCGGGAATCACGCAGGCGCGATCGACCACCACCTTGCTGAGCCGCGCGCCGCGTCCGACCTCGACGTCGGGCAGCAGCACCGCTTCCTTCACGTCGCAGAACGAATGGATGCGCACGCCCGAGAACAGCACCGAGTCCTTGACCTTGGAACCCGAGACGATGCAGCCGCCCGAGACGATGGTGTTGACCGTCATGCCGTGGTTGCCGTCGATGTCGAGCACGAACTTGGCGGGCGGCAACTGACGCTGGTAGGTCCAGATGGGCCAGTTGGTGTCATAGATGTCGAGCTCCGGGGTGATGGAAGCCAGATCGAGGTTGGCTGCCCAGAATGCATCAATCGTGCCCACGTCGCGCCAGTAGACCTTGGCGTCCGGCCCGCGCGACTCGCGCGTGACGCACGAGAGGCCGAACGGATGCGCCAGTGCGCGCCCCTGCGCCACGGCGCGCGGGATGATGTCCTTGCCGAAATCGTGCGACGAGTCGGGGTTGGCCGCGTCTTCCTCCAGCAGCTGGTAGAGGTACTGCGAGTCGAACACGTAGATGCCCATGCTGGCCAGCGCCACGTCCGGCTTGCCGGGCATCGCCGGCGGATCGGCCGGCTTTTCGTGGAAGGACTGGATCCGGCGGTCCTCGTCGATCGCCATCACGCCGAAGGCCGTGGCTTCCATGCGCGGCACCTCGATGCAGCCGACGGTGCAGCCCATGCCGCGCTCCGCATGGTCCTTGACCATGATCGAGTAGTCCATCTTGTAGATGTGGTCGCCGGCCAGCACCACCACGTAGTCGTGGCGTGTGGAACGCGTCTGGATGATGTCCAGGTTCTGGAACACGGCGTCGGCCGTTCCGCGGTACCAGTGCTCGTCGCCGACGCGCTGCTGGGCGGGCAGCACGTCGACCATCTCGTTGAGTTCGGCGCGCAGGAAGCTCCAGCCGCGCTGCAGGTGGCGCATCAGCGAATGCGACTTGTACTGCGTGACCACCGCCATGCGCCGGATGCCCGAGTTCAGGCAGTTCGACAGCGCGAAATCGATGATGCGGAACTTGCCGCCGAAATACACCGCCGGCTTGGCGCGCCGGTCGGTCAGCTGCTTGAGCCGGGAGCCGCGTCCGCCGGCCAGCACGAGGGCGATGGTGCGGCGGACGAGTTGATGGGCCTGCAGGGGTTCGGGCGTCGTCATGGACTCTTTCATTCGGCGTCTCGTTTCATGGTTGCGTGCGGTCTCGATCGTTGGAATCCAGCGTAGCACCGGGTGTGGCGTCCGGTGTCATTTTTGCCAGCCAAAGGGTGGCCGGTCGAAGGGTTTCGCCGGCTGCCAGCGCGCGCTCGTGGTCGTCCTCGCGCACGGCGTCGCTGGCGAGCCGGCGCAGCCAGCGGCCTGGTGGCATGTCGAACGCGACGGCCTGTGCGCCGGCGTTGATCAGCAGCAGCCAGCTCGCGGCGGGCGTGGCGGCGTCGGCAGGCGCATCGAAGCGCATGGCGAGCGCCGCGCGATCGCGCCGCTCCCAGTCGGCCGACGCCATCGCGAGGCCTTCCGGCGTCAGCCAGTGCAGGGCGCCGCCGTCCGCGTCGGGTGCGCCGGCGGGCCACCAGCGTGTGCTGCGCAGGGGCGCGGCCTCGCGCCGCAGCGAGAGCGTGCGCGCGACGAAATCCGCCAGCGCGGTGTCGGCGCGGTCCCAGTCGAGCCAGGTGATCTCGTTGTCCTGGCAATAGGCGTTGTTGTTGCCCTGCTGCGTGTGGCCGATCTCGTCGCCGGCCAGCAGCATCGGCGTGCCCTGCGAGAGCAACAGCGTCGCCAGCAGCACGCGCTGCAGTTCGCGGCGCTCGGCCCGGACCGCGGCGTCGTCGGTGTCGCCTTCGACACCGCAGTTGCGGCTCCAGTTGCTGCCGCTGCCGTCGCGGTTGCCTTCGCCGTTGGCGAGGTTGTGGCGTTCGTTGTAGCTGACGACGTCGCGCAGCGTGAAGCCGTCGTGCGCCGTGACGAAGTTGACGCTGGCCGTCGGTGCCCGGCCGCTGTGGTGGAACTGCGCACTGGATGCGAGAAAGCGGTGCGCGAATTCGCCCGCGCTGCCGTGCCGGTGCAGCCAGAAGGCGCGCTGCGTGTCGCGGAAGCGGTCGTTCCATTCGAGCCAGCCGGCCGGGAAGCCGCCGACGCGGTAGCCGCCGGGGCCGATGTCCCAGGGTTCGGCGATCAGCAGCGCGCGCGACAGCACCGGGTCCTGCGCGACGGCTGCGAGAAAGGGCGCGCGCGGGTCGAACTCGCCGCCCTCGCGTCGCGCGAGCACGGTCGCGAGATCGAAGCGGAAGCCGTCGACGCCGAGCTCGGTCATCCAGTAGCGCAGGCTGTCGGTCGCCAGCTGGACCACGCGCGGCTCGGCGAAGTTCAGGCAGTTGCCGCAGCCGGTCCAGTTCTCGTAGGCCGAGCGGTCGGCGGGCGGCAGGTGGTAGTAGAGCGCGTTGTCGATGCCGCGCATCGACAGCGTGGGGCCGAGCGCATCGGTCTCGGCGCTGTGGTTGTAGACCACGTCGATCACCAGCTCCATGCCGCGCGCATGCACCGCGTCGGCCAGGGCGCGGAATTCGCCGGCGGGCGTGGTGCCGGGGCGGCCGCTCCAGTAGCGCAGCTCGGGCGCGAACCAGCCGATGGTGGTGTAGCCCCAGTAGTTGGACAGGCCCATCTTCAGCAGCCGTTCTTCGTCGGCACGGTGCTGTACCGGCAACAGGCTCAGCGTGGTGACGCCCAGGCGCTGCAGATGGTCGAGCACGGCGGGCTCGGCCAGCCCGGCATAGCTGCCGCGCAGTTCCGGCGCGACGCCGGGATGGCGCCGGGTCTGGCCGCGCACGTGGAGTTCGTACAGCACCCGTTCGCCGGCGGCGACGCGCGGGCCGCCGATCGGTGGCGGTGCGGCAAGCACGCCAGGGGCGGACGGCGCCACGCGCGCCTTCAGCGCGACCGCCGCGTTGTCGCGCGCGTCGGGCTGCGACGGATCGCCTGGCACATGGCCGAGGTACAGGTCGCTGCCGTCGTAACGGCCGACGATCTCGCGGGCGTACGGGTCGAGCACGACCTTCGCCGGGTTGAAGCGCTGGCCGTCCTGCGGCGCCCAGGGCCCGTGCACCCGGTAGCCATAGACCAGGCCCGGGCCGGCGCCGGCCAGGCGGCCATGCCAGACGCCGTCGGTGCAGGCGGGCAGCGCGATGCGCTGCTGCTCGCTGGTTCCGCTGCCGTCGAACACGCAGAGTTCGACCCGGGTGGCATGTGGCGCCGCGAGTGCGAAGTTGATGCCGTCCGGCTGTGCCGTGGCGCCGAGCGGAAAGGGCGAGCCCGGTGTCAGCATGTCGTCGTCCCTTGCACGGTGGCCATCGCGGCCGCCATCAGAGCGGCACCCACATCAGCGTCGCGAGCGGCGGCAGGTCCATCACCAGCGACTGCGGCATGCCGTGCCAGCCGACGGCCTCGCTGTCCAGCAGGCCGTTTTCCACGCCGCTGCCGCCATAGACCACCGCGTCGGTGTTGAGCAGCTCGCGGTATTCGCCTTCCGCCGGCACGCCCAGCCGGTAGCCCTTGCGCGGTATCGGCGTGAAGTTGCACACCGCGACCACGAAGCTGCCGTCGCGCGCGCGCCGCACGAAGGCGAACACCGACTGCGCCACGTCGTCGTGCACCAGCCACTGGAAGCCGCCCGGCTCGCAGTCGAGTTCGTGCAGCGCCGGGAAATGGCGGTAGACGTTGTTCAGGTCGCGCACCAGGCGGCGCATGCCCTGATGGGAGCCGTTGTGTTCCAGCAGGTGCCAGTCGAGGCTGCGGTCGGCGTTCCATTCGGCCACCTGCGCGAATTCGCTGCCCATGAACAGCAGTTTCTTGCCCGGATAGGCCCACTGGTAGGCATACAGGTTGCGCAGCCCGGCGAACTTCTGCCAGGTGTCGCCGGGCATGCGGCCGATCATCGAGCCCTTGCCGTGCACCACCTCGTCGTGCGAGAACGGCAGCATGAAGTTCTCGGTGTGCGCGTACATCAGGCCGAAAGTGACCTTCTGGTGGTGGTGCTTACGGTGGATCGGGTCGACGCCGGCGTAGGCCAGCGTGTCGTTCATCCAGCCCATGTTCCATTTGTAGTGGAAGCCCAGGCCGCCGTCTTCCGGCGGCCGCGTCACGCCCGGGAAGCTGGTCGACTCCTCGGCGATCGTGATGGTGCCCGGCCGCTCGACGCCGACCACGTGGTTCATGCGGCGCAGGAAGTCGATGGCCTCGAGGTTCTCGCGGCCGCCATGCACGTTGGGCAGCCACTCGCCGTCCTTGCGGCTGTAGTCGCGGTAGAGCATCGAGGCCACGGCGTCCACGCGCAGGCCGTCGACGCCGTAGCGCTCCAGCCAGTAGAGCGCGTTGCCGACCAGGTAGTTGCGCACCTCGCGGCGAGCGAAGTTGAAGATCAGCGTCTGCCAGTCGTTGTGGAAGCCTTCGCGCGGATCGGCATATTCATAGAGCGCGGTGCCGTCGAACTTGCCGAGCCCGTGCGCGTCGGCCGGGAAGTGCGCCGGCACCCAGTCGAGGATCACGCCCAGGCCGGCCGCATGCGCGGTCTCGATGAAGAAGCGGAAGTCGGCCGGTGTGCCGAAGCGCGAGGTCGGCGCGTAGAGCCCGATCGGCTGGTAGCCCCAGGAGCCGTCGAACGGGTGCTCGCTCACGGGCAGCAGTTCGAGATGGGTGAAGCCGAGGTCCCGCGCGTAAGGCACCAGCGTGGCGGCCAGTTCGCGGTAGTCGAGCCATTCGTGGCCGTTCTTGCGGCGCCACGAGCCCAGATGCACCTCGTAGATGCTGATCGGCGCGCCGCGCGCGTTGGCCTCGGCGCGGCCGGCCGGCAGCTTCACGGGGGCGGGCAGCGGCTGAACCACGCAAGCCGTGTCGGGCCGCAGCCGCGCCGAGAACGCGAACGGGTCGGCCTTGCGCAGCACCTCGCCCTGCGCCGACAGGATCTCGAATTCGTAGCTGTCGCCCGCGGCCACGTGCGGCGCGAAGATTTCCCAGACGCCCGAGCCGCGGCGCAGCCGCATCATGTGGCGCCGGCCGTCCCAGTTGTTGAAGTCGCCCACCACCGACACGCGCCGCGCGTTCGGTGCCCAGACGGCGAAGGCCACGCCGCGCACGCCCTCGAACTCGCGCAGGTGCGCGCCCAGGCGTTCCCAGGGGCGCAGGTGCGTGCCTTCGGCCAGCAGCCAGACGTCGGTGTCGCCGAGCACCGGCGGAAAGCGGTAGGGGTCTTCGAGTTCGCTGCTGTGCTTTTCCCAGCGCACGTTGAGCCGGTAGCCGAGCCGCGCCGGCGCGGCCGGGACCAGGCCGGCGAACAGGTCGGAATCGCCCTGTCGGGTTAGCAGCGCGAGCGGATCGCCCGAGCCCGCATGCACCACCGCCACCTGGCGCGCGCCAGGGAGGAGCGCGCGCACCCACAAGCCCTCGCTCGTCCGGTGCGGTCCCAGCGCGGCGAAGGGGTCGCCATGCTCGGCGCGCATCAGGGCGCGGACCTCGGCTTCAGGCAGCACTCAGTGGTTCTCCAAAATAGACGCCATACGGCGGCAGTTGCAGGATCAGGGTATCGCCAGCTTGTTGCGCACCCGTGAACAGGTGTTCGGCCAGGGGCGCGAGCGGCTCCGCCAGTGTCAGCGACGCCGGCTCTGCCGACAAGTTGAACACGGCCTGCAGCGACGCCTTGTCATCCTCACGCGCAAACCACAGCAGCGGCTCCGGCGCGTCGAAGAAGCGCATGCGGCCGGTGCGCAGCAGTGGCTGGCCGCGGCGCCAGGCCAGCAGCGCGCGGCTGAAGGCCAGCATCGATTGCTCATCGGCGGTCTGGCGATCGACCGCCAGCGGCCGGTGCGTGTCGGCCAGCGGCAGCCAGGGCGCACCGGTGGAGAAGCCGCCGTGCAGGCCGTCGGTCTGCCAGGGCATCGGCGTGCGGCAGCCGTCGCGGCCCTTGAATTCGGGCCAGAAGGCGCGGCCGTACGGGTCCTGCAGCAGCTCGAAGGGCACGTCGGCTTCGGGCAGGCCGAGCTCCTCGCCCTGGTAAATGCTGGCGCTGCCGCGCAGCGACAGCAGCACGGCCAGCCAGAGCCGGTCGCGCCGATGGTCGGCCGCGCCGCCACCGCCCCAGCGGGTGGCCACGCGCGGCACGTCGTGGTTCGACACCGCCAGGCAGCCCCAGCCGCCGGTCTTCTCGAGCGCCTTGTCGAGCGTCTCGACCTGGGTGCGCAGGTGCAGCGCGCTGTTCTCGGCGGTCAGCAGGCTGAAGCTGTAGGCCAGGTGCAGGCGCTTGCCGCGTTCGGTGTACTGCGCCATCACCGGCGGCGCGTTCTCGTCGCCGACCTCGCCCAGCGCGACCGCGCCGTGGTCGTCGAGCAGGGCGCGCAGGCGCTCGAGGAAGAGCAGGTTCTCCGGCTGGCTCTTGTCGTACAGATGCTGTTGCATCGCGTAGGGGTTGTCGGCGCGCACGGTGCTGACCCCGTCGATCGCCTCGCGCCGGGCGGGCGGGTTGTCGCGCAGCTGCGCGTCGTGGAACTGGTGGTTGCAGGCGTCGAAGCGGAAGCCGTCGACGCCGCGCTCGCACCAGAAGCGCACTTCGCCCAGCAGCGCCTCGCGCAAGGCGGGGCAGTGGAAGTTGAGGTCGGGCTGTTCGGTCAGGAAGCTGTGCAGGTAGTACTGACGCCGGCGCGAATCCCATTGCCAGGCGGACCCGCCGAACACCGACAGCCAGTTGGTCGGCGGCGTGCCGTCGGCCTTCGCGTCGGCCCAGACGTACCAGTCGGCCTTGGGGTTGTCGCGGCTCGCGCGGCTTTCGGCGAACCAGGCGTGCTGGTCGGAGGTGTGCGACAGCACCTGGTCGATGATGATCTTCAGCCCCAGGCCGTGCGCCTTCGCCAGCAACCGGTCGAAGTCGTCGAGCGTGCCGAAGATCGGGTCGACCGATCGGTAGTCGGACACGTCGTAGCCGAAATCCTTCATCGGCGAGCGGAAGAAGGGCGAGATCCAGATGGCGTCGGCACCCAGCTCGGCGACGTGCTCGAGCCGCGACGTGATGCCGGGCAGGTCGCCGATGCCGTCTCCGTTGCTGTCCATGAAGCTGCGCGGGTAGATCTGGTAGATCACCGCGCCGCGCCACCAGTCCTTGCTGTCCATGCGTGCCTCTGAGCTCTTTTTTCGAACCGCCGGACCCCATGCGAAAAACGGGCCAACGCGCGGTCCGGCAGGCAGGCGCGCGCGGAGCCGCGATAATCCGCCTTCCCCCGGCCGACCCGGCGCCGGGCAGTTTTCAAGCCTCATGAACCCCAGCTACAAACCCGCCGACGTCGAGTCTGCCGCCCAGGCCCATTGGAGCGCCGCCGATGCCTACCGCGTGACCGAAGACGCGCGCAATGCAAAGGGCGACCCGAAGAAGAAATATTACGCGTGCTCGATGCTGCCGTACCCCAGCGGCAAGCTGCACATGGGCCATGTGCGCAACTACACCATCAACGACATGCTGGTGCGCTACCTGCGCATGTCGGGCTACAACGTGCTGATGCCGATGGGCTGGGACGCGTTCGGCCTGCCGGCCGAGAACGCGGCGCTGAAGAACGGCGTGCCGCCGGCCAAGTGGACCTACGAGAACATCGCCTACATGAAGGGCCAGCTCCAGGCCATGGGCCTGGCGATCGACTGGAGCCGGGAGATCGCCACCTGCGATCCGAGCTATTACAAGTGGAACCAGTGGCTGTTCGTGAAGATGCTCGAAAAGGGCATCGCCTACCGCAAGACCCAGGTCGTCAACTGGGACCCGGTCGACCAGACCGTGCTGGCCAACGAGCAGGTGATCGACGGCAAGGGCTGGCGCACCGGCGCCACGGTCGAGCGCCGTGAAATCCCCGGCTACTACCTGAAGATCAGCGACTACGCCGAGGAACTGCTCGAGCACACCCAGCACAAGCTGCCGGGCTGGCCCGAGCGCGTGCGCCTGATGCAGGAGAACTGGATCGGCAAGAGCGAAGGCGTGCGCTTCGCCTTCACGCACGACATCCGGGGCGACGATGGCCAGCCGATCCAGGACGGCCGCATGTACGTGTTCACCACGCGCGCCGACACCATCATGGGCGTCACCTTCTGCGCGGTGGCGCCGGAGCATCCGCTGGCCCAGCATGCGGCCAAGTCCGACCCGAAGGTCGCGGCCTTCATCGCCGAAGCCAAGGCCGGCGGCACGACCGAGGCCGAGCTCGCCACGCAGGAAAAGAAGGGCGTGCCGACCGGCCTGACCGTCACGCACCCGATCACCGAGGAGCAGGTGCCGGTCTGGGTCGGCAACTACGTGCTGATGAGCTATGGCGACGGCGCCGTGATGGGCGTGCCCGCGCACGACGAGCGCGACTTCGCTTTCGCCAACAAGTACGGCATCGAGATCATCCAGGTCGTGCTGGTCGACGACCAGCCGCACTTCGACTATCACAAGTGGCAGGAGTGGTACGGCCTGAAAGACGAGTCCGGGACGCGCAGCGTGACCATCAACTCCGACAACTTCAGCGGCATGCGCTTCAAGGAAGCCGTGGCCGCCGTGGCCCACACGCTCGAGCAGAAGGGCCTGGGCGCGCTGCAGACCACCTGGCGCCTGCGCGACTGGGGCGTGAGCCGCCAGCGCTACTGGGGCACGCCGATCCCGATCATCCATTGCGACGAACACGGCGCCGTGCCGGTACCCGAGAAGGACCTGCCGGTCGTGCTGCCGACCGACTGCGTGCCCGACGGTTCCGGCAACCCGCTGATCAAGCACGAAGGCTTCCATGCCGGCGTGGTCTGCCCGGTGTGCGGCAAGCCGGCCCGGCGCGAGACCGACACGATGGACACCTTCGTCGACAGCTCGTGGTACTTCATGCGCTACTGCGACCCGACGAACGACCAGGCGATGGTCGCGGAGGGCGCCGATTACTGGATGCCGATGGACCAGTACATCGGCGGCATCGAGCACGCGATCCTGCATCTGCTGTACGCGCGCTTCTGGACCAAGGTGATGCGCGACCTCGGCCTGGTGAAGGTCGACGAGCCCTTCAGCAAGCTGCTCACGCAGGGCATGGTGCTCAACCAGATCTATTACCGGCGCGGGCCGACGGGCGGCAAGGACTACTTCCCGCCGCTCGAAGTCACCCCGGTGCTCGACGCGCAAGGCCGCATCACGGGCGGCACGCTGGCCGACGGGTCGTCGGTCGAATACGGCGGCGTCGGCAAGATGGGCAAGAGCGAGCGCAACGGCGTCGACCCGCAGGACCTGATCGAGAAGTACGGCGCCGACACCGCGCGCCTCTACACGATGTTCACCGCGCCGCCCGAGGCCACGCTGGAGTGGAACGACGCCGCGGTCGAAGGCAGCTATCGCTTCCTGCGCCGGCTCTGGAACTTCGGCGTGGCGCAGGCGGCGGCGCCGCGCGACGCGGCCGCCGGCCCGTTCGGCAAGTCGGCCAAGGCGCTGCGCCTCGAAGTGCACACCGTGCTGCGCCAGATCGACTACGACTACCAGCGCATGCAATACAACACGGTCGTGTCGGGGGCGATGAAGCTGCTCAACGCGCTGGAAGGCTTCAAGCCCGACGGCAGTGCCGGCGACGCGGCCGCGCTGCGCGAAGGCCTGGGCATCCTGCTGCGCTGCATCTATCCGGCCACGCCGCACGTCGCGCACGAGCTCTGGAAGGCGCTGGGTTACGACCAGCTGGACGGTGAGTTGCTCGACGCGCCGTGGCCCGTGGTCGACGACAGCGCGCTGGTGCAGGACGAGATCGAGCTGATGCTGCAGGTCAACGGCAAGCTGCGCGGCGCGCTGCGCGTGCCGGCCGCGGCGTCCAAGGCCGAGATCGAGGCCGCAGCGCTGGCATGCGACGACTTCGTCAATTTCGCGCCCGGCGCCGCGCCCAAGCGCGTGATCGTGGTACCGGGCCGGCTGGTCAACGTGGTCTTATGAACGACATCCACCCAACCCGTGCCCTGCCGCGTCGCGCCGTGTTGCGCGGCGCCGTCGCGGCACTGACCGTCATCGGCCTGGCAGGCTGCGGTTTCGAGCTGCGCAAGCCGCCGATCTTTGCGTTCAAGACGCTGGCGGTGATGGGCAACTCGGCCTTCCTGATCTATCTGCGCCGCAACATCGCGTCCGGCGGCACGGTGACGCTGGTCCCGCCCGAGCAGGCCGCCACCGCCGACGCGATCCTCGACGTGCTGGGCGAGAACCGCGAGCGCGTGGTGATCTCCACCAACTCGGCCGGCGAAGTGCGCGACCTCGAATTGCGGCTGAGCATCCGGTTCCGCCTGCGCACGCCGGGCGGCAAGGAGCTGCTGAACACCCAGATCCAGCAACGTCGCGACCTGACCTACAACGAGACCAACGCGCTCGCCAAGGAGGCAGAAGCCGAGATGCTGTTCCGCGACATGCAGAACGACGCCGCACAGCAGTTGCAGCGGCGTCTGGCTGCGGTCAAGGAGCTCTAGGCCGATGCAGCTCGCGGCGGCCCAACTGGCGGGGCACCTGACGAAGGGGGTGCGTTCGCTCTACACGGTGCACGGCGACGAACCCCTGCTCGCGCAGGAGGCCGCCGACGCAATCCGCACGGCCGCGCGCGCGCAGGGCTACACGGAACGCAGCTCGTACACCGTGGCCGGCGCCCATTTCGACTGGAGCGCCGTGCTGGCCGCCGGCGGGTCGATGAGCCTGTTCGCCGACAAGCAGATCGTCGAGATCCGCATTCCCTCGGGCAAGCCCGGCAAGGACGGCAGCGTCGCGCTGCAGCAACTCGCCGAGCAGGCGGTCGGCAACGACGGCACGCTCACGCTCGTGCTGCTGCCGCGGCTCGACAAGGCGACCCGCACCGGTGCCTGGTTCTCGGCGCTGGAGTCGAATGGCGTCGGGCTGCAGATCGACCCGGTCGAGCGCGCCGCGCTGCCGCAGTGGATCGCCCAGCGCCTCGCCGCGCAGGGCCAGCGCGTCAAGCCGGGCGACGAGGGGCAGCGCACGCTGCAGTTCTTCGCCGATCGCGTCGAAGGCAATCTGCTGGCGGCGCACCAGGAGATCCAGAAGCTGGCCTTGCTGTATCCGCAGGGCGAGCTGGGCTGGGAGCAGGTCGAATCCGCGGTGCACAACGTCGCACGCTACGACGTCTTCAAGTTGTCGGAGGCCGTTCTCGGCGGGGATCCGCAGCGTGTGGCGCGCATGCTCGACGGCCTGCAGGCCGAGGGCGAGGCAGAGGTCCTCGTGCACTACACGCTGGCCGAGGACATCCGCGCGCTGAAGCGTGTGAAGGACGCGATGTCCGCCGGCCGCCCGCTGCCGATGGCGCTGCGCGAGAACCGCATCTGGGGTCCGCGCGAACGTGCCTTCGAGCGCGTGCTGCCGCGGCTGGACGACCGCATGCTGGCGCGCCTTCTGCGCGCCGCGCATACGGTGGACGGCATCGTCAAGGGGCTCAAGCAGCCCGACTGGCCGGCCAGCGGCTGGCAGTCCCTGCAGCGGCTCGCCCTGATGCTCTGCCGCGCCGCGCGCTAGGCTCGCCTCCAGGCTGCGGCGCACTTCGTGTCGCCTCCTTCAACCCTTTGCCGGGGGCAACGCCAGCGGCCCGGCGAAGCCGGTTCCCCTGTGTTTCTGCAAAGAGGGATCGATGGAAACATCCTTGCGCGGGAGCGGGCGCGGGCGGAATGGGAAAATGGCGCCATGAACGCGTTCAACGTCACCGAATACATGCAGGGGCTCGGCCTGCAGGCGAAGGCCGCCTCGGCCCTGATGGCCCGGGCCAATGCCGCCACCAAGAACACCGCGCTGAAGGCGCTGGCGCGCCGCCTGCGCGAGGCCGGCGCGCCGCTGGCCGAAGCCAATGCCCGCGACATCGCGCGCGCCGGGTCCGCCGGCCTGTCGGCGCCGATGCTCGACCGCCTCAAGCTCACGCCCAAGGTGCTCGAAACCGTCGCGCTGGGCTGCGAGCAGCTCGCCGCCATGCCCGACGTGATTGGCGAGATCAGCGGCATGAAGCAGCAACCCAGCGGCATCCGCGTCGGCCAGATGCGCGTGCCGATCGGCGTCTTCGGCATGATCTACGAGAGCCGGCCGAACGTGACGATCGAGGCCGCGAGCCTGGCGATCAAGAGCGGCAATGCGGCGATCCTGCGCGGCGGCTCCGAGGCGATCGAGTCGAACAAGGCGCTGGCGCTGCTGGTGTCGGCGGCACTCGAGGAAGCCGGCCTGCCGGTCGATGCGGTGCAGCTCGTGCAGACCACCGACCGCGAGGCCGTCGGCCAACTGATCGCGATGCCGGAGTTCGTCGACGTGATCATTCCGCGCGGCGGCAAGGGGCTGATCGAACGCATCAGCCGCGACGCCCGCGTGCCGGTCATCAAGCACCTGGACGGCAACTGCCACGTCTACATCGACGACACGGCGCCGCTGGACATGGCGGTGAAGGTGGTCGACAACGCCAAGACCCAGAAGTACAGCCCCTGCAATGCGGCAGAGGGATTGCTGGTCGCCGCATCGATCGCCGACGCGTTCCTGCCGGAGATCGGCGCCGTCTTCGCGGCCAAGGGCGTCGAAATGCGCTGCGACCCGGCTGCCGCGCACATCCTGCGTGCCGAGGGCGCGCTGCACGGCGAGCCCGCGAAGATCGTCGATGCGCTCGAATCCGACTGGTCCGAGGAATACCTGGCGGCCGTCATCAGCATCAAGGTGGTCGAGGGCGTCGACGAGGCCATCGCGCACATCAACCGCTATTCGAGCCACCACACCGACGCGATCATCACGCGCGACCACGTGAACGCCCAGCGCTTCCTGCGCGAAGTCGATTCGGCCAGCGTGATGGTGAATGCGAGCACCCGCTTCGCCGATGGGTTCGAGTTCGGGCTCGGGGCGGAAATCGGCATCAGTACCGACAAGTTCCACGCACGCGGCCCGGTCGGCATCGAGGGCCTGACCTCGCTCAAGTACGTCGTGTTGGGGCAGGGCGAGATCCGGAGCTGAGCGTCGACGGGCGCGGCGTCGCCGCGGTGCACTGAATCACAGTGTTTCCGCTTGTCATCTGAGCGGGTGGCCTCAAATCCTACAATCCACCCTTTCCGCAGAACGCGCACCAGAAGGCCGCCGCATGGTCCCCCATCTCGTCACTGCCCTGACCGGCCCGATCAACGAACTCGAACAGCGCATCCTCGATTCCACGCCGGCCATCGAGCGCTGGTTCCGACTCGAATGGATGGAGCACACGCCGCCGTTCTACAGTTCGGTCGACATCCGCAACGCCGGCTTCAAGCTGGCGCCGGTCGATACCAACCTCTTTCCCGGCGGCTGGAACAACCTCACGCAGCAGATGCTGCCGCTGGCCGTGCAGGCCGCCCAGGCCGCGATCGAGAAGATCTGCCCCGAGGCCCGCAACCTGCTGGTGATTCCCGAGAACCACTCGCGCAACACCTTCTACCTGGCCAACATCGCCCAGCTGGTTCGGATCTTCCACATGGCGGGGCTCAACGTGCGGATCGGTTCGATCGACCCCGCCATCAAGTCGCCCAAGAAGATCGAGCTGCCCAACGGCGACATCGTGACGCTCGAACCCGTGGTGCGCACCAAGCGCCGCCTGGGCATCAAGAACTTCGACCCCTGCACGATCCTGCTGAACAACGACCTCTCGGCCGGCGTTCCGGGCATCCTGGAAGATCTTCACGAGCAGTACCTGCTGCCGCCGGTGCATGCCGGCTGGGCGCTGCGCCGCAAGAGCAACCACTTCCGCAGCTACGAGGAAATCTCCAAGCGCTTCGGCAAGCTGCTGGGCATCGACCCGTGGCTGATCAATCCGATGTCGACGCACGCCGAGGGCATCAACGTGGCCGAAGGCGTGGGCATGGACGTGCTCACCAGCCATGTCGACGCGATGCTCACCAAGGTGCGTCGCAAGTACAAGGAATACGGCATCAACGAAAAGCCCTTCGTGGTCGTCAAGGCCGACCACGGCGCACCCGGGCTGGGTGCGATCACGGTGCGTGACGTGAAGGAACTGGAAGCGCTCACTCGCAAGCCGCGCGGCAAGGCGGCAGCGGCGCCCAAGCAGCCGCCGGCGCTCAACGAGCTGATCATCCAGGAAGGCGTGCTGACCAACGAGCGCGTGCACGACGGCGTCGCCGAGCCGGTCGTCTACATGATGGACCGCTACGTGGTGGGCGGCTTCTATCGCGTGCACGCCGAGCGCAGCTCCGACGAAAGCCTGAAATCTCCGGGCGCGAGCTTCGTGCCGCTGGCGTTTTCCGAGAGCTCGCACCTGCCGCAGCCGGGCGCCAAGCCGGGCGCCAGCGCGCCGAATCGCTTCTACATGTACGGCGTGATCGGCCGCCTGGCGATGGTCGCGGCCAGCTATGAGCTGGAAGCGACCGATCCGGACGCCGAGGTCTACGAGTAACACGGTTCGCGCGCCACGAACGGCGCGGCAAAGCCACACCGCGCGCGGTCGCGCTTGCGGTGCCTTGCGGCACGGGCAAAATAGCCGTCCCGCGGCCTTCCGCCCATCGACTCCCTCGTGTCAGCCCCCAAATCCTCCTCCGCCGCGCTGATCATCGGCGCCGTCGGCGTCGTCTATGGCGACATCGGCACCAGCGTGCTGTACGCCACCAAGGAAGTCTTCGGTCACGGCCACGTGCCGTTCACCATCGAGAACGTCTACGGCGTGCTCTCGATGTTCTTCTGGACATTGACCATCATCGTTTCGCTCAAGTACGTCGTGCTGGTTCTGCGCGCCGACAACGAGGGCGAGGGCGGCCTGGTCGCGATGCTCGCGCTGGCGTCCCGCGCGGTGGCCGACAAGCCGCGGCTGCGCAATGGCCTGCTGGCCGTCGGCATCTTCGGCACGTCGCTGTTCTATGGCGACGGTGTCATCACGCCGGCCATCTCGGTGCTGTCGGCGGTCGAAGGCCTCGAGGTGGTGTCGCCGCACTTCCGGCACTACGTGATCCCGATCACGCTGGTGGTGCTGTTCTGCCTGTTTGCCGTGCAGAAGCGCGGCACGGCCGGCATCGGCAAGTTCTTCGGGCCGGTCACGCTCGCGTGGTTCGTGGTGCTGGCGGTGCTGGGCGTTTCGCAGATCGTGAACCACCCGGAAATCCTGAAGGCGCTGAGCCCGTACTACGCGTTCCGCTTCATCTGGGACAACCCGCTCACCAGCTTCATCATCCTGGGCGCGACCGTGCTGTGCGTGACCGGCGCCGAAGCGCTCTACGCCGACCTCGGTCACTTCGGCAAGGGGCCGATCCGCATCGCCTGGTTCTCGGTCGTGATGCCGGCGCTCACGCTCAACTACTTCGGCCAGGGCGCGCTGCTGCTGGAGAACCCGGCCGCCGTGCAGAACCCGTTCTTCATGATGGCACCCGAGTGGGCGCTGGTGCCGCTCGTGCTGCTGGCCACGCTCGCCACGGTGATCGCCTCGCAGGCGCTCATCACCGGCGCCTTCAGCGTCACGCGGCAGGTGATCCAGCTCGGCTATCTGCCGCGCCTGAACATCCAGCACACCAGCGTGCGGTCGGCCGGCCAGATCTACATGCCTTTCGTGAACTGGGGCCTGTTCGTCGCGATCGTGCTGGCCGTGGTGATGTTCCGTTCGTCGAGCAATCTGGCGGCTGCCTACGGCATCGCCGTCACCACCGACATGCTGATCACCACCGTGCTGACCTTCTTCGTGATCCGCTACGCCTGGAAGCTCCCGCTGGCCCTGTGCATCGGCGCCACGTCGGTCTTCTTCGTGATCGACTTCGCCTTCTTCGCGTCGAATTTGCTCAAGCTGCCCGAAGGCGGCTGGTTCCCGCTGCTGATCGGCGGTGGCATCTTCATGCTGATGATCACCTGGAAGGAAGGCCGGCGGCTGATGGGCGAAGTGCAGCGCGCCGACGCGCTCGACCTGCGCAGCTTCCTCGAAGCGGTGTTCGTGAGCCCGCCCGCGCGGGTCGACGGCACCGCGGTGTTCCTCACGGCCGAGCCGGGCAACGTGCCGAACGCGCTGCTGCACAACCTCAAGCACAACAAGGTGCTGCACGAGCAGAACCTGTTCGTCACGGTGCGCAGCCACGAGGTGCCCTGGATACCGATGGACAAGCGGGTCGAGATGGAGGCGCTCGGCCACCACTGCTGGGCGGTCACGGTGCACTACGGCTTCAAGAACGACGTCGACCTGCCGCGCGCGCTCGAAAGCGTGCGCATGCGCGGCTGCCAGATGGAGCCGATGGCGACCAGCTACTTCCTGTCGCGCGACGTCGTCATTCCGACGCTGGGCAGCGGCATGGCGCCCTGGCGCGAGAAGCTGTTCGCGCAGATGCACCACAACGCGAGCGGCGCGGCCGACTTCCTGAGCCTGCCGAACAACGCGGTGGTCGAGCTCGGCTCAAAAATCGAAATCTGAGGGCCGCTCGGCCGCGAGCGCGTCCATGTGCACGCAGATCGCGCCGGGCGTGGTGAACCACACTTCGCCTGCATCGCGCGCCCGCGCCAGGTGCTCCAGGGCGCGCCGCAGATGCCGCAGCCGATACGGCTGGCCGACGATGTACGGGTGCAGCGCGACGCCCATCACCAGCGGCTGCGTGCGCGACTGCTCGCGCATCTCGTCGAAGTTGTCGACCACCATCGCCGAGAAGTCCTTCGCGTCCATCTGGCGCGCCACGATCATCGGGATGTCGTTCAGCTCCTGCGGATAGGGAATGGCCCAGAGGCCGCGGCCGTCGCGCGTCGCCATCCGCGTGGGCTGGTCGTCATGGCACCAGTTGAGCGTGTAGCGGTAGCCGGTCTCGGCCATCAGGTCGGGCGTGCGCAGGCTCTCGGAGATCCAGGGCGACAGCCAACCGGTCGGCGCCCGGCCGCTCTCCGCCGCGATCCGATCGCGGCAGCGCGCCAGCAGCGCGCGTTCCGACGCTTCGGCGTAGTCGCCCTGCCGTTCGGCATTGCTGTGGCCGTGGCCGATCAGTTCGTCGCCGCGGGCCGCCACCGCCTGCATCAACTCGGGACAGTGGTCGTAGAGCGCGGTGTTGACCAGCGCGCCGGTCGGCAGGCCGAGCGCGTCGAACAGGTCGAGGCAGCGCCAGGCACCGACCCGGTTGCCGTATTCGCGCCAGCCGTGGTTCAGCACGTCGGGCTCGGGCGATGCCGGGCCGATCCTGGCGCCCAGTCCGTCGCCGAAGGCGAAATGCTCCAGGTTGAAGCCGAGATACACCGCGAGCCGCGCACCGTTCGGCCAGCGGTAGTCGGGCCGGCGGGTGATCGGCCGGTAGGCGAATCGGTCGTGGGAGGGAAGAAGGTCGGGCCAGCGCGGGTTCATGGCGCCATGTTGCCATCGCGCGCACGGGCGCGCAGCCCCGGCTGCGTCGAGAGGCGGCAAGCTTTGTGCTTGAGGCTCAGCGTATCCTGCCTTGCCCCGTTTCCGCCCATGACCCCCAACGCCACCGCCGCCATGCCGACCCTGCGCCACAGCCGATTCGAGGACGCCCAGGCGATCTTTGCCGGCACGCTGTTCGTGTCGCTCGCGCTGATCCTGTTCAACCAGGTCGGCCTGCTGACCGGCGGCGCGGCGGGCGTGGCCTTCCTGCTGCATTACCTGACGGGCGTGAGCTTCGGCAAGCTGTTCTTCCTGATCAACCTGCCGTTCTACGGTTTCGCCTGGGTGCGCATGGGGCGCGAATTCACCTTCAAGACCTTCATCGCGATCACGCTGCTGTCGGCCATGACGGAGTGGTCGCCCTCGCTGTTCGCGATCGACCGCCTGCATCCGGCCTACGCCGCGGTGCTGGGCGGCCTGCTGATGGGCGCGGGCTGCCTGTTCCTGGCGCGGCATCGCGGCAGCCTGGGCGGCGCGACGATCGTGTCGCTCTACATGCAGGAGAAGCACGGCTGGCGCGCCGGCAAGGTGCAGATGTGCATCGACTGCAGCATCGTCGCGCTGGCCTTCTTCATCATCGCGCCGGGACGGGTGCTGTATTCGGTGCTGGCGGCGGTGGTGATGAGCGTGTTCCTCGCGGTGAACCACAAGCCCGGGCGCTACGTGACGATGTAGGCTTCCTCGCCGCCCGTGCCGCGCGGGGCGATCCCGGCACAATCGCCGGATGCGTTTTTTCAAGGATCTGAGCCTTTCGGCCTTCACTGCGGGCTTCGTCGCGGTGCTGGTGGGCTTCACGAGTTCGGTGGCCATCGTGTTCCAGGCCGCGCAATCCTTCGGTGCCACGCCCGCCATGATCTCTTCGTGGATGTGGGCGCTTGGCCTCGGCATGGGGCTGGCGTCGGCGTTGCCCTCGCTCTGGCTGCGCAAGCCCGTGATGATCGCCTGGAGCACGCCCGGCGCGGCGGTGCTGGCGGTGGCCGGTGCCGGTCACGGCATGGGCGAGGCGGTCGGCGCCTTCATCGTCTGCGCCGTGCTGATCACCCTGGCCGGTGCCACCGGCTGGTTCGAGCGCGTGATGAACCGCATTCCGATGGCGATCGCCTCCGCGCTGCTGGCCGGCGTGCTCGCGCGCTTCGGCCTGCAGGCCTTCCTGGCGGCGCAGACGGCGTTGCCGCTGGTGCTGCTGATGCTCGGCACCTACCTCGTCGCCAAGCGCCTGCTGCCGCGCTACGCGGTGCCGCTGACGCTGGCCGTGGCCATCGCCTATGTGGCGGCGCGCGGTCAACTGGCCTGGGGCGCGGTGCATTTCGACCTCGCGATGCCGGTGTTCACGATGCCGGTCTTCACCTGGCAGGCGGCCGTGAGCCTGGCGCTGCCGTTGTTCGTGGTGACGATGGCTTCTCAGAACCTGCCGGGCGTCGCCGTGATCCGCGCGTCGGGCTACGACCTGCCGATCTCCCGGCTCATCACGCTGACCGGCCTGGCGACGCTGGTGCTCGCGCCCTTCGGCGGCTATGCGCTCAATCTCAGCGCCATCACGGCGGCCATCTGCATGGGCCGCGAGGCGCACGAAGACCCGAAGCGGCGCTACACCGCGGCCGTGAGTTGCGGCGCGCTCTACGTGCTGATCGGGCTGTTCGGTGCCGCCGTCACCGGCCTGCTCACCGCCTTTCCGAAGGAACTGGTCGCGGCGATCGCCGGGCTGGCGCTGCTCGGCACCATCGGCGGCGGCATCGCGGCCGCCGTGCGCGACGAGCCGCACCGCGAAGCCGCGCTCATCACCTTCCTCGTCACGCTCTCGGGCGTGACCCTGGCCGGCATCGGCTCCGCCTTCTGGGGCGTGGTGGCCGGCGCGGTCGCGCTGGCCATCCAGCAGGCCGGCCGAAAGGCCTCCGCCGGCAAGGACATCGCGCCTGCCTGCAAGATCAAGCGCGACCAGAAGGCCGCCGTTGCGCCAGTTGCCCATACGCCAGCCGCAGCGGACACCGCCCCCAACCCGACAGCCGGAAAGCCACAGCCGTGATGAACATCCTCTTCGTCGTCGATCCGCTCGACCAGTTCAAGATCTACAAGGACACCACCTTCTCGATGATGCGCGAGGCCCAGCGCCGCGGCCATCGCATCGCGGCCTGCCTGCCGCAGGACCTGCAATGGGTGTCGGGCGGCCTCGTGACCGCCACCGTGCAGCAGATCACGCTGACCGGCGACCCGAAGGACTGGTACCGCGTGGACATCGTCGAGAACAAGGCGCTGAAGGACTTCGGCGGCGTGCTGATGCGCAAGGACCCGCCTTTCGACGCCGAGTACATCTACGCGACGCACCTGCTGGGCCAGGCCGAGCGCGAGGGCGCGCGGGTCGTGAACAAGCCGTCGGCGCTGCGCGACCATCCCGAGAAGCTCGCGATCATGGAGTTCCCGCAATTCACCACGCCCACGCTGGTCACGCGCAGCGCGGAGGCGGTCAAGTCCTTCCATGCGGAACACGGCGACATCATCCTGAAGCCGCTCGACGGCATGGGCGGCATGGGCATCTTCCGTGTCCGGCAGGACGCGCTCAACCTCGGCTCGATCGTCGAGACGCTCAACAAGAACGGCGCCGAGACCATCATGGTCCAGCGCTTCGTGCCGCAGATCACCGAAGGCGACAAGCGCATCCTGATCATCGCGGGCGAGCCGGCGCCCTTCGTGCTGGCGCGCATCCCGCAGGGCACCGAAGTGCGTGGCAACCTGGCCGCCGGCGGCAAGGGCGTGGCGCAGCCGCTCACGGCACGCAACCGCGAGATCGCCGAGACGGTGGGCCGCAAGCTCGCACCGCGCGGCCTGCTGCTGATCGGGCTCGACGTGATCGGCGACTCGGTGACCGAGATCAACGTGACCAGCCCGACCTGCTTCCAGGAAATCACCGAGCAGACCGGCTTCGACGTGCCGGCGATGTTCATCGATGCGCTCGAAGCGGAATTGAAAAAGCCGCGCTGAGCGCGGCTTTGGGGGCTTTCTAGCAGCGGCCGGCACGATGCCGGCCGGCGTCGCGGAGAGCGGTCAGGCGATCAGAAGTCGACCGAGGCGGTCAGGCTGAAGGTGCGCGGGTTGCCCAGCACCAGGTAGCCGGCGTTGGGGTAGCCGCCGACCGATGCCCAGTAGCTGCGGTCGGCCACGTTGTCGACGCGGCCACGGAAGGTCACCAGCTTGCCGCCGATTTCCGTCACGTAGCGTGCGCCGATGTCGAGCCGCGTCCAGCCTGCAACCTTGAGCGTGTTGGCCGCATCGGCATAGCTGCTGCCGGTGGCCGTCACACGTGCGTCCAGCGACAGGCCGCGAACGCCCGTCACGTCCCATTCGACGCCGAAGCTGCCTTGCGCGTCGGGCACGCCGATGACCTTCTTGCCGTCGGTCGTGCTGCTGCCCGTGGACTTCTGCTTCGCGTCCAGGAAGGTCAGGCCGCCCAGCAGGCGCAGGCCCTTCAGCGGCTCGCCGAACACGTTGAGTTCGAGGCCCTGGTGGCGGTCCTTGCCCGTCGCGCTGTAGTAGGTCGTGACCGGGTCGAAGAAGGCACGCGGCTTGTCCACCGAGAACAGCGCGGCGCTGGCGCCCAGGCGGCCACCGTCGTACTTCAGGCCGACTTCCTTCTGCTTCGCGACGTACGGAGCGAGGATCTCGCCCTTGTTGGCAACCGGTGTGGTGCCCGAGAGCGCGGGTGCGGTGTCGCCCGGCGACAGGCTCTCGACGTAGTTCGCGTAGGCCGACAATTCCTTGGTCGCCTTGAAGACGATGCCGGCCGCCGGGCTGGTGCGGCTCTTGTCGTAGGCGCTGGTCTGGGCGCCGGTGTCGTAGGCATAGCCGTCGATCTGAAGCTGCTGGTGGCGCGCGCCCAGCGTGACGAGCACCGTCTCGTCCAGGAAGCCGAGCGTGTCGCCGACCGCGTAGCTCGACAGGCGCTTCTTGGCGGTGAGCGCCGGCGCAGCGAGGTCGTTGCCGCCGAAGGCAAGCGAGCTGAACGCCGGGACGGTCGTCAGCACCGGGTTGTAGAGATTGGTCGCCTGCGTGGTGAGGAAGTCGAACTTGTAGGCGTTCTTGCGTTCCGAGCCGAAGTACGAATACGACGCCACCAGCGTGTGCTTGACCGGGCCGGTCGCGAGCTTGCCGCGGATGCCGAATTCGCCGGTCTTGACGTTCTCGATCGCCGTGTTGTCGAAGCGGTAGGTCGTGCCGGCGCCGGTGCTGGCGTTGCTGAGGGCCAGGTTGGCCAGGGAGTTCGCTTCATCGCCACGGCGGGCGCCGGCGGCGAACCAGGCGGTCACGTCGTCGGTGATGTCGTATTCGCCGCGCACCGTGCCGAAGGTGTCGCGTTCGTTGGAGTAGCTGCCCGGCTGCGCCCAGTTGGTCGACGCATCGTCGGGTGCCGAGGGAATCGCCGTGAGGCCGTCCACGCCGACATTGGTGCGCGTCTGCTTCAGGCGATGTTCCTGGTGGCCGATGTCGGCCGACAGGCGTGCGTTGCGGCTGCGCCAGTCGAGGCCGACCGAAGCGACGTCGAGCTTCACGTCCTCGTTGTCGACGGAAGTACCGCCGCTGCGATGGGCCGCGTTGATGCGCACGCCCACGCTATCGTCCGGACCGAAGCGGCGCGCCAGGTCGACTGCCGTGTAGAACTGTGAGCCGCTGGCCGTGCCGACCGTGACTTGCGAGATCGGCTCGCTGCCGGCGCGCTTGGGCAGCAGGTTGACCGTGCCGCCGATGCCGTCGCCGCCGGGCGTGGCGCCGGTCAGGAACGCGCTCGCGCCGTGCAGCACTTCAACGCGTTCGAACAGTTCCGACGAGATGTACTGGCGCGGCAGCAGGCTGTAGAGGCCGTTGTAGGCGATGTTGTCGGAGCCCAGCAGGAAGCCACGGATGAAGTACGACTCCTGGAAGTTGCCGAAGCCGCGTGCCACGCGCACCGACGGATCGTTCTGGAGCACGTCGCCGACGCTGCGCGCCTGCTGGTTCTGGATCAGCTCGTTGGTGAAGCTGGTCACGCTGAATGCCGAACTCATGTTGTCCTGGTTGCCCAGGATGCCCACGCGGCCGCCGCGTGCCACCTGGCCGCCGGCGTAGGGCTTGGTCAGCCCTTCGGCCGAAGCGTCGGCGCTGGCTTCGACGGTGACGGTGGACAGCGTGCCGCTGGCGGTGCTGGTCTGGGCGATGGCCGCCAGCGAGTGAAGAGCGAACACCGAGGCGAGGGCGACGGCGCGTACCGGGAATTGGATGGTGGGCATAACGGTTCCCTGTTGTACGAGGGTTGTGCAAATGAGAAGCGTTATTATCTTTGTGGCAGATCGTATCCAATCGCTGACGCGCTCGCGTCGCGGGTCATTCGTTGTTTTTCTGCGACTTCTGCCGTGTCGCGACGGTGGGCGACTGCGTGCCGGCCCGCGCGTGGCCCGCCGCGGTCCGCGTGAAATCAGCCTGCGCGGCTGCCGTCCACGAACACCGCCAGCTCGCCGGGCGCGAAGGCCGTCCAGTGTTCGTCGGTCGTCAATGGCGCCGTGACGATCATCGCCACCCGGTCGGCCGGCGTGGTGTGCTGGGCGAAGTCGATGTGCAGGTCCTCGTCGGCCAGATGGGCGGCGGCAAAGGGATGCTGGCGTTCGACGTACCAGAGGTTGGTCGATGCATGCGCCCAGAGCGCCTGCCCGTTCGACAGCATGAAGTTGAAGGTGCCGTGCTTCGCGGCGCGCGGCGCGAGCTCACGCAGCGTGAGCGTGAGTTCGGCCACGCTGGGCACGTCGGCATGCGACTTGGCCAGCTCCTGCATCAGCCAGCAGAACGCGTGTTCGCTGTCGGTGCTGCCGACCGGATGAAAACTGCCGTGCAACCGCGGCCGGAAATCCTTCAGGTCGCCGTTGTGCGCGAACACCCAGTAACGGCCCCACAGCTCGCGCACGAACGGGTGGCAGTTCTGCAGGTTGACGGCACCCTGCGTCGCCTTGCGGATGTGCGAGATGACGTTGCGGCTCTTGATCGGGTAGCGCCGGATCAGCTCGGCCACCGGCGAATCGCAGGCCGGCAGATGGTCGACGAAGTGGCGCAGGCCGCGGTCCTCGAAGAAGGCGATGCCCCAGCCGTCGGCGTGGTGATCGGTGCGGCCGCCGCGTTGCGCGAAGCCGGTGAAGCTGAAGGTCACGTCGGTGGGCGTGTTGCAGTTCATGCCGAGCAGCTGGCACATGCGGTCAGGTCCTTTTCTCGGTCGGTGTGGTGGATGCGGTCGACGTGGGTTCGCGCAGTTGCCAGGCCGCGAGGATGGCCAGCGCACACAGCGCCGCGAGCATCAGGAAGACGTCGTTGAACGCGGCCAGCCGCGCCGGGCTGGTGGCCGCCTGCGCGAGCGAATCGCCGTGCGCCGCGAGCCGCCATTCGAGCACGATGGCGCACAGGCTCACGCCGGTGGCACCGCCCAGCATGCGCAGGAAGCTGATGGCGCTGGCGCCCTGAGGAATCAGCGGCTTGGGCAGTGGCCGCATCGACCCGAGGTTCAGCGACGGCAGGATGAAGCCCAACCCGATGCGCCCGATGATCGCGAAGGCGACCAGCAGCCACAGCGAGCTGCCCATGCCGAGCACCGGCATCAGCGCGAACGACAGCGCGAGCAACGCCAGGCCGATGCTCACCAGCACGCGCGTCGGCTGGCGGTCCGCCAGCCGGCCCACGCCTGCGATCGCCACCGCCAGCACGATGCCCGCCGGCAGCATGATGGTGCCGACGTGCGAGGCCGACAGGTGCAGCGCAACCTGCATGTACACCGGCAGCAGATAGGTCGAGCCGAACAGCGCCGTGCCGTAGATGAAGGCGACCGCGCTGCCCATGCTGAACTGCCGGTGGCCGAACAGGCCCATGTGCATCAGCGGCGAGCCGCCATGCGCCGCCAGGCGCTTCTGCCACCAGATGAAGAGGCCGAGCGACGCCGCGGCACCGGCGAGCAGCAGCAGGGCCTGCATGGGTGCGTCGCTGCGCAGTTCGACCAGGCCGTTGAGCAGGCACAGCGTGCCGACCGTGCCGATCAGCAGGCCGCGCCAGTCGAGTCCCTTGCCGCGCTCCGCGACCACGCCGCCGGGTGCGGTGACGGGCACATAGCGGTAGGCCAGCCAGATCGAGGCCAGGCAGAAGGGCACGACCATGAAGAAGATCGAGCGCCAGCCGAACAGGTCGACCAGCACGCCGCCGATGCTCGGCCCGATGGCCGGCGCCAGCACCACGCCCATGCCGAAGATGCCGCTGGCGCGCCCTTGTTCGTGCGGCGCGAAGGCGCGCAGGATGATGATGGCGGGGATGGGCTGCACGACGCCTGCAGCCAGCCCTTCGGCCACGCGCGCGGCGAGCACCAGCGCGAAATCGTTGGCCATGCCGCCCGAGATGCCGCCGGCGAGCAACATCAGCATCGTTCCCACGTAGGTGCGCCGGTAGCCGAAGCGCCCGAGCAGCCAGGGCGTGGTCAGCATCGAGACCGTCATCGCGACCATGAAGCCCGAACTGACCCACTGCGCGCGTTCCTGGCCCAGCGAGAAGTGATGGCTCATGCCGGGAATCGCGACGTTGACGATGGTCGAGGACATGATCGACGCCATCGTGCCGACCATCACGGACAGGAGCAGAAGCCAGCGGTAGCGCTCGCCATAGCGGCTCGCGAGGGTCTGCGGGGGTGGTGTTGTCATGGATGGCACGGGCGCGTGGGGAGCGCTGGAATTCGGTATGGCCGGTCTCGTCGGCCCGTCCTACAAGGATATCGGGCTTTTGTCGCCCGGCGTCGCAAATAGCGGCCGGGAGAATCCTCCGGCTGTCACGATCGGCCCGACGGCCCTTCTCGCAAATTCCGCAAATTCCGCAGATCCACCCGGGCACGAGCCGGGGCTTTCCTGATTGCCACCCGAGAACAACGAACACACCATGGATTCCACCCTCACCGACAACGCCGTGCCAGTCGCTCAGGCCACGGCGGACAACGCCCCCGGGGACCAGGGCCAGTCTCTCGCGGCCGACCTGCGCGCTCCGACCATCAGCCGCGCCTACCAATGCCAATGCGGACGGCCCGTGTTCCTCGGCAACAGCCAGTGCCTGGCCTGCAGCACGCCGCTGGGCTATGTGATCGACAGCCTGGGCGTCGTGCCGCTGGCACCGGCCGGGCACGACGGTGCGGAGCCCGACACCTTCACCGTGTTCGGCGACACGGGCGGCAAGGCCTGGCGCCGTTGCGCCAACTTCCTCACCGCGGCCGGCTGCAACTGGATGGTGCCGGCGCCGCGCCATGGCGACGACCCGGCCAGCCACCATTGCGATGGCCTGTCGCCCGGCTACTGCCTGTCGTGCAGCGTCACGCGCACCATTCCCGACCTGTCGATCGAGAGCAACGGCATCCTCTGGCGCAAGCTTGAGCAGGGCAAGCGCCGGTTGATCTCGCAGCTCCTGGCGCTCGGCCTGCCGGTCGTCACGCGGCTGACCGATCCGGTGCACGGGCTCGCCTTCGATTTCCTGAGCAACCTGCCCGGTGGCCCGCATGTGCTCACGGGCCACGAGCAGGGCGTGATCACGCTCAATGCCGAAGAGGCCGAAGACGCCGTGCGCGAGCGCATCCGTGCGGAGATGCGCGAGCCCTACCGCACGCTGGTCGGCCATTTCCGCCACGAGATCGGTCACTACTACTGGGATCTGCTGGTCTTCCCCACGCCCTGGATCGACGACTTTCGCGAGCTGTTCGGCGACGAGCGGGCCGACTACGCGACGGCACTGCGCACCCATTACGAGAACGGACCTCCGCCGGACTGGGCCAATCGTTTCGTCACCAGCTATGCCAGCTCGCATCCCTGGGAGGACTGGGCGGAGACCTGGGCGCATTACCTGCACATGGCCGATACCGCCGATACGGCGATGAGCTTCGGTGTGGACGCACAGAACGTCGAACTGGCCAGCGACCTCTTCGAGCCCACCGATCTCTGGCAGCCGGAACATCCCGATGCGGCGAAGTTTCTTGATTTCCTGAACGGCTGGGTGCGGCTGACCAACGTTCTCAACGAGCTGTCGCGCAGCATGGGCCAGCCCGATTACTACCCCTTCGTGCTGCCGCGCACGGCGGTCGGCAAGCTGCAGTTCATCCATCAGGTGATCACCCAGCAGCGGCACGACCAGAGCGATGCGGCGGTGGCGGCGCAGCAGGACGGCATGTCGCAAGGCGAGGATCCGGCTGCGACACCAACTGCCGCAGTCGAGGCACCGACGCCGCCGGCATCGCCGTCGCAGGCGCAGACCCAAAGTCAGACGCAGAGCCAGGATGGCGGCCTGCAGAACCAGCAGGAACCGGTGGTGGGTTAAGCGCCGGGCGTGGGGTGAACTGCCGCCGCGGCGGCGCAGCGTGCACAGATGCAGGCGCGGCCACGCAAGGGCTCGGGCACCTGCGCGCGCAGCGACTCGGTGAAGGTCGCGCTCATGCACCAGCAGGGCGGCTGCGCCAGTCCGGTCTCGCGTTCGATTTCCATCGCACACACGTTGGCGGTGCCGCAGATCGGGCAGTGTGTGGCATCGACGTTCACCGCCGCTGCCGGTTCGGCAACGGCGGTGATGGGTGGGCGGATCGCGGGCATGGCTGCATTCTCATGCAGCCCGCGCGAGTCGGCGATCAGCCCGGCAGCAGCACCTTGTTGACGACGTGGATCACGCCGTTCGACTGGTAGACGTTGGCGATGGTCACCATGGCCGTACCGCCCTTGGCGTCGGTCACGTAGACCTTGCCACCGCTGGCCGTCGCCGTCAGCGTGCCGCCGCTGGCGGTCTTCAGCATCGCCTTGCCGCCACCCGCCGTGATCATCGCCATCAGCGCTGCGGCATCGAGCTTGCCCGGCACCACGTGATAGGTCAGGACCTTGGTCAGCGTGGGCTTGTTTTCCGGCTTGAGCAGGGTGTCGACCGTGCCGGCCGGCAGCGCCGCGAAGGCATCGTTGGTCGGCGCGAACACGGTGAACGGGCCAGGGCTCTTCAGCGTATCGACCAGGCCCGCGGCCTTCACGGCGGCGACCAGCGTGGTGTGATCCTTGGAGTTGACTGCGTTGTCGACGATGTCCTTGGTCGGGTACATCGCTGCACCGCCGACCATCGGGTTCGACATGCCGCCCGACATGCTGTTGCCGGACATGCTGGACATGCCGCCGTCCTTCATGCCCATGCCGCCTGCGCAGGCGCTGAGAAGGATCGAGACGCCGACGGCCGTGATGAGTTTCTTCATGGATGACTCCTGTGACTGGATGTGAAGGTGATGTGACGACGCTGGTGAACCGCCAGCCATGCGGAAGCGCCTGGGCGCCTGCAATGGATACGCGCCGGGGCGCGTGGCGGATTCATGCGTCGTTCAATTGCCTTCGCTCCGGTGTCACGAGACCGGACCGCGGTGGGCTTCAGTCGGCCGCGGCGCTGCCTCCGAGGAAGCTGAAGCGCTGCGCCAGCGGCTGCGTTTCGGGCAGCACGTAGATCACGCCACGCGTGTTGCCGAGAGCCGGCTTCACGTGCGCGTCATAGAACGCGGCCGGCACGTTGATGCAGCCATAGGAGATGCGGTTGTCGGCGATGGTCGGCGTGGCCAGTCGTTGCGCGCGGCGTTCCGACTTGTTGCTCGTGCGCACGCGATGCATCGACACCGCGGCGTCGTAGTCGACCCAGACGATGTCCTCGCCCTGCATGTTGCGCCCCGGCTCCGAGATGAAGCGGCCGGCCGGCGTGGTGCGCTCGGACGGCTTGATCTGCGCCATCGGCCGCTCACCGATGCCGGGCACCGAGTCATCGCCCCGTGCCGCACCGAGCAGCACGGGCGTCGTGCCGCTCAAGGTGCCGTCGCCGCGAAAGATGAAGAGCCGCGCATTCTTCTTGTCGACGATCGCGAAAGGCTGGCCCTTGTTGTCGCCCGAGTGAACGGCGCTGCGCACCAGCATCTGGACGTCGGCGGACGCTGCCACCGAGGCTTCATTGCGCGCCGGTGACGCTGCAGCAGCCGATGCCGCCGTGCCTGCCGTGCCGAGCAAGGCAAGACCGAGGACGAACGTGGCGCGCATCGCGCCGTGCCGAAGGGAGGATGGGTGTGTCATGAGGACCTCGCGAAGGCGTGCAACGGGCCGTTGCAGGAATTGAAAGGCAATGAGCGGCGTGTTCGGTGCGCGACACGCACGATGCCGGGATGGACCTGCGCCCATCCCGGCATCGCGTCGGGCGTTGGATCAGCGAATGCCGCTCAATTGCGGTCGGCGCGCATCGGGCGCACCGGCGGTGCGGGGCGCATCGTCGGGGCTGGCGGCGTGGCGTTCACTGCGGCGCCGGGTGCGGCCGGTTCAGCCACCTGGGTGCCGGTCGTGCCCATCGGTCCGCCGACCGGATTCTGCTGTCCTGCAGCCGTCGCCGGGTTCGGCACCGCGGTGGTCGGCGGATTGCCTTGCGCGAATGCAGCGCTGGCCGTGCCGAGGGCGAGGATGGCGAGAAGTCGCGTGCTGTGCTTCATGAGAGGCTCCTTGAGTTGGGTGAAACCACGTCGACCTGTGAATGTGGCCGACTGGTTCCCAAGCTAAGAGCAGTGCGTGCGGACGAGGTCGGCACGCGACCTTGCACGTTGTAGGAGCCGGGCGCCGCGCATCGCAAGCGCCCGCGTGCGGCGCGCAGGACAGCGCGCCGTCACCTCCTGTTGTTTCAGGCCTCGCCCTTCACCTTCAGGCGCCATGCATGCAGCAGCGGTTCGGTGTAGCCGCTCGGCTGTTCCAGGCCCTTGAACACCAGGTCCTGCGCGGCCTGGTAGGCGGCCGACGTGGTGAAGTGGCCGGCCATCGGCAGGTACAGCGCGTCGCCCGCGTTCTGCTTGTCGACCACCGCCGCCATGCGCTCGAAGGTCGCATTGACGGCGTCCTTCGTCACGATGCCGTGCAGCAGCCAGTTGGCGATGTGCTGGCTCGAGATGCGCAGCGTCGCGCGGTCTTCCATCAGGCCGACGTTGTGGATGTCGGGCACCTTGGAGCAGCCCACGCCCTGGTCGATCCAGCGCACCACGTAGCCGAGGATGCCCTGCACGTTGTTGTCGAGTTCCTGCTGCTTCTCGGCATCGGTCCACACCGGGTTCGGCGCCACCGGCACCTGCAGCAGGTCGTTCAGGATGTTGTCGCGCTCGGCGTTGGCGTCGATCTTCTCGAGCTCCTTCTGCACGCCGGCCACGTCGACCTGGTGGTAGTGCAGCGCATGCAGCGTGGCCGCGGTGGGCGAGGGCACCCAGGCGGTGTTGGCGCCTGCCTTCGGGTGCGCGATCTTCTGCTTGAGCATGTCGGCCATCAGGTCCGGCATGGCCCACATGCCCTTGCCGATCTGCGCCTTGCCGCGCAGGCCGCACGACAGGCCGACCAGCACGTTGTTCTTCTCGTAGGCGGCGATCCACTTCGTGCCCTTGATGTCGCCCTTGCGCAGCATGGCGCCGGCGTGCATGGCGGTGTGCATCTCGTCGCCGGTGCGGTCCAGGAAGCCGGTGTTGATGAAGGCCACGCGTGCGGCCGCCTCGGCGATGCAGGCCTTCAGGTTCACGCTGGTGCGGCGTTCCTCGTCCATGATGCCGAGCTTCACGGTGTTGGCCGGCAGGCCGAGCAGCTGTTCGACGCGGCCGAACAGCTCGCTCGCGAAGGCGACCTCGGCCGGGCCGTGCATCTTCGGCTTCACGATGTAGATGCTGCCGGCGCGCGAGTTGCCCTTGCGCTTCAGGTCGATGGTGGCGATGGTGGTGGTCACCACGGCGTCCAGGATGCCTTCCGGAATTTCCTTGCCGCCCGCATACAGGATGGCCGGATTGGTCATCAGGTGGCCCACGTTGCGCAGGAACATGAGCGAGCGGCCGTGCAGCTTCACGGGCTTGCCGTCGGCGCCGGTGTATTCGCGGTCGGGGTTCAGGCCGCGCGTGAAGGTCTTGCCGCCCTTGGCGACTTCCTCGGTCAGCGTGCCCTGCACGATGCCGAGCCAGTTCGAATAGGCCGTGACCTTGTCGGCCGCATCGACCACCGCCACCGAGTCTTCCAGGTCGAGGATGGTCGACAGCGCGGCTTCGAGCACCACGTCGCTGACACCGGCGGCGTCCGTCTTGCCGATGGCAGTCGAACGATCGATCTGGATGTCGAGGTGGATGCCGTTGTGCTTGAGCAGCACCGACGACGGCGCCGCGGCGTCGCCCTGGTAGCCGACGAAGGCGGCCGGGTCCTGCAGCGACGTGCTGCTGCTGTGCAGCGCAATGACCAGCTGGCCGTCCTTCACGCTGTAGCCGGTCGCGTCCTTGTGCGAACCGTTGACCAGCGGTGCGGCCTGGTCGAGCACGTCGCGTGCGAAGGCGATGACCTTGGCGCCGCGCACAGGGTTGTAGCCCTTGCCTTTTTCGGCGCCGTCGGTCTCGGGAATCGCGTCGGTGCCGTACAGCGCGTCGTACAGCGAGCCCCAGCGCGCGTTGGCCGCGTTCAGCGCATAGCGCGCATTCAGGATCGGCACCACGAGCTGCGGACCGGCCTGCAGCGCGAGCTCGGCGTCGACGTTCGATGTCGTGGTCTGCACGTCCTTCGGCTGCGGCAGCAGGTAGCCGATCTTCTCCAGGAAGGCGCGGTAGGCCGGCATGTCGCCGATCGGGCCCGGGTTGGCCTTGTGCCAGGCGTCCATCTCGGTCTGGATGCGGTCGCGCTCGGCCAGCAGGGCGACGTTCTTCGGCGCCAGCTCGCTCACGATGGCGTCGAAGCCCTTCCAGAACACGGCGCTGTCGACGCCGGTGGCCGGCAGCACCTTGTCTTCGATGAAGCGGTGGAGTTCGTTGGCGACCTGCAGGCCGTGGATCGTGGTGCGTGCGGACATGTGAGCCTCTTGAAACAGTGGGGGGGCGCGGCGCGCGAGGCACCGCATTCCCGAACTGTAGAGGACTCTTCCCCTCGGATTAAGCCCGCCGTGCGTGATTGATTCGAAACTTATCTGTGGGTAATCTGGGCTTCGACGGCTTCAATAGGCTGCATTCAGCAGCTGAAAGTAGTCGCTTTCCGTGAGCGGGCGCGGGTTGGTCTTGTGCGCGTTGTCGTCCAGCGCCTCGCGTGCCACCGCTGCGAGATCGGCCTCGGCCACGCCGATGTCGCGCAGCCGCGGCGGGAGCCCGATGCGGCCGTTCAGTGCCGCGATCGCGGCCGCCGGGTCCGTGCCTTCGGCCCAGCCCGCCTGGCGCCGGATGGTGTCCCACTTGGCGCCTAGCCAGTCCCGGTTGCAGGCCAGAACATGCGGCAGCAGGATGGCGTTGAGCGTGCCATGGTGGAAGCCGCGCGCGCCGATCGGGTGCGACAGCGCGTGCACGGCACCCATGCCCTTCTGGAAACTGATCGCGCCTTCGAGCGAGCCCATCATCATGTCGAAGCGCGCGTCGGCATCGCTGCCGTTGGCGACCGCGCGCTCCAGGCTGCCGAAGATGCGTTGCATCCCGTCGAGCGATATCGCGTCGGCCGGCGGGTTGATGGTCGGCGAGCAGTAGGTCTCGATGCAGTGCGCGAGCGCGTCCATGCCGGTCGATGCGGTGATGGACGGCGGCAGGCCGAAGGTGAGCTCCGGATCGCAGATGGCGGCGGTCACCAGGTCGGGGCAGCGCACGCCGGCCTTGACGCCGTTGTCGAACACGATGACGGCCGAGCGGCCGACCTCGCTGCCGGTGCCCGCGGTGGTGGGCAGCAGAACGACCGGCGGAGCGCGGTCGATCGACAGCGGATTGGCGTGCCGGTTGCAGTAGTTCCACAGCGGCGGCGCATGCGTCGCGAGCACCGCGATGGCCTTGGCCAGGTCGAGCGCCGCACCGCCGCCGATGCCGACCACGCCGTCGCAGCCTTCGTCCCGGTAGAGCCTGGCGCCCGCCGCCGCGGCGGCCTCGGTCGGATTGACCGGCGTGTCGTCGAACACCGGCAGGGTGTCGGCGCCCGGCATGGCGTCGATCGCCTGGCGGAACACGCCCGCGCGGATCACGCCCTTGTCGGAGACGAACAGCGGCCGCTTGACGCCGCTTTGCGCCAGCAGCTTCGGCAACTCGCGCCGCAGCCCGTGCCCGAAATGCACGGTGGTCAGGAACTGGAGGACGCTCATGGCGCGAGATCCGCGCCGGTCGTGCGCTGCGTGACCGACTTCGTCACCAGGTAGGCGTCGAGTCCTTCCACGCCGCCTTCGGAACCATAGCCGCTGTCCTTCACGCCGCCGAACGGCGAAGAGGGCGTCGACACCGTGAAGTGGTTGATGCAGACCATGCCGGCCTCGAGCCCGTCGCTGGCGGCCGCGGCACGGCTCAGCGAGCGGGTCATCGCATAGGCCGCGAGGCCGTAGGGCAGCCGGTTCGCGCGCTGCAGCGCCTCTTCGGTGGTCGCGAAGGAGGCGATGGGCACGATCGGGCCGAAGGGTTCCTCGTTCATGATGCGCGCGCTGTCCTGGACGTCCGCAAACACCGTGGGCGGAAAGAAGTAGCCCGGGCCGGCCGGGCGCTCGCCGCCGCAGACGAGGCGTGCACCTTCGGCGCGGGTGTCACGAACGAGGGCGGTCATCGCCTCGACCCGGCGTTCGTTGGCGAGCGGCCCCATCTGCGTACCGGCCGCAAGACCGCCGCCCACGCGCAATGCACCGGCCGCTTCGGCGAAGGCGTCGACGAACTCCGCATAGATGCCTTGCTGCACATAGAAGCGCGTCGGGCTGGTGCAGACCTGGCCGGCGTTGCGGAACTTGGCGGCGACGGCCTGCTTCGCGGCCTGGACCGGGTCGATGTCGTCGAACACCAGCACCGGCGCATGCCCGCCCAGTTCCATCGTGGCGCGCTTCACGCCCTGCGCGGCGAGGCCGAGCAGCTGCTTGCCCACCGCGGTGGATCCGGTGAAGGAGATCTTGCGGATCACCTCGGAGCCGATCAGGTGTTCGGAGACCTGGCGTGGCGCGCCATAGACGAGGTTCAGCACGTGCGCCGGCAGGCCTGCGTCGATGAAGGCGCGCACGACTTCGGCGGCGGTCAGCGGCGTTTCTTCCGACGGCTTGAGGATCAGCGAACAGCCCGCCGCGAGCGCACCCGCGATCTTTCGCGCCGGCGTCAGCGCGGGGAAGTTCCACGGGCAGAAAGCCGCCACCGGACCGATGGGCTCGCGCCGCACGGCCTGCGAGACGCCCGGCGTGCGCGGCACGAGCAGCCGGCCATAGGCGCGCGTGGCTTCCTCGGCCATCCATTCGATGTTGTCTGCCGACGTCGCGATCTCGCCGGCTGCGTCGGCCAGCGGCTTGCCCTGCTCGAGCGTCATGAGCCGGGCGATCTCGTCCTTGCGCGAACGCAGGATCGCGACCGCCTCGCGCATCAGCGCGGCGCGCTCGTAGCCCGTCTTGCGGCGCCAGAGTTCGAAGCCGCGTGCGGCCGAGGCCAGCGCCGCGTCGAGTCCGGCGGCGTCGATCAGGTCGACCTCGCCGATGGCCTGTCCGGTGGCCGGGTCGAGGATCGGGCGGCGGGTGATGCCGGCACTTTCGTACCACTGGCCGGCGACATGGGAGCGTGCGTGATGCATGGCGTGTTCTTGGAAAAGGTCGGTGGCTAGCTGGCCGCGCGCAGGCGAACGAGTTGCTTGCCCACGTTGGCGCCGGCCAGCATGTCGATGAAGGCCTGGGGCGCGTTCTCGAGGCCTTCGGCAATGGTTTCGCGGTAATGCAGGCGGCCGGCCGCATAGGCCTCGGCCAGCGCACGCGTGGCGTCGGGCCAGAGGTTCCGATGGTCGGACAGCACGAAGCCGCGCATCGTCACGCGCCGGTTGAAGATCTCGCGCAGGTTCTTCACGCCGTAGGGTTCGGTCGCGTTGTACTGGGACACCAGGCCGCACACGGGGATGCGCGAGAAGTTGTTCAGCAGCGGCAGCACGGTGTCCAGGATCGGGCCGCCGACGTTGTCGAAGTAGACGTCCACGCCCTTCGGCACCGCCTGCGCGAGCGCGGCGGCGAAGTCGGCCGACTTGTAGTCGACGCAGTCGTCGAAGCCGTACGCGTCGCGCACCAGCGCGCACTTGGCCGCACCGCCCGCGATGCCGACCGTGCGGCAGCCCTGCAGCTTGGCGAGCTGCCCCACCACGCTGCCGACCGCACCCGAGGCGGCCGACACCAGCACCGTCTCGCCGGCTTTCGGACGCCCGAATTCCATCAGGCCGACCCAGGCCGTGATGCCGGTCGATCCGAGCGCACCCAGGTAGGCCGTGGCGGGCGCGGCGGCCAGGTCGATTTTCTGCAGGTCCGAAGGCGCGGCCAGGCTGTAGTCCTGCCAGCCCAGCCGGCCCACCACCCAGTCGCCCGGCGCGAAGCCGTCCGCGCGGCTCTGCACCACCTGGCCGATCGTGCGGCCGACGAAGAGGTCGCCGATGGCCATCACCGGCGCGTACGAATCCTTCTCTTCCATCCGCATGCGGATGTACGGGTCGACCGACAGCACGTCGTTGCGTACCAGCACCTGGCCCTCCGCGGGCGGCAGCAGCGGCACGGTGGCGAGGCGGAAGCAGTCCAGCGTCGGCGTGCCGTGGGGGCGCTGCGCGTAGACGATCTGGCGGTGGTGGGTCGGCAGGGAGTCGTTGGGAGTCGTCATCGGGGGTGGCGTGGAGGGAGAAGCGGGATTCAGCCGATGGTGATCTGGGCGTCGCGGATGAGCTTCTGCAGCAGCTCGCGCTGGCTGTTCATCCAGCTTGCGAACTGCTGCGAGCTGCTCGCGACCAGCACGAAGCCTTGCGGTGCGAGCGCCGCTGCCAGCGCCGGGTCACGCGCGGCCTGGGACACGGCGGCCTCGAGCCGCTTGATCGGCGCCTCGGGCGTGCCTGCGGCGGCGAACAGGCCGAACCAGTCGTCCATGTCGTAGCCGGGGAAGCCGCGCTCGGCGATGGTCGGCACGTCCGGATAGGCCTGCACGCGGGCCGCGCTGGTGACCGCCAGCATCCGCGTCTTGCCGCTGGCCAGCGTGCCGCGCGCGGTCGAGGTGGTGATCAGCGCCGAATCGATCTGGCCGCCCATCACGTCGCGCGCGGCGTCGGCACCGCCGCGATAGGGCGTGTGCAGCAGCTTGATGTCGGCCCGCTGCTGCAGCAGGGCGACGGCCAGGTGGCCCATGGCGCCGGAGGGCGGCGTGCCGCAGGACACCGTGCCGGGCTTGCTGCGCGCGATGGCGAGGAACTCGTCGAAGGTCTGCGCGGGGAAGTCATGCCGCACGACCAGCGCCTGCGGTGCGCGGACCGCCATCGTCACCGGCACGAAGGCCGCGCGGTAGTCGATCTGCAGGTCCTTCACCAGCACGGGATTGGTCAGCTGGTTGGCGGCGTCCCAGATGAAGGTGTAGCCGTCCTTCGGCGAGCCGAGCACGGCGTTGGCCGCGACCACGGCGTTGCCGCCCGTGCGGTTGTCGATGGTCAGGGGCTGGCCCAGGATGTCGCTCACGCGCTGGCCGACGGCCCTGGCCGACGTGTCCGCAGCGCCACCCGCCGAGAACGGCACGACGATCCTCACGGGCCGGGTCGGCCAGGTTCCGGGCTGGGCCAGTGCCTCGCGTGCCATGAAAGGGGCCGCGGCACCGAGTGCCAGCAGCTGGCGGCGTTTCAGTGAAAGACCGGTCGGGGTGGGGGAAAAGGGTGAGCGCATGCGGACTCCTGGGTTTTGTCTCTGATTCGGCGTTCCGTAAGATAGAACATCGTTCTGTAAATTATGCAGCCGAGACAAAAGCAAAGGCAAGACCGCCTAGGGTTTTCCCTTGGCGGGGGCGCTCAACCCACCCGGCCGGCTAGCTGCTGCGCCGCGCGCAGCACCGCGGGAATATGGGCGTCGGTGTAGCGGCTGGCCGGCATGGTGAGCGTGACCGCGCCGGCCAGCGCGCCGCTCGCGCGAAACACCGGTGCGGAAATGCCGGCCACGCCAGGCAGGCGATCGCCGCTGGCGGCGTAGTAGCCCTGCGCGCGGATCCGCTCGTTCAGGATGCGTTCCTCCGCGTCCGACTCGGCTGCGCCGGAGAAGGCGGCCAGCACCCGGCCGCCCGATCCGCGGCCTACCGGCAGCAGGTCGCCGGCGCGGATGTGGTCGCGGATCGGCTGCGGCGAGTCGACGCGGTACAGGCACAGCCGCGCATTTCCCTGCGGCACGTGATATGCCGCACTCTCGCCGGTGTCGCCGACCAGCGTCTGCAGGACCGGCAGCACCACGTGCTCGAGCGAGAAGGACGCCGCATAGATGCCGTGCAGCCGGGCCACCTCGGCGCCCAGGGCGTAGCGCCCGTCTTCCAGTTTCTGGATCAGGTGCCCGTGCTCCAGCGACGCCAGCAACCGCAGCACCGTGCTCTTGTACAGCCGGGTGCGGTCGGCCAGCACGGCCAGACTCAGTGCCTTGTCGCCCGGCTGGAACGCGCCCAGCAGCGAGATGGCGCGGTCGACCGCGGCGGCGCCGCCGGGAGCGGCATCGGCGTCGGCAATGGATTCGGTCTGGGCTTTGCGGGGCATCGCGGTTCTCCTGGAGGGGCGGTTGACAAAATCGGCCGAGCCAAGGATGATTCTATTGGAAAGAATATCGTTCTGTAAGTAGGAATATCGTGGCAAACTCCCTTTCCATGACCGATGTGCTCATCAGCGAGGTCGGCCCGCGCGACGGTCTGCAGTCCGTCAAGGCGACCATGCCCACCGCCGACAAGCTGCGCTGGATCGACGCGCTCCACGCCGCCGGCGTGCGCGAGATCGAGGTCGCGTCGTTCGTGCCGGCGCGCCTGCTGCCGCAGATGGCCGATGCGGCCGAGGTGGTGCGGCATGCGGTCACGCTGCCCGGCCTCGTGGTGATGGCGCTGGTGCCGAACCGCCGCGGCGCCGAGGCCGCCATCGCGGCCGGCGTGCACAAGCTCACCGTGCCGGTGTCCGCCAGCGCTGCCCATTCGCTGGCCAATGTGCGCAAGACGCGCGAAGAAATGGTCGAGGAAGTGCGCGCCATCGCGGCCCTGCGGCGCGAGCTGGCGCCGCACGTCGGCTTCGAGGCCGGCCTGTCTACCGCCTTCGGCTGCACGCTGCAGGGTGCCGTGCCCGAGGACGAGGTGATCCGGCTCGCGGCCCAGTGCATCGAAGCCGGTGCCGACGAGGCGGGCCTGTCCGACACCGTGGGCTATGCCAATCCGGCGCAGGTGCGGCGGCTGTTCCGCCGGCTGCGCGCCGAGATCGGCGAGCGTGCGGGCGCCGCCCACATGCACAACACGCGCGGCCTCGGCCTCGCCAACTGCCTGGCGGCCTACGAAGAGGGCGTGCGCACCTTCGACGCGTCGCTCGGCGGCCTGGGCGGCTGCCCGTATGCGCCGGGCGCATCGGGTAACGTCGTCACCGAAGACCTGGTCTTCATGTTCGAGGCCATGGGCGTGCGCACCGGCATCGACATCGACCGGCTGATGGCGGCCCGCGTGCCGCTGATGGCCGGTCTTCCGGGCGAACCGGTGTACGGCATGACGCCCGAAGCCGGCCTGCCCAAGGGCTTCCATGCGACACCAGTCACCGAGGAAAACAAGAATGTCTGAATCCAGGCCGCTCCCGTATGCCGGCATCCGCGTCGTCGAGTTCACCCACATGGTCATGGGGCCGACCTGCGGCCTGCTGCTCGCCGACCTGGGCGCCGAAGTGATCAAGGTCGAACCGATCGAAGGCGACAACACGCGCCGGCTGCTCGGTTCCGGTTCCGGCTTCTTCCCGACCTTCAACCGCAACAAGAAGAGCATCGCGCTCGACCTCAAGAAGCCGGAGGGCGTGGAGGCCGCGCTGCGGCTGATCGCCACCGCCGACATCGTCAGCGAGAACTTCAAGCCCGGCACCATGAAGAAGCTCGGGCTCGACTACGAGACGCTGAAGAAGCTCAACCCGCGGCTGATCTACGTGAGCCACAAGGGCTTCCTGCCCGGCCCCTACGACCACCGCACCGCGCTCGACGAGGTGGTGCAGATGATGGGCGGCCTGGCCTACATGACCGGCCGCGCCGGCGACCCGCTGCGCGCGGGCACCAGCGTCAACGACATCATGGGCGGCATGTTCGGCGCGATCGGCGCGATGGCGGCGCTGCGTCAGCGCGACCTCACCGGCGAGGGCAGCGAGGTGCAGACCGCGCTGTTCGAGAACAACGTGCTGCTGGTCGCGCAGCACATGATGCAGTTCGCCGCCACCGGCCGCGCCGCCGACCCGATGCCCAGCCGCATCTCGGCATGGGCCGTTTACGACGTGTTCACCGTGAAGGACGGCGAGCAGATCTTCCTGGCCGCGGTCAGCGACAAGCAATGGAAGATCTTCTGCACCGCCTTCGGCCTGGAGGACATGCTGGCCGATCCGCGCCTGAAGACCAACAACGACCGCGTGCTGGCGCGCGAATGGATGATCCCGATCCTGCGCTCGCATCTGGCCGAACGCAGCGCGGCCGAACTCAGCGACGTGTTCGAGCGCAACGAGCTGCCTTTCGCGCCGATCACCAAGCCGCAGGAGCTGTTCGACGACCCGCACCTGAACGCGACCGGCGGCCTGGCGCCGGTGCGCATGAACGACGGCAGCATGTCGAAGGTGCCGCTGCTGCCGCTCACGATCGGCGGCGAGCGCCCCGGCATCCGCCATCAGCCGCCAACGCTCGGCGAGCACGGCGAGGCGTTGTTGCGCGAGGTCGGCTACAGCGATGCGGAGATCGACCGCTTCAAGGCCGAGCAGATCACCGCCGTGGGACCGACGCACGCGGCCTAGCGTGCGCTGGCCGCCTTTTCGGCCTTCTCCGGTTCCGCGGGCTGCCAGCCGCCACCCAAGGCACGGTCCAGGTTGATGCGTGCCGCGAGCTGGTCGGCGCGCAACTGGAGTGCGGTCTGCTCGGCGCTGAACAGGTTGCGCTGTGCGTCGAGTTCGTCGAGATGCGATGCATAGCCTTCGCGGTAGCGGTTGCTCGCAACGCGCAATGTCTCCTGCAGCGCGCTGCGCTGGGCTTCGACCTCCACGCTCTGGCGGGCGAGTTCGTCGATGCCGGCCAGTTGGTCTTCGACTTCGCCGAATGCGGTGAGCACCGCCTTCTCGTAAGCGGCGAGCGCCTGCTCGCGCCGCGCGTCCGACGCCCTGACCTGCGCACGCAGCCGGCCGCCGTCGAACAGCGGCGCGAGCACGCTGCCACCGATGCTCCAGAGCTTGAACGGATCGCCGGTGAGGGCGGTCGAGCTGATGCTGCCGAGCGACGCGGACAGCCGCAGCGACGGCAGCAGCTGCGCGCGGGCTGCAGCGAGCTGCGCATCGCTTGCGACGAGCTGCGCCTCGGCGCCGGCGATGTCGGGGCGCCGGCGCAGCAGGTCCGACGGCAGGCCGGGAGCCGGCAGCGGCGCAAGCCGCAGCGCGGTCAGCGCGACGCCGCGCGGCACCGTGCCGGGCGCGGCGCCGGTCAGCAGGCTGATCGCATGCTCCTGCCGGCGGATCGCGAGCTGCAACTGGGGGATCACCGCCGCGGTGGCGCGGTACTCGGCCTCGCTCTGCTGCGTCTCGAGCGCGGAGGTGTAGCCGCGTTCCTGCCGCGAGCGCGCCAGCTTGAGCGCCGAATCGCGTGCGGCCAGCGTGCGTTGCGCCACGTCGAGCCGCGCATCGAGCGCGCGCAGGTTGACGTAGCCGGCGGCGGTGGTCGCGGCCACGCTGAGCGCGGCACTGTCGCGTGCCGCTTCGCTCGCGGTGAGCTGGGCGCTGGCGGCCCGGTTCAGTGCGTCGACGTGGCCCCAGAGGTCGACTTCATAGGACGCCTGGAACTGCGCCACGCCATCGTTCGAAAGGTAGGGCTTGCCGGTCGCGGCACTGACCTGCTGGCCGCGGCTGCCGCTCGTGCCGAGGTTGAGCGTCGGCGAGTCCGCGGCACGCTGCACGTCGCCGAGCGCACGGGCTTCGGCAACGCGGGCCGCGGCGGCGCGCAGGTCGGTGTTGTGCGCCAGCGCCTGCGCGACCAGCCCGTCGAGCACCGGATCGCCGAAGTCGCGCCACCAGCCGGTCTGCAACGGCGCGCCGCCGGCGGCGTCGCGCTGGCCCTGCCACACGGCGGGGATGGGCGCGTCCAGCGTGGCCGCGGTCGGCGGCGTGCTGCTGCATGCCTGCAACAGCGCCATCGCCACGCCGCCGAGCGCGAGCTTGAGCGTCGCACCGGGACGCAGCGTCCCTTGCGTCCCCCGCGTCGAGGGACGGCGTGTGGCGGTCTTCATGGCTGGCCTTCCGCGCCGCTGCGCGTGTCGACGCCCACCACCACCGACATGCCGGGCCGCAGGCGCATCGCGATCGCCTGGTCCGGGTCGACCGCGATGCGCACCGACAGGCGCTGCGGGATCTTGGTGAAGTTGCCGGTGGCGTTGTCCTGCTTGATCACGCTGAACTCCGAGCCGGTGGCCGGCGAGATGCGTTCGACGTGACCGGTGAGCCGTGCATCGGCCAGCGCATCGACGTGGAAATGCGCGGGCTGGCCGGGCGCCATGCGCGCGGTCTGCGCTTCCTTGAAGTTCGCCACCACCCAGATCTGCGAAGGCACGACGGCCATCAGTTGCGTGCCGGGCGTCACGTACTGGCCCAGCTTGACGCCGACCTCGCCGACGTGGCCGTCGCGCGGCGCGCGGATCTGCGTGTTCTCGAGGTCGATCTCGGCGAGCTTGACCGCCGCGCGGGCCGATTCGACGGATGCCTCGACCGCACCGCGGTTGACGATCACGGTGCGCAGGTCCTGCGTGGCGACGGCGTGCCCGGCCTGCGTCTGCTGCGACGTGGCCTCGGCCTGCTTCACGGTGGCTTCGGCCTGGTGCAGCGCGGCCTCGGTCTGGTCGCGCTCGCGCTGCGACAGGGAGCCGTCCTGCGCGAGCGGCGTGGCGCGCCGCATGTCGGCCTGGGCTCGCGACAGCTGGGCACGTGCGTTCAGCAACTGCGCCTGCGCGCTCGCGATCTGCGCCTGCGTGCTGCCGATGGCGGCTTCGCGCGCCAGCCGTGTCTGCGCCGTGTTCGCCAGGTTGGCCTCTTGCGCGGCGAGCGCGCTGCGCGCCTGTTCGAGCTTCTGGCGATAGATGCGGTCGTCCAGCTTCACCAGCACCTGGCCGGCCTTGACTGCCATGTAGTCCTGCACTTCGACCTCGGCCACGTAGCCGTCGACCTTGGGCGCGACGATGGTCACCATGCCGCGCACGAAGGCGTTCTCGGTGGTTTCGGTGCTGGTCTGGAAGGGCGGCAGGCGCCAGGCGTACAGCACCAGGCCCACGCAGAGCAGGGTGGCGATCAGCACGATCCAGGTGCCGCGCGAACGAAGGGTTTTGCTGAGTGTTGACATGAGAGGAAAGCGATCAGGAAGAAGCGGCGGGTGTTGCGGAGGTGGCTGGCGCTGCGCGCCGCGCGCGGTGCCAGCGGTGCGTCTTGACGCCCGCGAAAACGAGGAAACCGAGGGTCGAGACCAGCGCCACGGTGTGGAACAGGTCGTTGTAGGCCATCACGTAGGACTGCTGCGTGACCTGCTGGCTCAGCAGCGTCAGCGCCTGGCCGGTGCGGGCGGCGGAGTCGTTCAGCGTCGATGCATAGGCACCGCCCAGCTGGGTCAGGCGCTGCACGACCTGCGGGTCGGACAGCTGCAGATGCTCCACCAGTTGCCCGTAGTGCAAGCGCTGGCGGTCGATCACCAGCGTGGCCAGCCAGGCCTGGCCGATGAGCCCGGCCAGCGCCTGTCCGCCGCTGAAGACCGCGACGAAGCTGATCAGGTTCTTCATGCCGCCGGCGATCACATGGCCGAAGCCCTGCACCACCGCGGACGCGAGGAACATCGAGGTCGCGACGGCCAGCAGCGTTTGCGAGACATAGAGATCGTGCGGCCGCGTGAGCACGGTCGAATTGCCGTCCATCCAGGCCGCCACCATGATCAGCACCAGGGCGGTGTCGCCCAACAGGGCGAATTTGCCGGACGGCAACACCAGCAGCGCGGCAAGAAAGCCGAGGGCCGTGCCGATCGTCACCCAGACGAACAGCAGGTGCATCTGGTCGTTGGTGAAGCCGAGCGTGTTCATGAGCCCGACCGCGCCGATGGTCTGCTCCGACAGCACCACGCGAAACAGCAGCGTGGCGCCGATGAAGCGCAGCATGAACGGGGTCATCAGCCAGCGCAGGTCGATCATCGGCTTCTCGCGCTGCAGTTCGATCGCGACGTAGATGCCGAAGCACAGCACCGCACCGGCCAGGCACATGCCGAGCCAGGGCGTGTCGGTCCACCAATGGAGCCGCCCCTGCGTCAGCACCACGCACAGCAGCGCCAGCGCCAGCGCGTACAGCGCGAAGACGAAGCCGTCGCCTTTCACGAACATCTGCTGCGTGGGCATCGGCCGGATGCGCACCACGTTGATCGCCGCGACGCACAGGATGGCGAGTGCCGTGTCGACCATGTTCAGGCCTTGCCACTGGCCCAGCTGCAACAGGTCCTCGGAAATGATGCGTGACATCGGCGCCCCGAGCTGCAGCACCCCGAACCCGAGCACGACGCCGACGAAGGCCTTGGGCGGCGGGAAAGCCTGGATCATGTAGAGGAAGGTCAGGCTGCTGAGCGGCGCGGCGACCAGCCCCAGTGCTGCGCGCACCAGCACGGCCGAGCCCAGGTGCTGCGCGAACAAGTGCGCCATCGCCATCAGCAGGTAGACCGGAATGACGACGTCGGCAAAGCGGCGCAGGCCGTATTGATAGCGCACCTTGGTCAGCAGCAGCGAGGCCGAGATGTTGGTCGCGTAGTAGGCGGTGGTGAGCCAACTGGCTTCGGTGGCGGTTGCGCCCAGCGCACCCTGCACGCCGGTCAGATTCGAATTGACCAGGTTCACGCCCAGCCCTTGCGTGATGGCCAGCAGCAGCGACACCGCGCCCATGGCCAGGCCTTCGCTCAACACATAGGGCGGCGCAGGTAGCGGGGCGGCCGGTGCCGGCGGTTCGGCGATGTTCTCGGGGACGCGCTCGTCGAGCTCGCCGGCCGGGTCTTCGGCGATGCGTGCGTCGCTGTCCGGTGTCGTGCTCATGGCTGCGGCGCCCTGGTTGCCTTGCGCGCCAGCGGCATCACCAGCCCGTCGACGAAACGGGCGATCGAGGTGCGCGTGACTTTCTGACTGCGCGTGTTGTAGCGGTACAGGATCATGGCCGGCACCAGGTCGAGCAGCAGGTCCATGTCGTCGGGCACGCCGATCTCGCTGCGCGCCACGGCGCGTTCGACCAGTGCGCGCACCTTGGCGCGCCGCGCGGTCAGCCGCTCGGGCGCGACCTTCTCGGTCCAGGCCATGTGCTGGCGCACATTGCCCAGCATCTCCTGCACGGCCACCTGCATCACGTGGTTGCCGATGCCGTAGTAGTGCTCGTAGATCTTGATCAGGTCGTCGCGCAACGTGCCGGTGTCGACTTCCACGTCGATCGGCGAGTGCAGCGTGAGCGCATCGGCCAGCAGTTCGTCCTTCGACTTCCAGCGCCGGTAGAGCGACGCCTTGCCGGCACCTGCGCGCTGGGCCACGGCGTCCATAGTGACCGCGTGGATGCCGGATTCGCCGAGCAGCTCCATCGCGGCGCGAAGAATGTTGGCATCGAGTGCGGCATCGCGCGGACGGCCCGGCGGCGGACTGGCAAGAGGCTCGGACATGAGAATTAGTGAACGGATTAGTTTCGAAACTAAATTGTATCGAAATATCGAACACGCTGCCGAAAATCCAAGGGTTAACCCGGGAGCCTGTCGGCTTGCAGCCACAGCGCTCCGGATAATCCATCGCCATGGACCGCCTCACCCAGCTCGAATCCTTCGTGTCGATCGCCACGCGCGGCAGCCTCACGGCCGCGGCGAAGGCCGAGGGCGTGGCGCCGGCGATCATGGGCCGGCGCATCGACGCGCTGGAAGAGCGGCTCGGCGTCAAGCTGCTGCTGCGCACCACGCGGCGCATCACGCTCACGCACGAGGGCAGCGCCTTCCTGGAGGACTGCCAGCGCCTGCTGGTGGAGTTCGCGAATGCCGAGGCGAGCGTGAGTGCGGGCGGCGTCAAGGCCAGCGGCCATCTGCGCGTGACGGCGCCGGCCGGCTTCGGTCGGCGCCACGTGGCGCCGCTGGTGCCGCGCTTCCACGCGATGCATCCCGAGGTGACGATCTCGCTGAACCTGAGCGACCGCGTGGTCGACGTGGCGGGCGAGAGCTTTGACTGCGCGGTGCGTGTCGGCGACTTGCCGGACTCATCGCTGGTGAGCCTGCGCCTGGCCGACAACCGGCGCCGCTGCGTGGCAACGCCCGGCTTCCTGCGGCGCCATGGCACGCCCCGGCATCCGTCCGACCTGGCGCGCTACGACTGCCTCACGCTGTCGAGCGATGCGTCGCAGACGCGTGGCTGGGCGTTCCGGATGCCGGCCGCGGAGGAAGGCGGCGAACGCGAGGTGGTGCACCTGAAGCCGGACGGGCCGCTCGACTGCAGCGACGGCCAGGTGCTGCACGACTGGTGCCTGGCCGGACACGGCATCGCCTGGCGCAGCACCTGGGAGGTCGAGGCCGAGATCGAGGCCGGCCTGCTGGTGCCGGTGCTGGACGACTATGCCGCTGCGCCGAACGGCATCTACGCCGTGTTCCCGCAGCGCAAGCACCTGCCGCTGCGGGTGCGGCTGTGGGTCGATTTTCTGAAGGCGGAGTACGCCCGTCCCGACTTCTGGGCCGGCACAATGAAGGCGCCCACGATATTCCAGGAACCTCCGCGATGACCCTCGAAGCGATCCTTGCCTACCTGCACCTGCTGGCCATCCTCACGATGGTCGTCTTCATCTCCAGCGAGGCCGCGCTGTGCCGCGTGCAGTGGCTCAATGCCGCGGTGGTCGAGCGGCTCGCCAAGGTCGACCTGGTCTACGGCATCGCCGCCATCATGGTGCTGGCCACCGGCATCGCCCGCACCGTCTGGGGCGTGAAGGGCACGGCCTGGTACTGGACCAACCCGCTGCTGCACGTGAAGCTCACGCTCTTCATCGTGATCGGCGTGATCTCGATCTTTCCCACGCTGACCTACATGCGCTGGCGCAAGACGCTGCGCAACAGCGGCACGCTGCCCGCCGAAGCCGACATCAAGAAGACCCGCAAGCTGGTGATGGTCCAGGCCCACCTGATCGCCGTGATCCCGCTCGTCGCCGTCTTCCTCGCCCGCGGCTTCGGCAAGTAGCCCCCGCCCGCATCCCGCCCGTCTCATCCCCTTCCAGGAACACCGCGGAACCGGCTTTGCCGGGCCGCTGGTGTTGCCCCCGGAAGGGGGTTGGCGGTGCTACGCGAAGCGAGCAAGCCTGGGGGAGAGCCAAGCTTCACCGCGGAACCGGCTTTGCCGGGCCGCTGGTGTTGCCCCCGGAAGGGGGTTGGCGAAGCGACACGAAGTGCGCGAAGCCTGGGGGGTTAACCTTTACTCAAGCAGGTCTTCATGAACGCCTTGCGTTCGTCGCCCTTGAGCGCCTTCGCCTTCGGATCGGCGTTGCAGCTCTTCATCTTGTCCTGCTGCGTGACCACCGTCGGCTTGGCCGACAGGCAGGTCTTCATGAATGCCTTGCGTTCGTCGCCCTTCTTGCCGGTGGCGTCCTTGTTGCAGGTCGCCATCTTGGTCTGCTGGGCGGTCGGCGCCTTGTCCTGCGCGTGCGCGGCACCGAACGAGAGGCTCAGGCCGAGCGCGGCCAGGGTGAGAAGCTTTTTCATGGGTCGGTGTCCTTGGAGTGAAGGTTGAAGAAAGCCGGTCGGGCTGCTGTGGCTAACGGCTCAGCCGCGATACCGGATGACCAATATCGAGGGTGGTCGGGCATGCCCCGGTAAAATCCCTCGATGCTATTGGTCAAACAGGAGCTGCTCGCGGCCTTCGCGCGCACGCTCGATTCCTTTTCCCCCGGTGCCGGCGTCAAAGCCGTGTTCGAATCCCCCAAGGTGGCGGCGCATGGCGATTTCGCGAGCACCGTGGCCATGCAACTCGCCAAGCCGCTCGGCCGCAAGCCGCGCGATCTGGCGGAGGATCTCAGCGCTGCATTGCGCGCCACGCCGGCCTTTGCCGAGTGGGTCGAGGCGATCGAGATCGCCGGCCCCGGCTTCCTGAACATCCGCCTCAAGACCGCCGCCAAGCAGCAGGTGGTGCGCGAGGTTCTGGCGGCGGGCGACCGCTTCGGCAAGCAGCCGGCCACCGGCGCACGCGTGCTGGTCGAGTTCGTCTCGGCCAATCCGACCGGCCCGCTGCACGTCGGCCACGGACGGCAGGCTGCGCTGGGCGACGCTATCTGCAACCTGCTCGACACGCAGGGCGCCGACGTCTACCGCGAGTTCTATTACAACGACGCGGGCGTCCAGATCCAGACGCTGGCCAACAGCACGCAGCTGCGGCTCCAGGGCTTCAAGCCCGGCGACGCCGAGTGGCCGAGCGGCGAGAAGGCAGCGGCCTACAACGGCGACTACATCGCCGACATCGCGGAAGACTTCAAGGCGAAGAAGACCGTGAGCGCCGACGACCGCGCCTACACCGCGAGCGGCGACATCGACGACATCGACTCGATCCGCCAGTTCGCCGTGGCCTACCTGCGCCGCGAACAGGACCTCGACCTGAAGGCCTTCCAGGTGAAGTTCGACAACTATTACCTGGAGTCCAGTCTCTACACCAGCGGCCGCGTCGCGGCGACGGTGCAGAAGCTGATCGACGCCGGCAAGACCTACGAGCAGGACGACGCGCTGTGGCTGCGTTCGACCGACTACGGCGACGACAAGGACCGCGTGATGCGGAAGAAGGACGGCACGTACACGTACTTCGTGCCCGACGTGGCGTATCACATCGCCAAGTGGGAGCGCGGCTTCCACAAGGTCGTCAACATCCAGGGCACCGACCACCACGGGACGATCGCGCGCGTGCGCGCCGGCCTGCAGGCGGCCGGCGTCGGCATTCCGGCCGGCTACCCCGACTACGTGCTGCACACGATGGTGCGCGTGATGAAGGGCGGCGAAGAGGTCAAGATCAGCAAGCGCGCCGGCAGCTACGTCACGCTGCGCGACCTGATCGAATGGACCAGCACCGACGCGGTGCGCTTCTTCCTGCTCAGCCGCAAGCCGGACACCGAATACACCTTCGACGTCGACCTGGCCGTTGCCAAGAACAACGACAACCCCGTCTATTACGTGCAGTACGCGCATGCGCGCATCTGCTCGGTGCTGGCGGCCTGGGGTGGCGATGTCGCCACGCTCGGCGGCGTCGACCTGTCGGCGTTGCAAAGTCCGGCCGCCCAGGCGCTGATGCTGCTGCTGGCCAAGTACCCCGAGATGCTGACCGGCGCGGCCAAGGATTTCGCGCCGCACGACGTCACTTTCTACCTGCGGGAACTCGCCGCCAGCTACCACAGCTACTACGATGCCGAGCGCATCCTGGTCGACGAGGAACCGGTCAGGCTGGCGCGGCTGGCGCTGGTCGCTGCGACCGCGCAGGTGCTGCACAATGGCCTCGCGGTCCTCGGCGTGAGTGCGCCGCGCAAGATGTGATTCCCTCCTCTCCACCATGAAACAACGACAACGCGGCAACACCGTCATCGGCCTGATCATCGGCATCGTCTTCGGCCTGGGCGTGGCGCTGGGCATCGCGGTCTACGTGACCAAGGTGCCGATACCGTTCATGACCAAGACCCAGCGCGGCGGTGCCGAGCAGGACGAGGCCGAGGCGCGCAAGAACCGCGACTGGGACCCGAACGGTCCGCTGTCGGGCAAGCCGGCCCAGCCGCGCAGCCCGGCACCGGTGACGGCCCAGCCGCCAGTCCAGGCGCAGACGCAGCAGCCACCGGTGCAGCCGCCATCGATGCAGCAGCAGCCGCAGGTGTCGTCATCGCAGCAGTTGCCACAGGCGCCGCCGCCGCAGAGCGTCACGGCATTGCCGAACCAGCAGCTCACCGGGGCGCCGATTCCGTCGATCGTGCCGCGCACCAGCCGACCGGTGGAAGTCAACAACGGCGGCCGCCCGTCGGCCGATCCGCTCGGCGATCTGGCCCGCGCGCGTGCTTCGGGCACCGCGGGCACCCCGGACAGCGGTGGCGCGAGCGCCGCCGAACCCTTCATGTACTTCGTGCAGGCGGGGGCGTTCCGCACCACCGAAGATGCCGAGGCGCAACGCGCCAAGCTCACCCTGATGGGTGTCGAGGCGCGTGTCACCGAGCGTGAACAGGCGGGCCGGACGGTCTACCGCGTGCGCGCCGGCCCGTTCAACAAGAAGGACGACGCCGACCGGCTCAAGGATCGACTCGACAGCGGCGGGCTCGAAGCCGCGCTGGTGCGCGTCCAGCGCTGAGTCCGCCGTTCGGCCGCGGGAACTCCGCGCCCGTTTGGCGGCTCTTTCAGGCCACAGGAGAAACTTTTCAATGAAACGCCGTGATTTTTCGCTGACCGCAGCCTCCCTCGGGTTGCTTCCATTCGCCTCCCGGGTGAACGCCCAGGGCGCTGCGCCCAAGGCCGGCACCGACTACATCGTGTTGGGCAAGCGCGCCCCCGTCGAGTCGCCCGCCGACAAGGTCGAAGTGGTCGAATTCTTCTCGTACAACTGCCCGCATTGCGCAGCGTTCGAGCCCCGCCTCGAACCCTGGATCAAGACGCTGCCGCCGCATGTGTCCTTCAAGCGCATCCCGGTGCCCTTCGTCGGCAACGACACGGAAGTCAAGCAGCGCCTGTACTACACGCTCGAGGCGATGGGCAAGGTCGACGAGTTCCAGCTGAAGATCTTCCAGGCAATCCACGGCGAGCGGCAGCGCCTGTTCGGCGACGACGCGATCCTGGCCTGGGCCGCGAAGCAGCCGGGACTGGATGCCAAGAAGTTCGGCGATTTGTTCAAATCCTTTACCGTTGTCGGCAAGGCCAAGCGAGCGACGCAGGTCACGGCCGATTACCAGGTGGCCGGCGTGCCCGCGCTCGGCGTGGCCGGCCGCTGGTATGTAGACGGCGACACCGCCGGCAGCCTCGAGAAGGCGCTCCAGGTCTGCGAGTACCTCGTCGGCGAAGCGCGCAAGGGCTGAAGTTCCTCGCCGGCATCGGCCGGGCACACGCTGCTGAAGCCCGCCTCGGCGGGCTTTTTCACTTGCGCGTCTTCGGGGGACTTTTCACAGACGCATACAATCGTTCAGCAAGTTTCGTGCCTTTATGAACAGAACCTTCTCCTCCTTCATCCCCGTCGTCCGCGCTGCCCTGTGCGTGCTCGCCTTGGCCGCGCTGTGGCCGGCGGCCCAGGCCGAGAAGGCCGATCGGGCCAAACCGATGAACATCGAGGCCGATGCGTTGCGCTACGACGACCTCAAGCAGACCAGCGTGTTCACCGGCAACGTGGTCGTGACCAAGGGCACGATCATCATCCGCGGCGCGCGCATCGACGTCCGGCAGGATCCCGAGGGCTACCAGTACGGCGTCGTTACCGCAGCGCCAGGCAAACTTGCGTACTACAAGCAAAAGCGCGACACCGGTACCGACGAGTGGACGGAGGGCGAGTCCGAAGTCATCGAATACGACAGCCGCGCCGACAACGTCAAGTTCATCCGGCGCGCCGTGATGCGGCGCCTGCTGGGTGCCACGCCGAACGACGAAACGACCGGCGCACTGATCATCTACGACCAGAGCAACGACACCTTCACCGTCAACGGTGCGCCGATGCCGCCGGATGCAAGCATCGCGACCGGTGAACGCGGCAGCCGCGTGCGGGCGATCCTCACGCCGAAGGCGGCCGCCTCGGCGCCGGCCGGTGCGGCCACACCGACACCCGCACCGGGCACCGGCCTGCGGTCGACCACCACGCTGGGTGGCGGGGAACCACGCAAGTGACGGCCGCTTCAACGACCCTCCCGTCTTCCCGTGCCACCGAGCCGGGCAGCCGCCTCGAGGTGCGCGGGCTGCAGAAGAGCTACGGCAGCCGCAAGGTGGTCAAGGACGTGTCGCTCGACGTGCAGAAGGGCGAAGTCGTCGGGCTGCTCGGCCCGAACGGCGCCGGCAAGACCACGTCCTTCTACATGATCGTCGGGCTGGTGCGCGCCGATGCAGGCGACATCACCATCGACGGCGAGCCGATCGCGCACATGCCGATCCACCGTCGGGCACGCATGGGCCTGAGCTATCTGCCGCAGGAAGCGTCGATCTTCCGAAAGCTGTCGGTCGAGGAAAACGTGCGCGCGGTGCTCGAGCTCCAGACCGAGCCCGACGCGGCCGGCCGCCCGGTGCCGCTGTCGCGGCAGCGCATCGAGGAGCGGCTGAGCGAACTGCTGAACGACCTGCGCGTGGACCATCTGCGCGCCTCGCCCGCGCTTGCGCTGTCCGGCGGCGAACGCCGCCGCGTCGAGATTGCGCGCGCACTGGCCACGCAGCCGCGCTTCATCCTGCTGGACGAGCCTTTCGCGGGCATCGACCCGATCGCCGTCATCGAGATCCAGCGGATCATCAGCTTCCTCAAGGAGCGCGGAATCGGCGTGCTGATCACCGATCACAACGTGCGCGAGACCTTGGGCATTTGCGACCACGCATTCATCATCAGCGACGGGCACGTGCTCGCGAAGGGCACACCATCAGAGATCGTCGACAACGCAGAGGTGCGGCGCGTGTACCTCGGCGAGCATTTCAGGATGTGATGGCACATACGCAGGTTCCACACGCCGCATGAAACAGGGCTTGTCGCTGCGCGTTTCGCAGCATCTCGCGCTCACGCCCCAGTTGCAGCAGTCGATCCGGCTGCTGCAGTTGTCGACGCTCGAGCTGAGCCAGGAAGTCGAGCAGATGCTCGACGAGAACCCGTTCCTCGAGCGCACCGCGGAAGAAGCGGCGCGCGAGGAATTCGGCGTGGACACGGCCGATGCGCCGCCGCCGCGCGACGACGATTTCAGCCCCGGGGCGTCCACCTCGTCCTCGACGACCACGGAGACTTCCACCACCACCGAGGCCGAACCGGCGACCGTCGACGCGGTCGAGGCGCAGCCCGACTGGGAAGGCGACGGCACGGTCGAACTCACACCCGACGACAGCGAGTGGGGCGGCGACGCACCCGCGCGCAACAACAACCTGGGCGACGACGAGCGTGCCGATGCCACCGAACTGGCGCGCAGCCAGGAGTCGCTGCAGTCCTTCCTGCATCGCCAGGCGCTGAGCCTGCGGCTCGGCGAGAACGACCGCGCGGCGTTGCGCTTCCTGATCGAGTCGCTCAACGACGACGGCTACCTGGAAGACACGCTGCCCTCGCTGGCCTCCGGGCTGGCGGGCGACGACAACGACCAGTTCGACGACCTGGTGCATCACTTCCAGGTCGCGCTCGGCCTGCTGCAGAGCCTGGAGCCGGTCGGTGTCGGGGCGCGCGACCTCGGCGAATGCCTGTCGATCCAGCTCAAGGCGCTGGCTTCTCCGCAGGACGACGACGAAGAGCGCCAGATCCGCAAGACCGCCATCGCCATCTGCAAGCAGCCGATGGAACTGCTGGCGCGGCGCGACTTCAAGCGCCTGGCCACGCTCACGCGCAGCAACGAGGACGAGGTGCGCAGCGCGCTGCAGCTGATCGCCACGCTCGAGCCCAAGCCGGGCCGGCGCTTCGTCGACGTGGAGCGCAACGTGATCGTGCCGGACGTGATCGTCACGCGCACCGGCCGCGGCACCAACATCAAGTTCAGGGTGATGCTCAATCCCGACGTGATGCCGCGCCTGCGCGTGCACGACATCTACGCCGGTGCGCTCAAGTCGCACAAGGGCGAAGGCAGCCAGGCGCTGTCGCAACGGCTGCAGGAAGCGCGCTGGTTCATCAAGAACATCCAGCAGCGCTTCGACACGATCCTGCGCGTGTCCAACGCGATCGTCGAACGCCAGAAGAGCTTCTTCATCCACGGCGAACTGGCGATGCGCCCGCTGGTGCTGCGCGAGATCGCCGACGAGCTCGGCCTGCACGAGTCGACCATCAGCCGGGTGACCACCGCCAAATACATGTCGACGCCGTACGGCACGGTCGAGCTCAAGTACTTCTTCGGCTCGGCGCTCGGCACCGAGACCGGCGGCAACGCGTCGAGCACGGCGGTGCGCGCGCTGATCAAGCAGTTCGTCAGCTCCGAAAGCGTGAAGAAGCCGCTGTCGGACAGCCAGATCTCGGAAATGCTGAAGGAACAGGGCATCGACTGCGCGCGCCGCACGGTCGCCAAATACCGCGAAGCGCTGCGCATCGCGCCGGCGAACCTTCGCAAGGCGCTCTGAGGTTCTTCCGCCCGGCTGCCGCGCGTCGGCGCGTCAGTGAACGCCGGCCGCGCGCCGGTCGGCCGCTTGCAGCACGGCCCGCAGTTCGGCCGGCTGAACGGGCTTGCGCAGCGAATGCCAGCCATGCGCCTTCGCGAGCTTGCGCGCAGCGCCGTCGATGTCGGCCGACACCAGCGCGATCGTGAGCGCGGGCTGGAGCGTCTGCAGCCGTTCGGCCAGCGCGATGCCGTCGAGTTCGCCGGGAAGCCGGATGTCGCACAGCGCCACGTCGACCGCATGCAGGTCGGCCAGCGCCAGCGCTTCGGCCGCACTCTCGTAGATGCGCGGCGTGGCGCCCCACAGGCGCAGCAGCGCGGCGAGGCTGTCCGCGACGACCGCGTTGTCTTCGATCACCAGCACGGCCAGGCCGGGTCGCAGGGCGTCGCCGCTGCGATCGATGTCGATGTCGTCGCTCGCGTGCGGCGGCTCGACGTGCAGCGCCGGCGTGTCCATGCCTGGCGGCGCCTCGGGAACCACGAAGCCGAACACCGAGCCGCGGCCGGGTACCGAGCGCAGCGTGAGCATCAGCCCGAGCTTCTGCGCGAGCCGGCGCACGATCGCCAGGCCCAGGCCATGGCCGCGCTGCAGGTTGCGCTCGGTGTTTCCGACCTGTTCGAAGTCGCCGAACACGCGGTCCTGCGCTTCCGGCGCGATGCCGATGCCGCCGTCGCGCACCTCGACGCGCCAGCCGCCCGGGCGCCGCCGGCAGGCCAGCAGCACCCGGCCGTGCGGTGCGAACTTGATCGCGTTGTCGACGAGGTTCGCAAGGATGCGCCGCAGCGACACCGGGTCGGTCCAGGCCACCGCGTCGGCCGGGCATCGCACGTGGATCCGGCCGCCGTCGTCCAGCCGGGCGAGATCGCGCAGCAACGGCGCCAGGGCTACGGCGGACGGGGCGAAGGCGTCGGCCGCAGCCTCGATGCGGCCGATCTCGAGCAACTGATTGGTCAGCGCCTCGAGCGCCTGCTGCGCGCGCGTGAGCGAGTCGACCGTGACCTGCACCTGGCGTGCCGGTGCGCCATCGCGCAACTGCTCGCGCAGAACCTCGGACTGCAGGCCGATCGCCATCACGGGTTGCCGCAGGTCGTGGTTGGCGGCGGAGAAGAAGCGAAGCCGTTCGGCCTGGGCGCGTTCCGATTCGCGCAGCCCCGCCATCGCCTGCTCGCGCAGCGTGCTTTCGTTCAGGCGCAGGCCGATGTTCTCCTCGAGTTGCCGCGCGTGGTCGGCCACCAGTTTCCAGACCATGGCGAGCAGGCCGATGCCGACCAGCGCAACGGCCATCATGGTCGACGAGCCCGCGATCAGCCCCATCGCGATCACCGGCACGAGCAGCAGCGCGATCGCCAGCTGCGTCGCCGGCACGTAGAAGGACACCGAGAACGCGGACGACAGCGTCATGCCCATCACGATCAGTCCGAGCAGCATCTGCTGAACGGGTTCGGCGGGGTTGAACAGCAGCACGCCGGCCGCGCCGTGCGCGAATTCCCAGATGCCGGTGCGCAGCGTGTGTTCGCGCTGGGCCTGGCGCAGGCTGTCGGGCGTGAAGACCGCCGGCATGCGCTGCGGCAGCAGGCCGCGCATGCCCGTCACCAGCGTGATCAGCAGCATCCAGGCCAGTGCGCGCGGCAGCGAGTACTGCCAGGCGAAGATCGCCGCGACACCGCAGTTGAGGAGGTACTGGACCGCCAGCATCGGGCCGAGCGGCTGGGTGCTGAGGCGCAGCACCTCGCACTGCACCGCGAACTGGGCGGGCGCGCGCTTCGACGGGGCGGGCGAGGACGGCATGCGTGCGGTGGGAGTAAGTCCGCACGCACTATAAGGCGCAGCCATGACGCCCGCGCCGGGTGGCGTGCGTGCGGTTGTCATGCGGTGACAATCGGGCAGCGCCGTTTTCAGCGCACGACCCTATGAACCAACTCCATCTTTTCCTGCCCTGCGCCGCCGGCGTGGAGGACTTTCTCGCCCAGGAGGTGCATGGCTTGACCGGCCTCGCCGGCGACGACCTGATGGCGTCGCGCGGGGGCGTCTACGTGCGCGGCTCGTGGCGCGACGCGATGAAGCTCAATCTCCACAGCCGCCTGGCGCAGCGCGTGCTGGTCGAGCTGGCGCACGCGAACTACCGCAGCGAGAACGACCTGTATGCCATCGCGAGCGGTGTGGCCTGGGAGATCTGGTTCACGCCGAAGCAGACCTTCAAGATCGAGACCACCGCGCAGCACAGCCCGTTGCAGAGCCTGAACTTCGCGACGCTGCGCATCAAGGACGCCATTGCCGACCGCTTTCGCGCCAAGGCCGGCGGCGTCCGGCCGAGCATCGAGACCCAGTGGCCCGATTGCCGCGTCTTCGCGCACCTGACCACCGACACCTGCACGCTGTACATCGACACCTCCGGCGAGCCGCTCTTCAAGCGCGGCTGGCGACAGGACAAGGGTGACGCGCCACTGAAGGAAACGCTGGCCGCCGCCATGCTGGCTGCCAGCGGCTGGTGGAACCCGGAAACCGGCGAAGTCGCGGACCAGCCGCTGTACGACCCCTGCTGCGGCAGCGGCACGATCGCCATCGAGGCCGCGCAGATCGCGTCGCATATTCCTGCGGGCTCGCTGCGGCGCTTCGGCTTCGAGAAACTGCTGCCGTTCCAGCCGCACGTGTGGTCGGCGCTGCAGAACGAAGCCGTGCCTGAAACCTCCGAGGCCTCCGAGGCTTCAGCGCCGCGCATCTTCGGCTCCGACGTGTCGCACCGGATGGTCGACTTCGCCGAGCGCAATGCCGAGCGCGCGGGCGTCGCTGCGCAGATCGAGTTCCGCGGCGGCGACGCGTTGCAGCGCATGCCGCCGGCCGAGTCCGGTGTCATCGTGCTCAATCCGCCTTACGGCGAGCGCATCGAGGTCGGTGGCGTGGCCGGTACCGCGCGCTTCGGCGCCCGTGAGTCCGCCCAGAGCGAAAGCGGAGACGGCGGCGAGTTCTTCCCGCAGCTCGCGAGCCACTGGAAGAAGAACTACGCCGGCTGGACCGCCTGGGTGCTGACGCCCGACCTCAAGCTGCCCAAGCAGATGCGGCTGAAGGAATCGCGCCGCGTGCCGATGTGGAACGGGCCGATCGAATGCCGGCTGTTCCGTTTCGACATGGTGGCGGGCTCGGCGCGCGAGAAGGTGTGAACGGCCTGCGCAGCCGCCCGACATGATCGTCATCGACACCAACATCGCGCTCGACCTGCTCGTGTTCGACGACCCCTGCTGGGCGCCGCTGCGCGCGGCCCTGGCGGCGGGCGAGCTGCGCTGGATCGCGACCGGGCCGATGCGCGACGAACTCGCGCGCGTGCTTGGCTATCCGCTGATCGCGAAACGCCTGCAGAAGAGTGTGCGCGAGCCATCGGCCGTGCTGGCGGCCTTCGATGCGCAGGTTCTGTCGATCGACGCGCAACCGGCCCGCGCGCCCTTCGTCTGCAAGGACCCGGACGACCAGATCTTCATCGACCTCGCGGTGGCGCACCGTGCACGGCTGCTGAGCAAGGACCACGCGGTGCTGGCAATGCGCAAGCGGCTCGCCACGCTGGGCGTGGCGGTGTCGCCGACGTACTAGGCGCTCAGTCCGCGCGTGCGCCGTACCAGCGCGCGAGCAGCAGCCCGGCGGCCCGCACGCGCTGCGTATCGCGGCCCCAGCGGCGGCCGGCGGGCAGATGGCGCAGCCAGCGCATGCGGCGCGCCGCCAGCGCGAGACGTTCGCGCACCGGCGCGTCGGCAGCCTCGAGCACGGCATGCCAATGGGCGCCCGCCGCGTGCGGCGCCGCGCCGTACACCAGCAGCGCCGTGGAATGCAGGTAGCTGAGCCAGTCGCGCGTCTGGCACTCGGCCAGGCTCAGCGTTGCGCCGGGATCGTCCTCGAAGTCGATGTAGCCGATCACGCCGTCCGGGCAGTGCATCAGGTTGCGCACGAAGGCCTGGCTCAGGTAGAGGCCGTGCGCATGCACGGCGGCGATGGCCGCCAGCCCGTCTCGCCATGCCGCCATCAGTGCCGCCGGGCCGGTGACGGCCGCCTGCTCCAGCCGTTCGAGCAGGACGACGGCAGGGCGGCCGTTCTGGCCGAGGTCGGAGATCAGCAGGCCGTCCGTCTGCTGCGCCAGCACGGCGGGCACGCGCAGTCCGGCGGCCCCGAGCTCGCGCAGCCGCTGCGCCTCGATCGCGATGGCCGCGTCGCCGCCGGGGTTGGGCACCGGCTTGAGCATGTCGAGTTGCAGGGCCGCCGCCAACAGGGCGAGCACGTGGTAGCCGAGCTTGCCGTGCCGCGGGCCGGCCTTCTTCAGCCAGACGCGCTCGCCGCCGAAGCGATGGCTTTCCACGGCGCCGGCCTGCTGCGGCAGCATCGCCGCGAGGAATCCGGCGTAGTCGCCCGGCTCGACCGCCGTGACGGCACCGTGGCGTGGGTTCTTGCCTGCCGGCGACCGGAGGCCGCCGCCGCTGCTGCTGCTGAATCGTCGCAAAGGGTTCATGCCGCCAGTGCCGCTCCCCGCGTCAACGGTTGAAAGCTGTCCGCGCTCGCCAGCGGCCAGTAATTGCGGAACACCGTGTGCTGGTCGTCCAGCGGACCGAGCAGTGCGCCGGGCGCGACCTGCATCACCAGATTGCTCAGCAGCCGCACCTCGGTGTCGGAAATGCGCCGCACGATGTGGTGCGCGGTGATCTGCTGCGGATGCGCGAGCCCCGCGGCCTGCACCAGCTCCTGCAGCGCGTGCAGCGTGCTGCGGTGGAAGTTGCGCACGCGGTCGGCCTTGGTCGGCACCACCAGCGCCTGCTGGCGAAGCGGGTCCTGCGTGGCCACGCCGGTCGGGCAGTTGCCGGTGTGGCAGCTCTGCGCCTGGATGCAGCCCAGCGCCATCATGAAGCCGCGCCCGGCGTTGCACCAGTCGGCGCCGAGCGCCATCATCCGCGCCAGGTCGAAGGCGGTGATCACCTTGCCCGCGCAGCCGAGCTTGATGCGGTCGCGCAGGCCGACGCCGACCAGCGTGTTGTGCACCAGCAGCAGGCCTTCCTGCAGCGGTGCGCCGACGTGGTCGCTGAACTCCACCGGCGCCGCGCCGGTACCGCCCTCGGCGCCGTCGACCACGATGAAGTCGGGCGTGATGCCGGTCGACTGCATCGCCTTGACGATCGCGAACCATTCCCACGGATGCCCGAGGCAGAACTTGAAGCCGACCGGCTTGCCGCCCGACAGCACGCGCAGCCGGGCGACGAATTCCATCATCGCGACCGGCGTGCCGAAGGCGCTGTGCGACGACGGCGAAATGCAGTCCACCCCGATCGGCACGCCGCGCGCCGCCGCGATCTCACCCGTGACCTTCGGCGCCGGCAGCACGCCGCCGTGGCCGGGCTTGGCGCCCTGGCTGAGCTTGATCTCGATCATCCGCACCTGCGGGTCGCGCGCGTTCTCGACGAAGCGCTCTTCGCTGAAGGTGCCGTCGTCGTTGCGGCAGCCGAAGTAGCCGGAGCCGATTTCCCAGATCAGGTCGCCACCGTGCACGCGGTGGTGCTGCGAGATCGAGCCTTCGCCGGTGTCGTGCGCGAAGCCGCCCATCTTCGCGCCCTGGTTCAGCGCCAGGATGGCGTTGGCCGACAGTGCGCCGAAGCTCATCGCCGAGATGTTGAAGACGCTCGCGTCATAGGGCTGGGTGCAGGTCGTGCCCGCGGGCGAGGCCGGGTTGGGCGCGCCGCCGATCACGATGCGGAAGTCGTGGTCGACCAGCTTCGTCGGCTGCATCGAGTGGTTGATCCACTCGTAGCCGGCGGCGCTCACGTCCAGCTGCGTGCCGAAGGGCCGGTTGTCGGGCTCGCCCTTGGCGCGCTGGTAGACCAGCGAGCGTTGCGCGCGCGAGAAGGGCGCGGCTTCGCTGTCGCTCTCGATGAAGTACTGGCGCATCTCCGGCCGGATGAATTCCAGCAGGAAGCGCAGATGGCCGATGACGGGGTAGTTGCGCAGGATGGCGTGCGGCGCCTGCTGCAGGTCGTGCGCGCCGACCGCGCTGAGCACGGCGAAGACGGCGAAGCCGATCCAGGCCAGCCAGGCCTGCGGGACGGCGACGACGGCGCCGATGCAGATGGCGAGGCCCGCCACGCACAGGGCGAGTGCGATGTAGCGGACCGGAAATCGGGGAATCGTGGACGTGGTTATGTTCTCTCTCCGGGAGCCTGCTGCATCATAGAGGGCTGACTCCTAGACGTACGATGACCCACCCCGACGATCCGACCGGCACTCCGGCACCCACACCTTCCACCACTTCGGCACCCGCCAGCGCGGACGCTGCGCCGATGGGCCCCGAGGACTTCGACCTGCTCGATGCCGAACTCGACGCCATGCGCGAGCAGGACGAGGAGATTCCCCAGTGGGAATTCTGCGAAGGCTTCATGGCTGCGCTGATCTGCTCGCGCCGCCCGATCCCGCCCGCCGAGTATTGGCCGATGGTGCTCGGCGACAGCTTCGTGCCCGCGCAACGCATGGAATTCGTCTGGCACTGGAAGCGCCGCTGGCACGAGATCGAGCAGGCGCTGGACGCCGATGTCCGCACGCTCGACGACGACCGCAGCTACCAGCCGGAGGTGCTCGATACCCGCGGCGCCATCGCTTCGCTGCCCGAGGAAGAGCGCGCCGAAGTGGCCGGCGAGGCGATCCCGTCGTTCGCCCAGGTCTGGGCGCTCGGCTTCATGTATGCGGTGGAAAACTGGCCCGAGGACTGGGCACCGCCGCGCGACAAGGAAGCCGCGCAGATGCTGGACGACGCGCTGACCGCGATCGTCGCGCTGACCGAGGACGACACCGGCAAGCCGGAAGTCTCGATGTTCAGCGAGGACGGCCCGCCGAGCCTGAGCCAGAAGCGGCTCGACGATTTCGGCGAGGCGATCTGGGCGGTCTACGACCTGCGCCAGCTCTGGAAGAGCATGGGCCCGCGGGTCGAGACCGTCCGGAAGGAAGCGACGCCGGGGCGCAACGACCCTTGCCCCTGCGGCAGCGGCAAGAAGTTCAAGAAGTGCCACGGCGCCTGAGCGCTCGCGTTATTCGAAGGCGCTGAGCAGCACGTAGCCGCCGGTGGTGAGGTTCGCCGCACCGACCGCTGCGAACACCTTGCTGTTGCGCACACCGAAGTAGGTATTGCCCAGGAGATCGATCTGGCGCAGGCCGGACGGTGATGACGGCCCGTTCAGAGTGACAGTGCTCGTCGCCGAGCCGGTCGTGCCGTCCGAACGAAGGATGGTGCGCACGTAGTCGTTCTGCGTCATCAAGATCTTGCCCCAGTTCGGGGTTGTGGACGCGCCATAGGCGGTTGCGGCATTCCAGTCCGGTGCGTCGGCCACGCCGATGCGCCACACGGCCATGTCGGGCAGCGTCGCGCTCTTGCCTGCGGACAGGTACATGCGTTCACCGCCCACGTCGGCAATCACCATTCGGCCGCCGTCGGCCGGATTGATGGTGTTGACGATGTTCCAGACGCCGGCTTCTTCCGATGCCGTCACCGTATAGGGTTGGAGGTAGCCGGTGCAGTTGGGCACGCTGTAGATGATCTGCGAGCTGCACATCAGGAGCTGGGTGCCTCCTGCGAGCACTTGCAGCTGGAGGATGTTCGAACTGGATGCGGCGGCGCGGTAGTGCTGAATGCCGACCCGGTTGTACACACCCGCCAGATCGGCCTGCTGCGTCACCAGCTTGCGCACGGCGATGAACGGCCGGATCGAATACGTGCCGGCCACGAATGCGTCGTCGAACGGGAAGGCACCGATCACCGCATCGGTCGCGATGCGGAAGCGTGCGATGTTGGCCACCGTGGACACGCGGCTCGACTTGAAGGCGAAGGTGCCCGGCTCGTCGGCGACGGCGCTGAACTCGTCGGACAGCGTCGTGCCGTCGCCAGCGACCATGTCGTAGGCACGGATGTCGAAGTCCATGCGCAGCTTGAGCTGCGTGCCCGATGTCGCATACACGCGGTACTCGCCGTTGCGCGCGTCGCCGGCGGCGACCTTCAGGACGATGTCCTTGGTCAGCGAGGCATTGGCGGTCGCCTTGGCGCTCGCGGTGTACGTGAAGCTCTGCGGCTTGGCATTCACGATGCGTGCCGTCCACTTGGTCGGCGTCGTCGTCGCGTTGCGCAGCGTCACGGCGGCGTCGCTGCCGCTGCCGGTCCAATCCGCCGCCTGGCTCGGCACGATCTCGACCGCATCGCCCGGCTTGACCGCGTACTGGCCGTCCGTGCCCGCCGTTGCCGCGCTGCCGTTCACCGACACCGTCGCGGTCAATGGAGGTGGTGCGCTTTCTCCTCCGCCACCACCACCCCCACATGCTGCAAGGCCCGCGCACAACGCGACACCGGCCATCACCCTCATCCAGATACTCATCTTTTTGCCTTGTAAAGTTTTGACGTCTGCCTTCCGGTTAGCTGACTGAAAGCGGACTTTTCAATCGTAACTAAAGTTTCAAGTTGTTAACTAAACTGAAGTTGAGTGGACAGATCCGCCCCGACGGCCTTAGGCAAGCGAAGTTCGACCGCTCATTCAGGCGTGCTTTTGCATCCTGAATCCCATCAACTAGGGATTTCACTAGGCATTTGGTGCAAGAAAGTACCAGTGAGGGCAAATGCAGTACCAAAACTGCATCCATGAATCTCCAGAATTCCGCCCACGGCGACCGCCTGGCGCCGACAACAGGAGACACACATGAAGCGCTTCGCCCAAGCCGGCCTGATCGCCGCGCTCGCCGCCACCGGGTTCGCCCACGCCGCCACCGAACTGGTCATTGCGACCGTCAACAACGGCCACATGATCGAGATGCAGAAGCTCACGCCGGTCTTCGAGAAGGCGTACCCGGACATCAAGCTCAAATGGGTCACGCTGGAGGAAGGCACGCTGCGCCAGCGCGTGACCACCGACATCGCGACCAAGGGCGGCCAGTTCGACGTGATGACCATCGGCCTGTACGAAGCGCCGATCTGGTCGAAGAAGGGCTGGCTCACGCCGATCGCCACCGATGCCGCCTATGACGCCGACGACCTGCTGCCCGCGATCCGCGCTGGCCTGTCGTACGAGGGCAAGCTCTACGCCTCGCCGTTCTACGGCGAGAGCTCGATGCTGATGTACCGCAAGGACCTGGCCGACAAGGTCGGCTTCAAGATGCCCGAGCAGCCGACCTGGGTGCAGGTGAAGGAACTGGCCGGCAAGATCCATGACCCGAAGGCCGGCGTCTACGGCATGTGCCTGCGCGGCAAGCCGGGCTGGGGCGACAACATGGCGCTGCTGACCACGATGGTCAACACCAACGGCGGCCAGTGGTTCGACATGCAGTGGAAGCCGCAGATCGACACCAAGCCCTGGAAGGACGCGATCGGCTTCTACGTCGACCTGATGAAGGCCTACGGCCCGCCGGGTGCCTCGGCCAACAGCTTCAACGAGAACCTCGCGTTGTTCAACGAAGGCAAGTGCGGCATGTGGGTCGACGCGACCATCGCGGCGTCCTTCATCAGCGACCCGAAGCAGTCGAAGGTGGCCGACAAGGTGGCTTTCGCGCAGGCGCCGGTCGCGGTCACGCCGAAGGGCGCGAACTGGCTCTGGACCTGGAACCTCGCGATCCCCGCGAGCTCGACCAAGGCCGCCGCTGCGCAGACCTTCGTGAAGTGGGCGACCTCCAAGGAGTACATCCAGCTGGTCGCCAAGGAGCAGGGCTGGGGCGCGGTGCCGACCGGCACGCGCAAGTCGACCTATGCGAACCCCGAGTTCCAGAAGGCGGCCAAGTTTGCCGAAGCCGAGAAGAAGGCGATCGACAGCACCAACCTGAGCGACAGCACCCTGCCCAAGTCGCCGTACGTCGGCGTGCAGTACGCGGCGATCCCCGAGTTCCAGGCGATCGGCGTGGCGGTCGGCCAGCAGATGAGCGCGGCGCTGTCGGGCAAGGTCACGGTCGACCAGGCGCTGAAGACGTCGCAGACGACGGCGGAGCGTGAGATGAAGAAGGCCGGGTATTACAAGTAAACCCCCAGGCTTCGCGCACTGCGTGTCGCTTCGCCAACCCCCTTGCAGGGGGCACGGCCAGCGGACCGGCAAAGCCGGTTCCGCGGCCGTCCTGGAATTCTCCGGCAACGCTCAGGGATAGAACATGAAACGCCTCCTGCCCCGCGCACTCATGGCTCCGGCCGTGGCCACGCTCTTCCTCTGGATGATCGTGCCGCTGCTTATGACGTTGTACTTCTCCTTCGTGAGCTACAACCTCATGCAGCCCGGCGAGCATCCGTTCGCCGGGCTCGAGAATTTCGGTTACTTCGTAACCGACCCGGATTTCTGGCCGGCCGTGTCCAACACGCTGCTGCTGATCGGCAGCGTGATCGGCATCACGGTGGTCTTCGGCGTGCTGCTCGCGTTGCTGGTGAACGAGCCGTTCCCGGGGCGCGGCATCGTGCGCGTGCTGCTGATCTCGCCCTTCTTCGTCATGCCCGCCGTCAACGCGCTGCTGTGGAAGCACATGATGATGAATCCGATCTACGGCGTGCTGGCCGACCTCTGGCGCTTCTTCGGCGCGACGCCGATCGATTGGCTCACCGACGTGCCGCTGCTGTCGGTGATCATCATGGTGGCCTGGCAATGGCTGCCCTTCGCCTGCCTGATCTTCATCACCTCGCTGCAGTCGCTCGACCGCGAGCAGATGGAGGCCGCGCGCATGGACGGCGCGAGCGCCTTCCAGCGCTTCTTCTATCTGACCATTCCGCACCTCGGCCGTCCGATGGCCGTGGTGATCATGATCGAGATGATCTTCCTGCTCAGCGTGTTCGCCGAGATCGCGATCACGACCAACGGCGGGCCGGGCAACGAGAGCACCAACCTGACGTACATGATCTTCAAGCAGTCGCTGATGAACTTCGACGTCGGCGTGGCTTCTGCAGGTGCGCTGTTCGCGGTGGTGCTGGCGAACATCGTGGCGGCCTTCCTCATCCGCATCGTCGGAAAAAATCTCGACTAGGGGCCACGCCATGCAACCCAATTTCCTGCTTCAGAGCCTGCGCGCGGTGGCGGCATGGGCGGTCGCGCTGCTGCTGTTCTTCCCGCTGGGCTGGCTGTTCCTCACGGCCTTCAAGACCGAGCTGCAGGCGATCCACGTGCCGCCGCTGTTCATCTTCGAGCCCACGCTCGACAACTTCAGCGAGGTGCAGCGGCGCAGCGACTACCTGCTGTACGCGCGCAACTCGCTCATCACCAGCCTGGGTTCGACGGTGCTCGGCCTGCTGATCGCGGCGCCTGCGGCGTATTCGATGGCCTTCTTCCGCACGAAGCGCACGCGCGACATCCTGATGTGGATGCTTTCCACCAAGATGATGCCGGCGGTCGGCGCGCTGGTGCCGATCTACGTGCTGGCGCAGAACGCCGGCCTGCTCGACTCGCTGAGCGCGCTGACCATCGTGTTCACGCTGTCGAACCTGCCGATCATGGTGTGGATGCTCTACAGCAGCTACAAGGACATTCCCAACGAAATCCTCGAGGCCGCGCGCATGGACGGCGCCAGCCTCTGGACCGAGTTCCGCCACGTCGTGCTGCCGCTGTCGGTCGGCGGGCTCGCGTCCTGCGGCCTGCTGTGCCTGGTGCTCAGCTGGAACGAGGCCTTCTGGGCGCTCAACCTGGTGTCGGCCAAGGCCGGCACGCTGGCCACGCTGATCTCGCAGTACTCCAGCCCCGAAGGCCTGTTCTGGGCCAAGCTCTCGGCCGCCTCGCTGATGGCGATCGCGCCGATCGTCGTGTTCGGCTGGTTCAGCCAGAAACAACTCGTCCAGGGCCTGACCTTCGGCGCCGTGAAATGACCACAAGGGAGACATCCATGGCCTACCTGCAACTCGACGGCATCACCAAGAGCTTCGGCGATGCGCACATCATCAAGGGCATCGACCTGGCGATCCACCAGGGCGAGTTCATCGTCTTCGTCGGGCCTTCGGGCTGCGGCAAGTCGACGCTGCTGCGGCTGATCGCGGGGCTGGAGCCGACCACCGCCGGCCGGCTCACGCTCGACGGCCGCGACATCACCGACACGCCATCGGGCAAGCGCGACCTCGCGATGGTGTTCCAGAGCTACGCGCTCTATCCGCACATGAGCGTGTACGACAACATGTCCTTCGCGCTCAAGCTGGCCGGCGTCGCCAAGGACGAGATCCGGCGCAAGGTCGAGCATGCGGCGCAGACGCTGAACCTCACGGCCTACCTGTCGCGCACGCCCAAGGAGCTGTCGGGCGGCCAGCGCCAGCGCGTGGCGATCGGCCGCGCGATCGTGCGTGCGCCCAAGGTCTTCCTGTTCGACGAGCCGCTGTCCAACCTCGACGCCGCGTTGCGCGGCAACACCCGCGTCGAGATCCACAAGCTGCATCGCGCGCTGGGCGCGACCACCATCTACGTCACGCACGACCAGGTCGAGGCGATGACGCTGGCCGACCGCGTGGTCGTGTTCCGCGAAGGCCGCATCGAGCAGGTCGGCACGCCGCTCGAGCTGTACGACCGGCCGGCCAACCAGTTCGTCGCGCAGTTCATCGGCATGCCGTCGATGAACATGGTCGCGGCCGCGGCGATCCCGAGCTTCTCGGCGCAGACCGGCGGCCTGCTGCCCGGCGACGGCTTTCTCGGCGTGCGGCCCGAAGGCCTGCGCGTGCATCCGGGCCACGGTGCCGGCGTGCCGGGCCGCGTCGAGCTGATCGAGGCGCTCGGTGCCGACACGCTGATCCACGTCGACGTGTCCGGCACGCCGCTGATCGCACGCCAGAACGCGCGCACCGCACTGCAGGCCGGCGACGCCGTCGGCGTGGAGCTCGACCCGTCGGTGCTGCACCTGTTCAACCGCGAAGGCCGCGCCGTGGGCGCAGCGGCCTGAGCGTTCCCTTCACTTCCCATCCGCTCGGAGATTCGACGTGACTTCCACCGCAACGCCCGTTGCCGATCCTGGCGCCTTCGTGGTGCTGCACCTGGGCCTCGGCTCCTTCCACCGCGCGCACCAGGCGGTCTACCTGCAGGCGCTGCACGACGCCGGCGACCTGCGCTGGACGCTGGCCGGCGCCAACATCCGCCCCGACATGGCCGACGTGATGGCCGCGCTGCAGGCGCAGGGCGGCCGCTACACGCTCGAGACCGTGTCGCCCGCGGCCGAGTACCGCTACCAGCGCATCGACGCGATCCGCGACGTGCTGTCGTACGAGCCGACGCTGGCCGCGGTGATCGCGCGCGGCGCCGATCCGGCCACGCGCATCCTGTCCTTCACCGTGACCGAGGCCGGCTACTACCTCGATGCGCACCACCGGCTCGACCTGTCCTTCGCCGACCTCGCCGCCGACATCGCGCGCGCGCGCCGCGGCGAGGCCGGCCAGACGATCTACGGCGCGGTCTGCGCGATCCTGCGCGCGCGCCAGGCCGCCGGCGCCGGCCCGATCACGCTGCTCAATTGCGACAACCTGCGCCACAACGGCGAGCGTTTTCGCGGCGGGCTGCTGGAGTTCATGGAACGCATCGACGACCTCGCACTGCGCGACTGGACGCTCGCGAACACGACCAGCCCGAACGCGATGGTCGACCGCATCACGCCGCGTCCGCCGCCCGAGCTGCGTGCGCGCGTGCTGCAGGCCACCGGCTGGGACGACGCCGTGCCCGTGACCGGCGAGAGCTTCATCCAGTGGGTGATCGAAGACGACTTCGTCGCTGGCCGGCCCGACTGGGCGCGCGTCGGCGTCGAACTGGTCGACTCGGTCGTGCCTTACGAAGAGGCCAAGATCCGGCTGCTCAACGCGACCCACAGCTGCATCGCCTGGGCCGGCACGCTGGTCGGGCTGCAGTTCATCCACGAAGGCACGCACACGCCGGCGATCCGCCGGATGGCCTACGACTACGTGACCGACGACGTGATCCCGTGCCTCGACCACAGCGGCACCTCGGGCGCGCCGAGCCCGGTCGACCTGCCGGCCTACCGCGACGTGGTGCTCGACCGCTTCGGCAATCCGGCGATCCGCGACACCAACCAGCGCGTGGCGGCCGACGGCTTCTCGAAGATCCCGGGCTTCATCGCGCCGACCGTGCGCGAACGGCTGGCGCGCGGCGAGCCGATCGACAGCGTCGCGATGCTGCCCGCGCTGTTCCTGGCTTTCCTGCAGCGCTGGCATGCGGGCGCGCTGCCTTACACCTACCAGGACCAGGGCATGGACGAAGGGCTGGCGCACGCGATCTGCGCGGCGGCCGACCCGGTGGCCGCCTTCTGCGCCGACACCGGCCTGTGGGGGCCGCTCGCGGGCGACGCACGGCTGGTCGATGCGCTGCGCCGTGCGAGTGCGCGCGTGGCAAGCTTCGTCGCCAGCGCGGCCTGAGCCGCGCAACGGAAGGACACGCCCCATGCGCATCGCACTCGCAGGCGAAGCCCTGATCGACTTCACCGCCACCCGGGGCCTGAGCTTCGACGGCCACGAAGGCGGCGCGCTGACCAACTGCGCGGTCGCCGTGGCCCGGCTCGGCCAGCCGACCGGCTTCATCACGCAGCTGTCGACCGACCTGTTCGGCGAGCGGCTGCTGGCCTGGATGCAGCGCAACGGCATCGACACCCGCTTCGTGCTGCGCAGCGATGCGCCGTCGACGCTGGCCTTCGTCGAGCGCACGCCGCAGACCAACCGCTACGCCTTCTACATGCACGGCACGGCCGACACGCAGTGGGCGCCGGCCGAGCTGCCCGTGCTGCCCGACGACTGCCGCTACCTGCACTTTGGTTCGATCTCGCTGCTGCACGAACCGGCGGCCAGCCGCATCGTCGATCTGGTGCGTTCGCAACGCGGCCGGCGGCTCGTGGTGTTCGACCCGAACGTCCGGCTCAGCCTGATTCCCGATGTCGACGCCTACCGCGCGCGGCTGCCCGGCTGGATCGGTCTGTGCGACGTGCTGAAGTTCAGCGACGAGGACGCCGCCACGCTGGCCCCAGGTGCGTCGCTGGCCGAGGCCGCCGCGCGCTTCCTGCCGATGGGGCCGCGTGCCGTCGTGGTCACGCGCGGCGCGCACGGCGCCACGCTGTACCGCAGCGGCCATCCGCCGATCGACGTGCAGCCGCCGGCCGTGCGCGTGGTCGACACCATCGGCGCTGGCGACACCTTCGCGGCCGGCCTGTCGGTCGGGCTGCTGGAGCAGGGCGTCGAGACGCTGGCGCAGCTCGATGCGCTGCCCGATGCCGGCTGGCGCGCCGTGCTGGCGCTCGCCGCGACCGCTGCCGCGCTCAACTGCACGCGCGAGGGCGCCGACCCGCCGCGCCGTGCCGAGGTGCAGTCGGTGCTCGATGCGACCGTGGCTTCGGCTGCGGCCGCGCCATGATGGCGACATGAACGCAGCGACGCCCTTCCATCTCTATCTCGACAGCGCCGATCTCGCGGCGCTGCAGGCCTGCCTGCCGCATCCGGTGGTGCACGGCGTGACCACCAACCCGACGCTGATGCGGCGTGCCGGCGTCACGCGCGATGCGTTGCCCGGCCTGTTGCACGCGGCGCTGCGCCTCGGCGCGCGGCAGGTCCAGGCGCAGGTGCAGTCGGCCGATGTCGACGGCATGCTGGCCGATGCGCAGGCGCTGCTCGCCGAATTCGACACCGGGCAACTGGTCGTGAAGATCCCCGCCACCCGCGAAGGCCTGCGCGCCACGGCCGAACTGGCCGCGCGCGGCGTGCCCATCACCTGCACCGCCGTCTACGAGCCCGAGCAGGCGCACTTCGCGGCGCAGCTCGGCGCCGCCTATGCCGCGCCCTACCTGGGCCGCATGGACGACGCCGGCATCGACGGCCTCGCGCGCATCGCGCAGATGCAATCGCTGGTCGGCGGCAGCGGCATGCGGCTGCTGGTCGCGAGCGTGCGTTCGCGTGCGGCGTACCTGGCGCTGCTGCGGATCGGCGTCGGCGCCATCACGATTCCGCCGACCCTGCTGGCCGAGCTGCTCGACCACCCCGCCACGCAGGAAGCCGAGCGCGGCTTCCTCGCGGATGCGCAAGCGCATGCGGAGGCTGCGCGGGCTCCGGCGCAGCCTGCCACCGCGCACTGAACGGAGTCCCGCATGGCCACCGCCGCCCGCGCCCGCCAGACACCGCGCCAGCGCCAGCCCGAACTGGAACGCGACTACGCCCGTTCCCCCGCGCTCGGCTACGAGGCCGCCGAAGAAGCCGGTTGGGTGCGCTGCCTGGCACACGGCTACCCGAGCCCGCTCGCGCGCTGGCATTGCCACGACGAGTACGAGCTGCACCTGATCACCGGCACTTCGGGCAAGGCCTTCGTCGGCGACTGGATCGGTCCGTTCCAGCCCGGCCATCTCGTGCTGTGCGGGCCGCGGCTGCCGCACAACTGGATCTCGCTCGACACGCCCGAGGGCGGCGTGGACACGCGCGACCTCGTGATCCAGTTCCGGCACGACCCGGTCGAGCGCGCCGCGGAAGAGATCCCCGAGCTCGCGCAGGTGCTGCAGCTGCTGGAGCGCGCGCGCCACGGCATCGAGTTCTTCGGCCTGTCCGAGCGCGCGCAGGCGCACTGGACGCGCGTCAAGGCGACCCGCGGGTTGCGGCGCATCGCGGCCTTCTGCGACTACCTGGCCGACCTCGCCGAATGCACCGACTACCGGCTGCTGTCGAGCGTGCAGATGCGCGGCGCCGAGGACGACCCGGAAGCCGACCGCATCAACGTCATCGTCAACCGCATCACCGACAACGTGGCCGAGCCGATCGCGCTGGCCGACGTCGCCGCCGAACTCGGCATGAGCGAGAGCCGCTTCAGCCGCTACTTCCGGCGCTCCACCGGCAACAGCTTCACCGATTTCGTGAACCGCGTGCGCATCAACAACGCCTGCCACCTGCTGATGCAGACCGACCACCTCGTGACCGACATCTGCTATCAGGTCGGCTTCAACAACGTCGCCAACTTCAACCGTCGCTTCCTGGAGATCAAGGGCATGACGCCCAGCGAATTCCGGCGGCAGACCGACTCCCGCTTTGGCGGAGCCCATTGAACGCACCTCACCCTTCCAACGCATGTACCTCGGACTCGACCTCGGCACCTCCGAACTGAAAGGCCTGCTGCTCGACGGCGAGCACCGCATCGTCGGCGTGGCGCGCGTGCCGCTCACGGTGAGCCGGCCGCAGCCGCTGTGGTCGGAGCAATCGCCGGCGCAGTGGTGGGATGCGCTGGAAGCGCTGATGCAGCAGCTGCGCGCTGCGCATCCGGCGGCGCTCGCGGCGGTGCGCGCGATCGGCCTGTCGGGCCAGATGCACGGCGCCGTGCTGCTCGACGCGCAGGGTGCGGTGCTGCGCCCGGCGATCCTCTGGAACGATGGCCGCAGCGCCGCGGAATGCGCCGCGCTCACCGCTGCCGTGCCGCGCCTCGCCGAGATCGCGGGCAACCTCGCGATGCCTGGCTTCACTGCGCCCAAGCTGCTCTGGGTGCGCGCGCACGAGCCCGCGCTGTTCGCGCAGGTGCGCCGCGTGCTGCTGCCGAAGGACTGGCTGCGCTTCATGCTCAGCGGCGACGCGGTCAGCGAGATGTCCGACGCGGCCGGCACGCTGTGGCTCGACGTGGGCGCGCGCGACTGGTCGGACGAGTTGCTGGCCGCGACCGGGCTCACGCGCGATCACATGCCGCGTCTGGTCGAGGGCAGCGAGGTGTCGGCCACGCTCCAGCCCGAACTGGCACGGCGCTGGGGGCTGGGCGCCGACGTGCGGATCGCCGGCGGCGCGGGCGACAACGCGGCCAGCGCGGTCGGCATGGGCCTGGTCGAGGCCGGCCAGGGCTTTGTTTCGCTCGGCACCTCGGGTGTGATCTTCGTCTGCGGCGCGGCCTTCGCGCCGAACCCCGCGCAGGCCGTCCATGCCTTCTGCCATGCGTTGCCGGGCCGCTGGCACCAGATGTCGGTGATGCTGTCGGCCGCCAGCGCGGTGAGCTGGGCCGCGCGCAGCTTCGGCTTCGCGGACGAGCCCGCGCTGCTGGCCGCAGCCGCCACGCTGTCGGCCGAGGCCCGCGCCGCGGCACCGCTGTTCCTGCCCTACCTGTCGGGCGAGCGCTCGCCGCACAACGACGCCAACGCGACCGGCGCGCTGTTCGGGCTCACGCAGGCGCACGGGCCGGCCGACATCGCCTATGCGGTGGTCGAGGGCGTGAGCTTCGGCCTGCGTGACGGGCTCGACACGCTGACGCCGCCGCAGGGCGATCTCGCGCTGGTCGGCGGCGGTGCGCGCAGCGCGTGGTGGGCGCAATTGCTGGCCGATGTGCTGGAGGTGCCGCTGGCGCTGGGCGAGGGCGGCGAGGCCGGCGGCGCGCTCGGCGCGGCGCGGCTGGCCTGGCTGTCGGACGGCGGCGCGGTGGCCGAGGTCTGCACCCGGCCGCCGGTGCGTGCGCGCTTCGTGCCCGATGCGTCGCAGGCGCCTGCGCACCGCGCGCGGCGCGGGCGCTTCCGGGCGCTCTACCGCGCGCTGCGGGCTGCCGAAGGCGTGCTCAGATCTTGAAGGCGCGCTGCACGTCCGCCCGCACCAGGTCGGCGTAGTCGCGGTGCTTGCGGATGTAGCCCGCAATGAACTGGCAGACCGGGATCACGTGCTGGCCCGCGCTGCGCGCCGCGTCGAGCACGTGCCGCGCGATGGCCGAGCCCACGCCCTGGCCCTCGAAGGCTTCGAGCACTTCGGTGTGGGTGAACATGATCGCGTCGGTCAGCAGGTTGTATTCGCAGTAGCCCGCGAGCTCGCCGCCGATCGTGGCCTCGTAGCGGTGCTTCTCGGTGTTCTGGGTGATCGTGATGTCGGCCATGGCGTGTGTCGTCGGTTGGAGATTCAGGGTTTGCGGGCAAGGTAGGCGGCGAGGTTGCGTGCGCCGGTGCTGCGCACCTGGCGGCGCAGGCTGGGCGACCAGCCCAGCAGCAGGCCGGGCACGCCCAGCGCCTGGCGGGCCCAGGTCCAGAAGCCGAAGCTGTCGCGGTGCGTCTGGATCAGGCCGCCCGGTGTGAAGGTGAAGCGCGCGTCGATCGCGTTGTCGACCAGGCGGCCGGTGGCGCTGAAGCGATAGTGCGCGTCCCAGTGCGCCTGGCCCTGGGCCGCGTCGGCCTGCACGTCGCGGTACGTCAGCTTCCAGACGTCGGCGCCCTTGGCCTGGGTGGCGGTGCAGAGCATGGTCCACATGCCGCCGATCTCGCGCGCGCCGCGCAGCGAGAAGACCTCGTCGTCGAACTTCGCGTCGGGCGCATAGCAGGCGGCCATCGTGGCGGCATCGAGCTTGGCGAAGGCATCGTAGAAGCGGCGGATCGTCTGTTCGTTGGAGTTCATGGCGCAACTTTCAGGGTTGGAGAAGAAGGACGAGCGTGTTCAGCGCGTGCTGCACGGTGGCGGCTCGCACGGCCGCACGGTCGCCGTCGAAGCGGCGGCGCTCGGTGCGCAGCTGCCCGTCGACCGACCAGCCGAACCAGACGGTGCCGACCGGCTTCTCGGCCGATCCGCCGGTCGGCCCCGCGACGCCGGTCACGGCGACCGACACCTGCGCGCGCGAATGCGCCACGGCGCCCGCGGCCATCGCGCGCGCGACCGGTTCGCTCACCGCGCCATGCGCCGCGATCAGCGCCGCGTCGACGCCGATCAGCTCGGTCTTGGCCTCGTTGGAATAGGTGACGAAGCCGCGCTCGAACCAGGCGCTGGAGCCGGCGAGGTCGGTGCAGGCGCCGGCGATCAGGCCGCCGGTGCAGCTCTCGGCGGTGGCCATCATCCAGTGCTTCCGCTGCAGCAGCGCCGCCAGTTGCAGCGTCAGCGAGGGCACGTCGATGTCGATGGAAGGCAGTGCGTCGTTCATGTGTTCACCATGCGCGCCAGAGCGCGATCACCAGCAGCGTACAGAAGGCGGCGACCAGGTCGTCGAAGATGATGCCGAAGCCGGCGGCCGCCCAGCGCATCTGGCCGGGCACCGCGTCGCGCTGCTTGAACAGGCCATCGGCCCAGGCCACCGGGCCGGGCTTGACGGCGTCGAAGAAGCGGAACAGCGCAAAGGCGATCGTCTGGCCCAGCAGACCGGCCGGCGTGACCAGCCACAGGATGATCCAGAAGGCCACGACCTCGTCCCACACGATGGCGCCGGGGTCGGCCACGTTCATGTGGCGCGCGGTCACTGTGCAGGCCCACCAGCCGACCGGCAGCGACGCCAGGATGATCCAGCCGATCGTCGTCGGCGTGAACCACAGCTGCAGCACCAGGAAGGCGACCCAGGCCCAGAGCGTGCCGACCGTACCGGGCGCGACGCGCGGCAGGCCCGAGCCGAAACCCAGCGCAATGACGTGCGCGGGATGGGAGAGCATGAAGCGCATCGTCGGGCGCAGCACGGCGGGAAGGGGAACGGAAGTGGGCGTGGTCACGGAGGTTGCGGACGTTACGGACATCGGGGCGATCGGGCGGTGGAAGCGATCAGGCGAAATGGTCGAAGGATGCGAACTGCTGGCCGATCGGTGCGCCCGCCGCGTCGACGATGCGCAGGCCGGGCTCGGCCTCGATGCGGCCGATGCGCGTCACGGCGGTGCCGGCGTCGCGGCCGGCCTGCAGCACGGCTGCATGGGCGTCGGCCGGCGCGGTGAAGACCAGCTCGTAGTCGTCGCCGCCCGAGAGCGCGCAGGTGCGCAGCAGTGCGGGGTCGAAGCCGCCGGCGGGGCGATCGGCGTGATGGGTGTCGCTCGCGATGACGATCCGCCCGACCGCCGCATCGGCGTCGACCTGTGCGCCCACGCCGCTCGCGCGCAGGATGTGCGAGAGGTCGCCGAGCAGGCCGTCGCTCACGTCGACCGCCGAGGTGGCGATGCCGCGCAGCGCGAGCCCGAGCGCCACGCGCGGCGTCGGCCGTTCCATGCGCGTGCGCGCGACCTCGAACAGCGGCGCCGGCAGCGCCAGCGTGCCGCGGAACACCTCGAGCGCCATGCGCGCGTCGCCCAGCGTGCCGCTGACCCAGAGTTCGTCGCCGGCCCGCGCACCGGAGCGCAGCAGCGCGGCGCCGGCCGGCACTTCGCCGAACACGGTGATGCAGATGTTGAGCGGCCCGCGCGTGGTGTCGCCGCCGACCAGCTCGCAGCCGTGCGCGTCGGCCAGCGCGAACAGGCCGCGCGAGAAGCCGTCGAGCCAGCCCTCGTCGACCGCTGGCAGCGCCAGCGCGAGCGTGAAGGCCAGCGGCTTCGCGCCGCAGGCCGCGAGGTCGCTCAGGTTGACCGCGAGCGACTTGTGGCCGAGCCGAGCCGGTTCGACGGTCGACAGGAAGTGCCGGCCCTCGACCAGCATGTCGGACGACACGGCGAGCTGCATGCCCGGCGCCGGCGCGAGCAGCGCGCAGTCGTCGCCGATGCCGAGCGGCGACCGCTTGGCGGGGCGCTGGAAGTAGCGGCGGATCAGGTCGAATTCGCCGGTCGTCGAGCGGTCGCCGCCGGGCCGTCCCAAGGCGGACCGCGCCTCACCCTCGGGGGGTGGCGATGCACACGAAGTGGCAAGCCGGGGGGTTGTCATATTTCTCCACGGAAGCGCAGAGCAGCCTGCCGAACGACCTCTGCCAGAAGCTTTTCCTTGCCCTGCTTCTCGCGCAGCCAGCGCGCGTCGTTCTGGCCGGCCTCGACGTCGGTACGCAACTGCGCGATGGAACGTGTGGCATTCATCGCTTCGCTGTGCCATTCGAGCTGCGACATGGTCATCAGGATGTGATCGCGCAGCGGCATGTGCTGGCCGGTGGCCGGGTCGACATAGACCGCGTCGAGCCCGAAACGGCAGGCCTGGAAGCGGTTGTAGGTGTAGACCAGGTAGTCGTCCTCGGCCGGCATGAAGGGCTGCTCCTGCAGGAACCAGGCGGCCAGCGACTGCACGTAGCCGGCCAGCGCGGCCGCGCGCTCGACCGTGAGCGGCGTGTCGAACACGCGGATCTCGATCGTGCCGAACTCGGGCTTCGGCCGGATGTCCCAGTAGAAGTCCTTCATGCTGCGGACCACGCCGGTGCGCGTCATCTTCGCGAAGTACTCCTCGAACTCGCGCCACGAGAGCGTGAACGGCGCGCGCCCCGACAGCGGGAACGCGAACACCGAATTCAGCCGGGCCGAATCGAACTGCGTGTCCTGCCCCTGCACGTACGGCGACGACGCCGACAGCGCGATGAAGTGCGGGATGTAGCGCGACATGCGGTGCAGCATCAGCAGCGCCGCGTCGGCGTCCGGGCAGCCGATGTGCACGTGCTGGCCGAAGATGGTGAACTGCTTGCTCAGGTAGCCGTACAGCTCCGACAGCTCGCGAAAGCGCGGCTTGTCGTAGATGCGGCGCTCGTGCCATTGCTGGAACGCATGCGTGCCGCCGCCGACCACCGCGATGTTGAGCTTGTCGGCGTTGCGGATCAGCGCCTCGCGGATCGGGCTGAGCTGGTCGATCACGTCCTGCGCCGAATGGCAGATGTCGGTCGAGATCTCGATCATGCTCGAGGTCATCTCGGGCACCACGCTGCCCGGCAGCGGTGTCTCGGCCATCAGCCGCAGCATGTCCTCGGCATAGGGCGCGAGGTCGTAGTCGTGCGTGTTGACCAGCTGCAGCTCGAGCTCCACGCCGAGCGACAGCGCCTCCGAGTGGTTGAAGGGTTCGAGCGGGACCGTGCGGTCCTTCGACGGCGCCGCCGATGCCGGCTGGGCCCCGGCGCGCGGGTCGGGTTGGTTGCTGCCGCTCATCGCTGGGAGTCCTCGCTGCTGCTGCCGCCGAAGGCCTCGGGCAGCCAGGGCCTGGACGTCTCGCCCGCCGCGTGGATGGCGATGGTGGCGAGCACGGCGCCGAACAGTTCCATCGTGAGGATCGCCGGCAGCACGACCTGCGTGATCATGGCGCCGAGCAGCGGCGACGCCGTGACGAAGTTCGATGCGATCAGCAGCGCGATCGACGACAGCGGCGCCATCGCGCAGCCGACCCAGAAGGCCTGCCGCCAGCTCGCGCCGCTGCCCGGATTGGCGACCGCCACGCCGGCGATCTTGGCGACCGCCCGCACCGCGATCAGCGTGAACACCACGCTGGCCACCGGCAGGCTCCAGTCGGCGCCCGCGGCGACGACGGACACCAGCACGAACATCAGCATCGTCAGCAGCGAGGCCGCGGTGCCGAGCTGGCGCGGCCAGGCCCAGGGCTTGGGGTTGAGCTGCTTGAGCAGCACGCCGCCGATCAGCGCGGCCAGCGGCGCCGAGCCGCCGAAGTGCGCCGCCAGCGCGGCACCGGCCGCGATGATCGCGAGCAGCAGGATCGCGGTGTTCTCGCTGGTCGGGCTCATCACGCGCAGCGCCGAACGCAGCGCCAGCGCCATCAGGCCGCCCACCACGAAGGACATGCCGAGCACCACGCCGACCGGGTACAGCTTCTGCATGAAGGCCAGCGGCGCGCGCTCGATCAGGCCGGCCTGCGCATAGCCCAGCGTCAGCGCGTAGAAGGTGCTGAGCGTGGCCAGCGTCATGGCGCGCTCGGTGACGGGGCCGGACGCGCGCGTGTCCATGATCACGCGGCTCAGCACCGCCGGCGACGCGACCATCGCGATCAGCGCGATCGGATTGGCGACCGGATGCGGCACGTCCATCAGTTCCATGGCCCAGAGCACGCCGAAATAGGTGAAGCCGGCTTCCAAAAGGCTCTGCAGCAGCACGCGCGGGTTGTGGCGGAACCAGCGCAGCGGCAGCCGGCCGCCGGCCTCGAACAGCACGATCGCCACGCCGAGCTCGAGCAGGAACAGGCTGATGCCCTGCAGCGGCCAGACCGCGCCCTCGAAACCGGCGAAGCCCACGACCATGCCGACGATCGAATAGCCGACCACCTTGGGCATGCCCAGGTAGCGCTGCACCAGATGACCGGCCGCCGCGGCGACCGCCAGCAACAGCGACCAGAGCACGGTCGGCAGTCCGGCGGAAGGGCGGATCCAGTCGGCCCAGAAGCCGTAGAGATCGGGTGGGAGAAAAGACATCAGTTCGTGAGCCCGTTCATGCAGGTAGGAAAAAACTCAGCGCCCGGCTGCGCCAGCGCGCACGGATCGCCGTGCGGATGCGCTGGCGGTCGGTGCCGCTCACGCTGTGCGCGCGCAGCGCCAGCCGGAAGGCGCAATAGAAACTCACGCTCACGTTGAGCGCGCCGATGACGGGGATCGCCGCCAGCGCCCACCATAACGCAGCTTCGTGAACCACCGGCCAGCCGATCGCCGCGGCGGCCGCAGCCACCTGGCCGGCCGACAGCGTCACGTGGCGCACGTCCAGCCCGATGCCGAAGAAGGCCGCGAAGGCCGGCAGCAGCCCCAGCATCAGGCCGAGCGAGATGTTCGACGCGAAGCCCGAGATGTGGGTCCGCATGAAGTCGGCCCAGCGCCGCGCGCGTGCCCGGCCCAGCACCGCGGCGATGCGCGGGTTGTGGCGCATCGCCGAGTCGAGCCGGTGCAACACGAAGGCGTTCTCGGTCCAGCCCGCGACGATGCTGGCCGCGAACAGCAGCACGCCCGTGAACACGGCATACAGCGCGGTCGGCCCGGCCAGCGACAGCGAATGCAGCACCTCGGCCGCGTGTGCCGCGTCGAGCGCATGCCGGCCGAAGGCGAAGAAACCCGCCACGCTGAGCGCGATCACGGCCGGCACCACCACCAGCACATTGCCCAGCACCGCGGCGACCTGCGAGCGCACCAGGTGCGTCACCTCGTCGACGAAGGCGTCGACCGCGCCCGGCGTGCGCAGGTGGCGCAGCTTGGCGGCCATCGCCGGCGCGGTCATGGCCGGCTGCTTGGTCGCGAGCGTGAGGTGCAACAGCTGGATGGCGACGAAGCTGCCGGCATACATCAGCCCGGCCCAGAGCCCGCTCCAGAAGGCCGACAGGCCGATCGCGAAGATCGCGAACTTCATCAGCACGGTGATCGCGGTGAGCGCGCCGCCGCCGGCCGCCTTGCGCACCATCCGGCGGTAGGCGCCGCGGTCGCGCGTGATGTAGTGCTCGCCGGCCTCGGCGCTGCGCTCGGTCACCTTGGCCGCGAGCATCGACGAGTTCGACGTGATGAGCGCCCGGATGCTGTTGCGCTCGCGCCCGGCCGTGACCAGCCGGCCGACCAGCCGCGCCACGCTGGCGTCCGGCGTGGCGGACAGCAGGCAGTCGAGCAGTTCGCGCACGCGCAGCACGCGCTCGCGCAGCTGGCGCAGGCGAAACACGAGGCCGACCGAGATGCCGTGGTCTTCCAGGTGGGTGTAGACCGACGACGCGGCCTGCCGGCAGGCGTCGAGCCGGTCGCGAAAGACGATGAAGGCCCGCTGCAGCGCAAGCTCGTCGCACGGCACGCGCAGCACTTCGTCGCGCAGCCGGTCGAGGTCGGTCATCAGCGGATGGAAGGGGCGCGTCTCGCGCACCGGGTCGCTCATGCGCAGCCGCAGTTCGGTCGAGAAGCCCGCGGCCACGATCTGGCTGCAGCAGTAGGTGACCGCGTCCATCACGTTGTGGCGCCAGCGCGGCGTGCCGGCCACCGTGTCGTCGGCCAAGAGCGTGCCGATGCGCGCCAGCGTCGGGCCGTCGAGCAGGCCGATCCAGCGCGCGTCGAAATCGCCCGGCAGCACCATGCGAAAGAGCTGAGACGCGTCGGTGGTCTCCGGCGTGCCGGGCAGCAGCTTGCGGCGGACGCGGTCGCCGAATTCGCTCAGGAAGGCGGCGCCGGGCGCGAAGCCGTAGTCGGCCAGCAGCGTGGTGAGGTCGACCGTCTGCGTGAACGCGCTCCACCAGGCGCGCAACCTGTCACGCAGTTCGGGCCGGGCTTCGATCGCGTCGAGCAGCAGCAGCACGCGGCCGACGGCGGCCTGCGGCGCGGCACGGTCGCCGCGCAGCCAGTCGAACAGCTCGATCAGCCAGACATGGCGGTCGGCCACGTCCGCCGTCGGGTCCAGGCGGGCGAGCAGGCTCGACAGGTCGCGCGGTGCTGCCATGCGGTCACGGCGGTTCAGTGCAGGACGCGCGGCAGGGGCGTGCCGTCGCTTTCCGCTTCCAGGACGAACAGCGGCACGGGCACGTCGAAGCGCTCGCCCAGTTCGTCCACCACCAGGTAGCTGCCGTGCATGGTGCCGCTGGGCGCCTGCAGTCGGCAGCCGCTGGTGTAGCGGAAGGATTCGCCCGGCGCCAGCAGTGGCTGCTGCCCGATCACGCCCAGGCCCTTGACTTCCTGTGCATGGCCCGACGCATCGTTGATGAGCCAGTGCCGCGCGATCAGTTGCGCGGGAACCTTGCCCACGTTGGTCACCGTGATGGTGTAGGCGAAGGTGTAGATACCGTCCTCGGGCGAGGACTGGTCGGGTAGGTAGCGTGGCTCGACCTGCACGCTCATCGGGGAAGGGGACATCGGCGGAATGGTAACAAGGGGGCGGCCGGGCGCTCCCTCGATTCCCTCGATGGCGGCTCAGCCGGCGGTGCCGGTGCCGGCGCGCGCGGCGGCGACCCGGTCGTCGACCCAGCGCTGGAAGCGCCGCTCGGCGTCCAGCCGCAGGGCGTTGCGCGTGTGGTTGCACACCGCATGCGCCAGCCGGCGGTGCTTCTGCTTGCGAACGCTGCCCAGCGTCGCGTCGTTCAGGTGCTCGATGGTGGCGGACTCGGGCCGGTCGCGCGGTTCGGCGAAATCCATCGGCAGGCCGCACCAGTGGCAGTTCGGCCCGAAGGTGGCGCGCAGGTTCTGGATGCTCATCGGGAGTCGGGTCGTGGGTTGTCGGTACGCTGGGGATTTGTCCATTTTCGCGGCAGCGCAAAAACGGCCCTGCGACAATCGGGGGCATGAGCACGACCTTCCGCATCGCCCCATCGATCCTCTCCGCCGACTTCGCGCGCCTCGGCGACGAAGTCAAGGACGTGATCGCCGCCGGCGCCGACTGGATCCATTTCGACGTGATGGACAACCACTACGTCCCGAACCTGACCTTCGGCCCGATGATCTGCAAGGCACTGAAACCGCACGCCCTGACGCCCGACGGCCGTCCCGTGCCGATCGACGCCCACCTGATGGTCCAGCCGGTCGACGCGCTGGCCGCGGCCTTCGCCGAAGCCGGTGCCGACTTCATCAGCTTCCATCCGGACGCGTCGCCGCACGTGAACCGCAGCATCCAGGCGATCAAGGCCGCCGGCTGCAAGGCCGGCCTGGTGTTCAATCCCGGCCTCGGGCTCGACGCGCTCGACTGGGCGATCGACGACATCGACCTGATCCTGATCATGAGCGTGAACCCCGGCTTCGGCGGCCAGAGCTTCATCGATTCGGCGCTGCGCAAGATCGAGCAGGCGCGCAAGCGCATCGAACAGACCGGACGCGACATCCGGCTCGAGGTCGACGGCGGCATCAAGGTCGACAACATCGCCCGCGTGGCTTCGGCAGGCGCCGACACCTTCGTCGCCGGCAGCGCCATCTTCAACGCGCCCGACTATGCGGGCGTGATCTCGGCGATGCGCGCCGAACTCAGCGCTTGACCTTCTCGTTGTAGACGCGGTCCGTCACCGGGCCGCGGTCCGTGTCGACGGCGCCGCGTTCGACATCGTTGAACGCGTCCTTGCCGACCTTCGGCACGCTGCCGTCCTGGTTGCGCTGGTTGTCGGACGACTGGTCGCGTTCATGCGGCAGCCGGGGCGCCGAACTGCCGTCCTGCTGGACCTGGGTGTCGCCATCGTCGCCGTCGTTCTGCGGGGTGGTGCCTGCGTTCTTGCCGGGCTGGGGGGTGTGGCGTGTGTTTTCGGGCATGGTGATTTCCTCTCCGATTGCTTTTCGCGCGGCTCCGGGCGGACCCCGGTAGGACGGTCCGGCCGGCCGCTGTAGGATGGCCGGCGATGACTTCCTACCCCGACGACACGCTTCGCATCCATGCCTACGCGGCGCTCGAGCCGGGGCCTCGGCTGCTCGTGCTGGGGGGCGTGCACGGCAACGAGACCTGCGGCACCGCGGGCATCGAGCGCGCGGTCGCCGAACTCGACAGCGGCGCATTGCGCCTGCTGCGCGGCGAGCTCACCTTGCTGCCGGTGTGCAATCCGCTGGCCCGCCGCCTGCACCGCCGCGAAGGCGAGCGCAACCTGAACCGGCTGTTCCGACCGAGCGATCTCCCGGCCGACTACGAGGCGCGCATCACCAACCGGCTCTGCCCGCTGCTCGACCGCCACGAGGTGCTGCTCGACCTGCACTCGTTCCAGAGTGCCGGCGAAGCCTTCGCGATGATCGGGCCGCGCGACAACACCGGCGCGCTCGAACCCTTCGCGCGTGCCTTCGAGGAAGGCCAGCTCGCGCTGCACATCGGCACGCCGCGCGTGGTGGAGGGCTGGCTCGACATCTACGCGGCCGGCTTGGCGCAGCGTGCCGGCGGCCAGGCGCCGGACGACGCGGCCCTGGCCTTCGGATGGGGCACGAACGAATACATGCGCAGCCGCGGCGGCTACGGGGTCACGCTCGAATGCGGCCAGCACGACGATCCGAAGGCGCCCGACATCGCGCACGCCGCGATCCTCGCGGCGCTGCGCCTGCTCGGCATGGTCGAGACGCCGGCCCACGCGCCCGCGCCGCTCCGGCCGTCGCTGCTGCGGCTGGTCAGCGTGACCGACCGGCTGCACGCGGGCGACCAGTTCGTGCGCGAATGGGCGACCTTCGACCCGGTGGCGCAAGGCGAGCCGATCGGCATGCGAGACGACGGCAACATGCTGCGCGCCGACCGCGACGGATTCATCGTGTTCCCGAACTCCGAGGCGTTGCCCGGCACCGAGTGGTTCTATTTCGCGGTGGAAAGCGACCGCGACCTCGCACGGCCGGCCGGCTGAGGCCTGCGCCCGACCTGCGCAGGCCGGACACGGCCCCCGGATCTACGCGAAGACTTCCTCGGTCGTCACTTCGAAGCGCTGCAGCGTGTTCTCGCCGAAGACCATCGTGATCGGCACGTCGGCCGCGTCACGGCCACGGGCGATCACGATGCGGCCGATGCGTGGTGCGTTGTGCCGTGCGTCGAAGGTGTGCCAGCGGTCGCCGAGGTAGACCTCGAACCAGGCGCTGAAATCCATCGGGTAAGGCACGGCCGGCACGCCGATGTCGCCCAGGTAGCCGGTCACGTAGCGCGCCGGAATGTTCATGCAGCGGCACAGCGTGATCGCGAGATGGGTGAAGTCGCGGCACACGCCGACCTGTTCGCGGTAGCCCTCCAGCGCGGTGCGCGTGGCGCGCGCCCGCTGGTAATCGAAGCGCAGATGCTGGTGCACGAAGTCGACGATCGCCTGCACGCGGTGCCAGCCCGGCTGCACGCCACCGAAGCGGCTCCAGGCGAAGGCCAGCAACTCGCTGTCGACTTCGCAGTAGCGGCTCGGCAGCAGGAAGGGCAGCGTCGACACCGGCAGGTCGGCCGGCGCATGGGCGATGGCGCCGTAGTCGACCGGATCGAGCCAGCCGGTGTCGTAGACCACGGCCTCGTTGCGCAGCCGCACGCTGTTGACGCCGTAGGGAATCTGCACCCGCGCGCAGTGGTTGTCGAACGCGTCGCGGTAGTGATCGGTCACGAGCGGCGGACTGATCGTGATGTTCTCGCTGCCCTGGATGTCCGCAGCCCGCGACGGGTGGACCTGCAGCATGTAGATCAGCGCGGTGGGAGCGCTGACGCCCAGTTCGATGTCGTAGCCGATTTTGATGAGCATGAGGCCGCTTTTCGGAAAGTGTGGGATGGGCAGGGGGTGCCAAGCATGTTCGGTGCCGTCTTCCGGCGCCCTGCGCGGCTGATGCTAGGGATGCCGCATGACGCGCACCAGCGGCAGACGCCTGAAGTCGCGTAGGCCAACGCAGATGTAGGACGTGTCCTGCAAGCATCGTTCTGTCGCGCCGACATCCCGCGGCGCGGCGCCACTACGGTTGCGTGCTGCACCAACACCTACGCTCCGTTACCAACTGCGACGCTTCTGCCACACATGGCCGGCAGCGCAGCATGCCCACCACTTCATTCTTTTCTGCTTCAAGGACATCAACATCATGGAACTGTCATCGCTGATCGGTGCGCTCAACGCAGCATGGATCGACGACTTCCTGATCTGGTCGGTCGCGGCCATCGCCGGGACCATTGGGCTGGTCGCCCTCGTGAACGCCGTCGACATGTTTCTCGAAGCCGAAGCCGGTTGACCGCGCCGGCCGCCAGGTGCCCGCGCGGCGCCTCTTCCTCCCCCACGAAAGGTCGTCATGACGCCACGTAACAAGGCGGCGGCAGGCCGCCGTCCCAAGGCCAGCGAAGGCAGCAACGCCAAGCAGCAGCAGCTCGCGGGCTTCACCGAAGAACCGACCGCCACCCTGACCACCAACCAGGGCCTGCAGATCCCCGACAACCATAACTCGCTGAAAGCCGGCGTGCGTGGGCCGACGCTGCTGGAGGACTTCATCCTCCGCGAGAAGATCACCCATTTCGACCACGAGCGCATTCCAGAGCGGGCCGTGCATGCACGCGGCTCGGCGGCGCACGGCTATTTCCAGGTCTACAAGTCGATGTCGCAGTTCACCTGCGCCGACTTCCTGCAGGACCCGGCGCAGAAGACGCCCGTTTTCGTGCGCTTCTCGACGGTCGCTGGCGGTGCAGGATCGGCCGATACTGTGCGCGACGTGCGCGGCTTCGCCGTCAAGTTCTACACGCAGCAGGGCAACTACGACCTGGTCGGCAACAACATCCCGGTGTTCTTCATCCAGGACGCGATGAAGTTCCCGGACCTGGTCCATGCCGTGAAGATGGAGCCGCACCACGGCATGCCGCAGGCGGCCAGCGCGCACGACACCTTCTGGGACTTCGCCTCGCTGATGCCCGAGACCACCCACATGCTGATGTGGGCCATGAGCGACCGCGCCATCCCGCGCAGCTACCGGATGATGGAAGGCTTCGGCGTCCACACCTTCCGCTTCGTCAACAGCCGTGGCGAGAGCCATTTCGTCAAGTTCCACTGGAAACCGAAGCTCGGCATCCACGGCCTGGCCTGGGACGAGGCGCAGAAGATCGCCGGCAAGGACGCCGACTTCCATCGGCGCGACCTCTGGGAGTCCATCGAGAACGGCGACTTCCCCGAATGGGAACTCGGCGTGCAGATGATTCCGGCCGACAAGGAGCACGCGTTCGGCATCGACCTGCTCGACCCGACCAAGCTCATTCCCGAAGAGCTGGTGCCGGTGGTGAAGATCGGCAAGATGGTGCTCGACCGCAACCCCGACAACTTCTTCGCCGAGACCGAGCAGGTGGCGTTCCATCCGGGCCACGTCGTGCCGGGCATCGACTTCAGCAACGACCCGCTGCTGCAGGGCCGGCTGTTCTCGTACACCGACACGCAGATCTCCCGGCTCGGCGGCGCGAACTTCCACGAGCTGCCGATCAACAAGGGCGTCTGCCCCTTCCACAACTTCCAGCGCGACGGCATGCACCGCCAGACCATCGCACGCGGCCAGGTCGCCTACGAGCCCAACACGCTGGGCAATGGCACCGAATTCCGCGTCGACGGTGCGAGCGGCGGCTTCCAGTCCTTCCCCGAGGAGATCGAGAGCCCGAAGGTGCGGCGCCGCAGCCCGTCCTTCGACGACCACTTCACGCAGGCGCGCCTGTTCTTCAACAGCCAGAGCGTGGCCGAGAAGGAGCACATCGTGGCTGCGTTCCGCTTCGAACTGTCGAAGCTGGAAGTGCCGGCGATCCGCCAGCGCATCGTCGACAACCTCGCCCACGTCGACGAGAAGCTCGCGCGCCGCGTGGCCGAGCCGCTGGGCATCAACGCACCCGATGCACGCGCCGCAGCCGGCCGGCCGGGCTTTCGCGACCACCGGATCGCGTCCGAGGTTGAGGAATCGCGCGCGCTCAGCATGCTCGACACCGGCGACGGTTCGGTGAAGACGCGCAAGGTCGCGATCCTGGTGGCCGACGGCGTCGATTCGGCATCGCTCAAGCCGATCCGCGAGGCGATCGAGGCAGCCGGCGCCATGTGCAAGGTGGTCGGGCCCCGGCTCGGCACGGTCACCAGCGCTTCGAAGCGCCAGATCGAGGTCGACGCCACCTTCCTCACCATGCCGTCGATCATGTTCGACGCGGTTCTCGTGCCGGCAGGCAAGGACGGCGTTGCCGCCATGGCGCAGATGGGAGAGGCGGTGCACTTCGTGCTCGAAGCCTTCAAGCATTGCAAGGCGATCTGCACGGTTGGCGAAGGCGTTCAGCTGCTGAAGATGCTTGGCGTCGACGACAGCGACGCGCCCAAGCCGGCCGGCATCGTGGTGGCGCCCACGCCGGTGACCAACCTGGGCGACACCACCGCCGCCACGCAAATCGCGCAGAACTTCATTGCCGCGATGGCGAAGCATCGCCACTGGGATCGCGCCAACGTCGACGCCGTGCCGGCTTGAGCCGGGCCCTGCAGCACGCCCGTTTCGCGACGGTGGCGTGCCGCAGGAGGCGGGCGGAGTTGCCACGCCGCGCCACAATTTGCCAGAAACGTTTCAAAGTGTGGCCTTTTGCGTGCACCTTGGTTTACGCTGCGAGCCATGGAGACGTGTTCGTACTCTGGCTGGATTCGATTCCGGGCGCGCCATGGCTGACGCCGTGGCGATGCTGCGTGCGCTCACCGAGGCACTCGACGGCCTTGGCGTCGCCGCCTGCGTGTTCGATCAGGACGACGCCTCGCTGGTCTGGAACCGCAGCTTTCTGACGCTCTTCCCCGAGCACGCTCCCTACATCTACGTCGGCGAAGCCTATGCGTCGAACCTGCGCCGCTTCTATGGCGGCCGGCTCAGCGAAGACGAGCTGCCGCGGCTCGAGCGCTATGTCGAGGAGGGCGTGGCGCGCCACCGTGCGCAGCAGCGGCCTTTCCGTTTCGAGCACAACGGCGTCCAGCTGACGGTGTCGACGGCGCCGCTCGAAGGCATCGGCAGCATCCGGATGTGGCGCGCCGAAGGGCTGGCGGGCGCGACGGCCCTGCTGCCGCTGCTGCCCGTCACCACCGGCGAGGCCATGGCGCTCGCCGACAGCGCCTGGTTCGACCACGTCGCCGAAGGCGTGATGGTCACCGGCGCCGGGCGTGTGATCACCTGGGTCAACCAGGCCTTCGTCACCATGTACGGCCTGAGCGAGCGCGCGGCCGTCAGCGGCCTGCAGTTCGAGGACGTCTACCGCCTGGCCTGGCTCGGCGCCGCGTCGTCCGAGCAACCGCTGTTCGAGCGTGGCATGACCGTGCTGACCGAAAACCTGCGCTTCTCCGGCGCGCCCTTCGAGGTGCCGCTGCCGGGCGCGCGCTGGACCCGTGTCACCGAGCAGCGCGGCCCCGAAGGCCAGGGCTTCTTCGCGCACGTCGACATCACCATGCTCAAGCGCCAGCAGCAGCAATTGCTGCTGGCCGAGCGGCGCGCGCGCGAGAGCGAGGCGCTGCTCAAGCAGAAATCGCTGTTGCTGGAGACCACGCTCGACCGCATGGAGCAGGGGCTCATGATGGTCAATGCCGATCGCGTGGTGGAGGTCTGCAATCGCCGCGCCATCGAGCTGCTCGAACTTCCGCGCGAACTCATGGCCTCGCGCCCGAGCTTCAACGAGGTGCTCGCCTGGCAGTGGGCGCATGACGAGTTTGCGGCGGTGCCGGACGACATACAGCAGTTCGTGCGTGCGGGCGGCATCCTCGACCAGCCGCACTGCTACGACCGCAAGCGCCCGGACGGCCGGGTGATCGAAGTGCAGAGCGTGCCGATCAAGGGCGGCGGCATCGTGCGCACCTACGAGGACATCACCGAGCGCCGTCGCAACGAGGAACGCATCCGCCACCTCGCGCGCCACGACGGGCTGACGTCGCTGGTCAACCGCAGCGTGTTCCTGGAGCAGCTGGCCGAAGCGGTGGATCTCGCGCGGCGGCGCGGTGGCGCCTTTGCGGTGCACTTCGTCGACATCGACGAATTCAAGCCGGTGAACGACCGCTACGGCCACGCGGTGGGCGACAAGGTGCTGGCGCTGATCGCGCACCGCATGCGTCAGGCGGTGGGCGAGGGCGACGTGGTGGCGCGCATGGGCGGCGACGAATTCGCGATCCTGCAGGCCGGCGCCAGCGATGCCGACAGCGCCTGTGCGCTGGCGCAGCGCATTCTCGACACGCTGCGCCAACCCATGCAGATCGAGACCTTCCACCTGCAGCTCGGCGCCTCGCTGGGCGTCGCGCTCTATCCGACCGGCGGCGACGAGGCCGACCTGCTGCTGCGCAACGCCGATGCGGCGATGTACATCGCCAAGGCCACCGGCAGCAGCAGCCCGCGAATCTATGGCGAGCCGTGCGGCGGCACGGGCGCGGTCGCGGCCTGATCAAGGCGGAGGTGCTGCTGCAGGGCCCGTGCATGCGTGCCGATCGCCACCCCTACACCCTTCGCGCTAGACCGTCTTGCGAATAGCCGTACCGCCCCCCGCTTCCTAGACTGCCCCCACGAGGCCTGACAGGCGCGCACTTCCGCGGCGCCGGTGTCTGCAAGCGCAGACCCGAAGGCCATGTGCGGGGGTCGAATGGAACGGATTTCGAGGTTCGGCAGGGCGCTGTCTGCGCGCACCTGCATCGCCATCGCGATCGGGCTGGGCACGCTGCAGGCGGGCTCCGGGTTGCATGCGCAGCCCCAGGCGCCCGACGCCGAACGCGCCGCCAGCGAGCAGGAGCAGGCCCGGCTGGCCGACAGCGACACGCTGCTGGCGCTGAGCAACGACGGGGCTGTGCTGTATGCGCAGGACAGCGTCAAGCTGTCCGGCTACCAGTACTGCAGCCAGGCCGTCGCACTGGCCGAAGCGGGCGAGTTCCGCCAGAGCGTGCGGGCCGCGAGCAAGGCGCTGCACCTGGCGAACACGACGCGCGACCCGAACCTGCTCGCGCTCGCCAACCGCGATCTGTCGATCGTCTACAGCTACTCGGGTCAGCTCGACAAGGCCGAGGAATTCGCGCGCGAGGCGCTGCGCCATCCGGCGCGCGACCCGAAGCTCGTGGTCGGTCCGGCCAACAAGGTGCTCGGCGACGTGCTCACGCGGCGCGGCGACTATGCCGCGGCCATCGCGAGCTACGACACCGCGCTGGCCGGCAGTTCGCCGCGCTACGCACCGCTGGTGCAGTCCTCGCTGATCAACGTGCTGATCGACTCCGGCGACGCGACGCGCGCGAGGCAGGTCTTCGCGGCGCTGCCGCCCTCGCGCGACCCGCAGCTCGCCGCCCAGATCGACCGCACCCGCGCGCGCCTGCTGCTGGCCGAGGACAAGCCGACGGAAGCGCGCGACGCTTACCTGCAACTCACCGCGCGCAAGGTCGGCACCGACTCCGGCTACTACCAGCTCTGGGCCTGGGACGGCGTCGCGCAGAGCGAGCTGGCGCTCGGCCACAAGCAGGCCGCGGCCGATGCGGTCGGCCATGCGCTCGGCAGCATCGACGGCGTCCGCGCGAAATTCCGCAGCGAGGAATTCAAGATGGGCCTGTTCTCCGACCTGCAGTCGGTGTTCGAGCGCGGCGTCGGCCTCTACAGCGACGTGGGCGACGCGCGCACGGCGTTCGAAGTCAGCGAGCGCAGCCGCTCGCGCGCACTGCTCGACGCGGTGCGCGGCCGTGCCGCCATCAGCAGCGAGGCGGTGGCCACGGTCGACCTCGCCACGCTGCAGCGCACGCTCGCGCCGGACGAGCGTGTGGTGCAGTTCCACAGCCTGCCCGATGCGCTGCAGGCCTGGGTGATCGGGCCCGACGGCATCCGCGCGACCCGCATCGACATCAAGCGCGACGACCTGACCGAGCTCGTCGAGGGCTTCCGCAACTCCGTCGTGCGCGGCCGGCGCGCGGCCATCGCCAATGCCGACAAGCTCGGCGCGGCGCTGCTCGGCCCGCTCGCATTGCAGCCCGGCCAGCGCCTCGTCTTCGTGCCGCACGGGCCGCTGCATTACCTGCCGTTCCAGGCGCTGCGGCTCGACGGCCGCTACCTGATCGAGACGCATCCGGTGTCGGTCGCACCGTCGATGAGCATCGCGGTGCAGCTGGCACAGCGTTCGCCGCGCGTCGAGGCCCGGCTGACCGCCTTCGGCAATCCGCGCATCGAGGACAAGTACGACCTGCCCGGCGCCGAATCGGAGGTGAAGACGCTGGCCGGCCTGTTCCCGCGCAACGACGTCTACATGGGCGCGGCGGCCACCAAGACGCAGTTCCGCGAGGCTGCCGCGCGCACGCCGCTGATGCACGTCGCCGCGCATGCGGAGGCCGACCAGGTCGACCCGCTCTACTCGCGCATCCTGCTGGCCAACGAGGGTGGCAAGCAGAACTTCCTGGAGGCGCACGAGATCATCGGCATGCCGATGCAGCGCACCGCGCTGGTCACGCTGTCGGCCTGCGAATCCGGGCTCGGGCGCATCGCGCAGGGCGACGAGGTGCTGGGCTTCACGCGTTCCTTTCTGGCGGCCGGCACGTCGAGCCTGATCGCCTCGCTCTGGCCGGTGTCGGACGACGCCACGGCGATCCTGATGAGCACGCTGTACGCCGAGCTGGCCAAGGGCCGCGACATCCAGCAGGCGATGCAGGCCGGCCAACTCGCCGTGCTGAAGGAACCCAAGATGGCGCACCCCTTTTTCTGGGCGCCCTTCAACCTGATCGGCAACTGGCGCCTCACGATCGGCGCGCCGATGGCGGGAGCACCGGCATGAAGCGCATGGAAGGCACACACCGCACGTACCAGTTCCCGCTGCCGCCGCGGCGCCGCCATGTGGCGATCGCCACCGCCGCGCTGGCCGCGATCGCGCTCACCGCCACGCCTGGCGCGCACGCCGACGACATGCCGCTGCTGTCCACGCAAGACCCGTGCGGCAGCTGCAACCGGCCGATCGCGCAAGGCCAGCCCGGCCAGGCCGGCACCGTGCCGATGCAGGGCCTGCCGGCCACGCCGGCACCCACGCCGTCGTTCCGTCTCAACGACCTGCGGCTGAACGGCGCCGAAGCGCTGAGCAGCGAAGACCTGCAGGCACTCACGCGTCCCTACATCGGCCGCGACGTCACGCTGGCCGACCTGGAGTCGCTGGCCGAGGCGATCACAGCGCGCTACAAGGAGCGCGGCTTCTTCCTCGCGCAGGCCGTGGTGCCGGTGCAGACCGTGCGCGACGGCATCGTCGAGATCAGCATCGTCGAAGGCCGCATCGGCAAGATCGACGTGGTGGTCGCGCCCGACGCGCCCATCAGCGAGGCCCGCGTGCGCGGCTTCCTCGCGCCGGTCGAGGTCGGGCAGGCGGTGAATGCGCCGGCCTACGAGCGCGCGATGCTGCTGCTGTCCGACCAGCCCGGCGTGCGCGTGAGCTCCGGCCTGCAGGAAGGCACGCAGACCGGCAGCACCGACCTGTCGGTGGAAGTCGCCGCGGCGCCGCGCTACACCTTCGCGGCCGAGGCCGACAACCACGGCACCAAGGAGTCCGGCCGCTACCGCTTCGGCGGCACGGTGCGCTGGCTCAGCCCCTTCGGCATCGGCGACAACCTCGATGCACGGCTGATGGTCTCGGACAGCAACGCGCTGCAGTTCGGCCGCATCGCCTACGAGGCGCCGATCGGCACCAGCGGGCTGCGTGCCGGCCTGGGCCTGGCGCGCGTGAGCTACGAGCTCGGCGGCGACTTCGAGGCGCTCGGCGCGCAAGGCCATGCCGACGTGGCCGACGTGTCGCTCAGCTACCCGCTGATCCGCCAGCGCGAGCAGAACCTGTTCCTGCGGCTGAGCGCCGATTCGAAGCAGCTCACCGACGAGTTCCGCGCGGTCGACTTCGAGTCGCGCAAGCGTGTCAACGGCGTCGGCTTCGGCTGGACCTGGGAGCGCCGCGACAGCTTCTTCGGCGGCGGCTACTGGGCCAGCTCGGGCACGCTGTACCGCGGCGACCTGTCGATCCGCGACGCGCAGAGCCACGACTTCGACCAGAGCCCGGCCGGCCACGCCACCGACGGCGGCTACACCAAGCTGAGCCTGCAGCTGTCGCGGCTGCAGACCGTGCTGCCGCAGCACTCGGTCTATCTGTCGATCGGCGCACAGCGCGCCAGCGGCAACCTCGACCCGTCGGAAAAACTCGCGCTCGGCGGCGCCCGCGCGGTGCGCGCCTATGCCTCGGGCGAGGCGCTGGTCGACGAGGGCGAGATCGCCACGGCCGAATGGCGCTGGTCGCTCAACGAATCGCTCACGCCCTTCGTCTTCTACGACGCGGCGAACGGCCGTCTGGTGCGCGACCCGACGCCCTTCGACGGCCCGAACGGCATCCGCCTGCGCGGCTACGGCCTCGGCCTGGCCTGGTCGCAGCCGGGCAACTTTTCCATCAACGCCACGCTGGCCTGGCGCGACGGCACGCGGCCGGCGCAGACCGACGGCGGCGGCCGCAATCCGCGCCTGTACATCCAGCTGCAGAAGGTCTTCTGATGACACGCACCGCCCGCAACCCGAGCCGTTCCGTCCGGGGTTTCCAGCTGAAGCCGGTGGCCCTCGCGCTGGCGTGCGCAGGCCTCGCGCCGGCGTTCGCGCAGCTTCCGACCGGCCCCAGCGTCATGGCCGGCAGTGTGGTCGTCGGCACGCCGGCCGCACTGGCCGGCGGCGGCCAGTCGCTGGGCATCACTCAGACCACGGCGCGCGGCGTCGTCAACTGGACCAGCTTCTCGATCGGTGCGCTCGACCGGGTCAACATCGTCCAGCCCAGCACGGCCAGCGTGCTGCTCAACCGCGTGACCGGATCGGCCCCATCGCTGATCGCGGGCACGTTGAGCACGTCGCTGGCCGGCGCGCCGACCCAGCGCGGCGGCTCGGTCTTTCTCGTCAATCCGTCGGGCGTGACCTTCGCCGCAGGGTCGTCGGTCAGCGTCGGCGGCCTCGTCGCGTCCACGCTCGACATCAAGGGGCCGGACGAAGCCACGCGCAACGCGAGCTTCATGGCCAGCGGGCTGTTCGACCAGGCGACGGTGAGCCAGTTGAGCTTCGCCGGCAATTCGGCCAACGCGGTGACGGTGGAGTCGGGCGCCACCATCACGGCCGACCCGGGCGGCGGCGCGCATGGCACCGTCGCGCTGCTCGGCGCCGCAGTCAGCAACGCGGGGACGATCACCGCGCCCGGCGGTGCGATCCACCTGGGCTCGGCCAGCGACATGACGCTGTCGTTCGACCCGATCGGCGACGGGCTGACCACGCTGCGCGTCAACGCCGCCTCCACGGTCGGCGCGCTGGCGGAGAACACCGGCTCGCTGATCGCCGATGGCGGGCGCGTCACGCTGCGCGCGGCGGCCACGGCCGCCGGCATGGTCGTGCGCCAGGGCGGCATCGTGCAGGCGAAGTCGCTGAGCACACGCGGCGGCGAGATCGTGCTGGACGCCAGCGCGGGCGCGGCCGGCAACCTCATCAGCATCGAAGGCGGCACGCTCGACGCCAGCGGCACGGTGGCGGGCGTGGCGGGCGGGAAGATCACCGTCAGCGCGCCCGCGATCCGTGTCGACGGCGCCGCGACACTGGACGCGAGCGGCACGGCCGGCGGCACCGTGGGGCTGGCCAGCAGTGGCGCCCTGGGCCTGGCGCCGACCTCGGTGGTGCGGGCCGACGGCACCAGCGGCGCGGGCGGCACCATCACCGTCACCGCGGTCGACGACGCCACGGTGGCCGGCACACTCTCGGCGCGCGGGGCGACCGACGGCGGGCAGATCACGACCGGCGCCCGCGTGCTGCAGGTCGCGCGCACTTCGCAGGTCGACGCGGGCGGCGGCAGCGGCGCCAATGGCCGCTGGGCGCTCGACGCGATCTACAACCTGCACGTCACCGCTGCAGACACCGGCAACGACCCGGTCTACGACCCCGAAGGCTTCGGCGGCACCAACCGCGTATCGGCCGTGGCCGACGCCGCGCTCGGCGGCGCATTGGGCCGCGCGACCGACGTCGTGCTGTCGGGCCAGGGCGTGACCGTGCCGACCACCTTCGCGCCCGACGGCATCCGCTTCGAGGCCGGTGCGCAGGTGCTGAAGACCGAAGGCCGCGCGGCCACTTTCACCGTCAATTCCGACCGCGCCATCACCATGCTCAATGGCAGCGCGATCAGCGCCAGCGCGGGCGCGCTGAACGTCGACTTCAACGCCGACGCGAAGGGCGCCGCGCTGGGAGCGACCGCGCCGATCACCAGCGACGGCGACACCTCGCAGCGGGTCGGCAACATCCAGCTGCAGGGCGCCAGCATCGCGACCGCGGGCGGCAGCATCCGCTTCTACGGGCAGAGCGATCGGGCGGCGGGCCGCGCGATCGGCGGCTATTCGGGCAGCGCGGGCGGCGAACGCGACGGCATCATCGTCAACGCGAGCACGCTCGACACCTGCGATGGCGACGGCTGTGCAGGTGCGGGAAGCATCGCGCTGCGCGGCCAGGGCGCGACCGTCAGCGGCTTCAGCGGACTCACGGCCGGCGCCGGCGTGCTGGTGAGCGGCGGCACGCTGCGCACCGGTGCCGGCGCGATCACCCTCGACGGCCGCGGCGGGCTCGGCGCCAGCGGTGTGCAGATCCAGAGCTACACACCGCCGGTCGCGTCCGGCCCGGGCCTGACCACGCCGAGCCGGCTGCTGTCTGCCGGCGGCGACGTCACGCTCACCGGCAGCAGCCGCGGCTGGGCCGCGGGCGAGACCGCCAACACCTACGACGGCACGTCCGGCAACGCCGGCGTGCGCATCGGTGGCACGGAGCTGCAGACCGGTGGCAACGTGCGCATCGACGGCCAGGGCGCCGACGTGAGCCTGCTTCAGCAGGACGCCGACTTCCTCGGGGCCGCGGCATCGGCCAACAGCGGTGCCGGCAGCAACTTCGGCGCGTCGCTGGGCGTGCAGATCATCGGCAGCAGCATCACCGCCGGCACCGGCCGGCAGCTCGAGGTGCGGGGCACCGCGGGCTCGCGCGGCTTCAACGTGAGCGGTGCCACGCCGGTGGTCACGCCGTCGGCCATCGACAGCTACGGCGTGCTGGTACAGGCCGGGCTGACCAACGGCCTGCAGGCGGAAGGCGGCCAGATCACCATCGACGGCCGCGGCACCGACGTCGGCCTGGTGCAGTTCGGCCCCGGGCCGCTGGACGCGCCGGCCTATGCCAGCGCACCGGTCTATGCGGCCGGCACCACGCCGCGCCAGCTGGTCAGCGCGGCGAGCAGCACCGGCAGCGGCGGCAGCATCGCGATCACCGGGCGCAACGTGGTGATCGACGGCAACAACACCGTCGCGCAGATCGACGCCAGCGGCGCCACCGGCGGCGGCAGCGTCACGGTGCGCGGTGTGGCGCAGGCGGGCGTGGCGGCCAGCGGCATCGTGTCGGCCGGCCCGTCGTCGCTGATCGCGACCAACGCCACGGGAGACACCGGCAACGGCGGCAGCGTGCAACTGGTGGGCGACAGCACACTGCGCGCCTTCGGCCAGTTGCAGGCGCGCGGCGGCAGCACGGGCGGCAACGGCGGCAATGTCGAGACCTCGGCGCCGTACTTCGACCTGAGCGGGCTGACCATCGATGCCTCGGCCGTCGCCGGCACCGCGGGTGCGTGGCTGATCGACCCGTTCGACGTGAGCATCGTGCCGGGCGCGGCCGTCGGCAGCCTGCCGACCAACCCCTTCGTGCCGCTGGCGACCTCGGTGGTGCAGGACGGCGACATCAACCGCGCGCTCAATGCCGGCACCAGCGTCACCATCACGACCGGCACCGGCGGCTCGGCGTTCGACGGCGACATCGTGTTCGCCGCGGGCGCGAACATCAACTACACCGCCGCCAACGGTCCGCTGACCTTCCGGCTCGACGCGAACCGCAGCATCCGCACCGCGTCGTCGAACGTGACGATCCAGTCCTCCGGCGCGGGCGATGCGCTCAACGTGGTGTTCAACGCCGACGCGAACAACAGCGGCCCGTCGGTCGGTGGCGGTCAGGTCAGCTTCGACGGCGCGATCTACACCAACGGCGGCGACGTCGCCATGAACGGCAACTGGTCGGCCACCGGCAGCGGCGACGGCGCCATCGCGCTGCGCGGCGTGACCATCGACACGCGCGTGGGCCGCAGCGATGCGGGCGCGGGCGGCAACGTGGCGCTCAACGGCCAGACCACCACGCCGGTCGCCAACGACCTGTCGACGCTGCCGGCGATATTGATCAACAACACCACCATCGCGACCTCGACCGGCAGCGTGACGATCGACGGCAGCGCCACCAACAACACCGGCGTGCGCATCGACGCGGACTCGGCCATCACGACCACCAGCGGCAACGTGAGCGTGACCGGCCGCGGCACCGACAAGCCGGCCGGCGCCGGTGCCGGCGGCAGCCCGCTGGTGCCCTCGGCCGGCGTGCTGGTGAGCCGCGCGAGCATCGGCACGGTGGCCGGCGGCATCACGCTGCGCGGCTACGTCGACGACACGCCCAAGGCCGCGTCGTCGGCCAGCGCCGGCGTGCGCGTGCAGGACGGCGCGCAGATCGCGACCAGTGGCGGCGGCGACATCGAGATCAGCGGGCGTGCCCTGACCGGCGGCGCCGGCGTGGTGCTGCAGCCCGGGCTGACGCCGGCTTCCGCGCCCGGCGCCACGCCGGGCGTGAGCGGCAGCCGCCATGTGCTGCTGCGCGCGGGCAACGACGGCAGCGCCGACGCCATCGTCATCGAGGCGCCAGTGGCGGCGGCCGGCGTGCTGAACCTGCGGCCCGGCAGCGTCGATGCGACCGGTGCGGCGTCCGACAGCACCACCACGCCGATCGTGCTCGGCGGCGGCGCAGCCAACGGCTTCGCGGTGTCCTCGGCGGAGTTCGCGCAACTGCAGGCGCCGACCATCGTGGTGGGCAGCGACGCGCAGGCGGCGGACATCCGCGTGGCCGGCGCCATCGCCACGCCGAACGCGCTCACGCTGCAGAACGCCGGCGGCGGCAACATCGCGCTCGAAGGCGCGGTGTCGGCGTCCACGCTCGGCCTGCTGTCGGCCGGCAATGTCACGCAGACCGCTGCCGCGCCGATCACCGCGGGCACGCTGCTCGCGCGCTCGACCGGTGGCGCGGTCGACCTGTCGAGCGCGGCCAACGACGTCGGCACGCTGGGCGGCAGCGCCGCGGGCGGCTTCCGCTATGTCGATGCGAACGCGCTCACGGTCGGCCCGGTGTCGGTGCTGGGCGTCGACGCCGCGGCGAGCCTGCCGCAGGCCGAGAGCACGGGCACGCTCGGCGCGAGCAGCGTGCTGGTGCGCACGCTCACCGGCGATCTCTCGCTGGGCACCGACGTGAGCGGTGCCAGCGGCACCGACCTGGTGGCCGGTGCGCGCTTCCAGAACCTCGGCGCCCATGCGATCGGCGGCGGCAACTGGCGCATCTGGGCCGACACCTGGATCGGCGAAACACGCGGCGGCCTCGCGGGTTCGGGCCCGTTGCCCAACCTGTACCACTGCGCCTACCTGGGGCTTTGCACGGTGACCGTGCCACCCACGGACAACCACTTCATCTATGCGCAGCAGCCGACCGCCACCGTGGTCGTCGGCAACGCCACGCGTAACTTCGGCGCGGCGAATCCACCCTTCGTCTACAGCGTGACCGGCCTGATCCTGGGCGACGGCGCGGGCAGCGTGAGCGGCACGCCGCAGACCGCGGCCGGCCCCGGCAGCGCACCCGGCAGCTATGCGATCGGCGGCAGCTTCAGCTCCGCCGCCGGCTATGCGATCAACGTGGTCGCGGGCCGGCTCGACGTGACCGCCGTGGCACCGCCGCCGCCACCACCGCCCGACGTGCCTTCGGCGCCGCTTCGGATGCTCACGCTGCAGGTCGCCGACGTGCTGCGCGACCTGCCGCTGACCTACACCTTCGACCGCAACATCGGCCCACCGCCGATCTGCTTCGCGACCGGGCCGCTCGACGGCGACCGGGCCTCGCAAGGCGGCGACGTGCTGGCGCGCGAATGGTCGCGCGTGCGCTCGCGGCCCAACCTGCTGAGCTGCGTGAGCACCGACCGCCGCAACGGCTGCGCCGACTTCTGACGGCGCCAGTCGTCGCCCGATGTCGCCGGTACCGCCGGCGGCACCGGCGGCGCGGCAGGTGCGCGCGACGGACGTTGCCGTGCGGCTTCCGTACGGTCTTGTTGCGGATGTGCTGCAAAGCCAGACTGGCCTCCTTCACAAGGGAGTCCAAGCATGGCCAAAGCCATCGAACCATCGTTTCTGTATCTCAAGTCCAGCGACTTCCTCCGCACCTGGAAGGCGCGGGAGTGCACGCCCTGCAGCGTGACGGGCGCGCAGTTGACCTTTGCGCGCAAAGCGCCGCGCACGGCCCACCAGCGGCCGAAAGTGGAGGTGCCCGAACGGGCGCAGAAGGAGGTGGCTCCACGGTCTCGCCACGCGCCGGACGAGCCGCCGCAAAGGATGTCGAAGCGCTTCATGGACACCTGGGATGCCGTGGAAGGCTGGATGAACCAGCCGTCGCCGATCCCGTGGCGACCGTTCGCGGCGCCCCTGCCGCCGCCTCCGCCCAAGCCTCCGGCACCGCCACCTCCATCGGTGCCGCTGTTCGATCTGCAGGAGATACCCGGCGCGATGCGGAAGGTCGGGATGCCGGTGGCGGCGAAGCTGCAGGAGCGGTGGTTTGCGGGGGAGGAGAATTATTCGCGGTCGGGGCAGGATGTAAGGGACGAGATCGACCAGAACGGGGCGCGCTATGCACCTGCCTTTGTTGACTCGACGACGGTGACGATGGAGTGGGTGCTGTCGTTTCGGCGGGCTAGGCAGGTTCTGAATGACCTCGTCGAAAAACACCTGAGAACCGATGCAGCATTTACTGAGCTGAGGAAAAAGTTGGCACCGTATGCGAACAGAGAAGAGATTCTTGGTTGGAAAGTTGCCAACGCGGACTTCCTCGAGTTTCATAGGAAATTCCAATTCCAGTTTCGTGCGGCCAACTCGACGCTCGGCCAGAAGTTCACGGAGTTCCTGAGGCGCGAAGCGATCGCGGAAGGCGTCCCCGACGACCTGACGGGCGCTCTCGGCGCATTCAATTTCTACGCTGCTGTCCAGGCCGCGCGGTTCGACCATTCGATGAAAGGAAGGGTCACGGCCGAGGTAACTCATATTTCGGTCTATGTGCGCGACGCCTATGAGTTCTCGGGTGATCAGTACCTGGGGCACTGGAGCAAAAAACATGTCGGGGTTGTTCCGGCTTACCAAGCGGTCGGCGGTCGCGACATCGGTGAATGGCTGCGCCAGCCGATCCAGGATGGCAGGGACGGCGACTTTCTATATCCCGTCACCAACGAGGACTACCGGAACTGGCGCCAGGCCCACAGACAAGGCGGCGACTTCATGATCTATACCGACCGGCTGCAGATGCGGCTCGATTCACCGATCCGGGTGGTGCTGTGATGAACGCCGGCCGTTCCAGAAATCGCTTGATCCTGCTGCGGCGATTCGTTGCATGGATCGTCGTGCTCGGCGCCGTCGTTCTCCTGATCGACTACAGCCTCGATGTCAGCAAGCGCAGGTCTTGGGTGCCCACTTGCGTATGGAACGCTGTCCCCAACCCTGGCAATGCGCCGTATGTTGCCCGTTGGTGCGCTTTGACCACAGACACGATTCTCTTCAGACTCTACGACGCCAATATGCAGGAACTGCTTGCCGAGCGGACTTACATGCAATTGGACAGCGCGCACATCAACTGGGCACCGGATCGCATCTGGTACGACACCTCTCCGGACGATATGTACGTCAGTCTGCCCCCGACCTGGCTCGACCGCCTGCGCGCCAAGCTGCCGTGATGCGAGGGCCGAATATGAAATGCAAAGTCCATGTCGACCGACTGCAGATGCGGCTCGATTCACCGATCCGGGTGGTGCTGTGATGAACGCCGGCCGTTCTGGAAATCGGTTGATCCTGCTGCGGCGATTCGCCGCATGGATCGTCGTGCTCGGCGCCATCGTTCTGCTGATCAACTACAGCCTCGATGTCCGCAAGCGCCTATCCAGAGAGCCTGATTGCGTATGGGATCCCGTTCCGAATTTTGAGATTGCGCCCTATGTGGCTCGCTATTGCTATCTAACCAAAGAAGTCGTAGTGCTGAGGCTTTATGACGCCAAGGAGGCGGAATTGCTTGCAGAAAGAATGTACTTTGAACAGGGTATGGCGAAGATCTTCTTTACGCCCCGTGCGCTGGTCTATAACACTTCGACAGGCGACGCGATCTCGTTGCCCCCAACCATCCTTGACCGCTTACGCGCCAAGCTGCCGTAATGAGTGAAGACAATGCATGGAATTCAGAGTCAATGTCAGGTGCTCGCACCCGCCGTTCCAGAAATCGCTTGATCCTGCTGCGGCGATTCGTTGCATGGATCGTCGTGCTCGGCATCGTCGTTCTCCTGATCGACTACAGCCTTGATGTCAGCAAGCGCCGGTCTTGGGAACCCGCGTGTGTGTGGGACTCCGATCCGAACCCGGGAAACGCGCCCTATGTCGCCCGCTGGTGCAAGCTGACCAAAGACACGATTCTTTTCAGGCTCTACGACACCAATACGCAGGAACTGCTTGCCGAGCGGACTTACATGCAATTGGACGACGCGCATATCAACTGGGCGCAGGATCGTGTCTGGTATGACACCTCTCCAGACGACATGTACGTCAGTCTGCCCCCGACGTGGCTCGACCGCCTGCGCGCCAAGCTGCCCTGATGCAAGGACCGAATGTGAAATTCAAAGTCTATGCCGACGCGGTTGCAGATGCAGTTCAATTCGCCAATTCGAGAGATGCTGTCATGAACGCCGGTCGTTTCGAAAATCGCTTGATCCCGCTTCGGCGATTCGTTGCATGGATCGTCGTACTCGGCGTTGTCGTTCTGCTGATCGACTACAGCTTCGATGTCAGCAAGCGCTTGTCCAGAATGCCTGCTTGTCAATGGAGTGACGTTCCAAATCCTCAGAGTGCACCGTATGTCGCGCACTATTGCCATCTGACCAAGGACACCGTCGTGCTGCGGCTCTATAGCGCCAAGGAAAAGAAACTTCTCGCAGAGAGAATGTATTTCGAGCAAAACATAGCAAGGATAAATTGGACTCCTGACAAGTTGCTTTACAGCAAATCTGCGGACGACGTGATCTCATTGCCTCCCACCATCCTCGACCGCCTGCGCGCCAAACTGCCCTAGCCCGACGACGCATCCGTGGCCCGGCTTTGCGGCGCGCCGCGTTCAGCCACGCCCGATGGCGAGCGCGCGGCCCAGGTGGCCGCCATACGCCCGTGCGCCGTGGTGCACCAGCGCCGACTGCGTATCGACGAAGACCTCGCCGCCGATGCCACGCCAGCGCTCGCAGAAGGCGAAGTCTTCGCTCAGGTAGCGGCCGTTGCCGGGTTCGGCCAGCACGTCGAAGAAGCGGTGGTGCGGCCAGTCGATCTCGGCTGCGCCGCCGGCCACGCCTTCAGGTGAATAGCGCAGGTCGGGGCGCGCCTGCGCGAGCCGCTCGAAGGCGCCGCGCGCGATCAGCATGAAGCCCGCCGGCGCGTGCGCGACCGCCAGGAAACCGTCGGCGTCGACCTGAGTGCTGTGCGCAACGTGCCCGACCTGCCCGGCTTCCACGGTGTGCGGCGCGCCCGGCAGCAGGTTGATCGGGAAGCTCGCATGGCGCGCCTCGAAGTCGGCGCGCGTGCTGCCGGCGGGCAACGGTGCCGCGAGGCCTGCGTCCGGCCAGCCGTCGGTCTTCAGCGGATAGGCGCCGGCCACCACGTCGCGGCCTGCCAGCAGCAGCCGCAGCGCGGCCTCGGGCTCGAAGCCGATATCGGCATCGATGAAGAACAGGTGCGTCCAGCGGTCGTCGGCCATGAACTCCGCCACCAGCCGGTTGCGTGCCCGCGGGATCAGGCTGTCGCCGTCGAGAAAGCGCGTCTGCATCGGGAAGCCGTGCGTCCACGCGGCGTTGACCAGGCCGAGCAGGCTGCGCACGTACGCGGTGTGCATCGTGCCGCTGTGGCTGGGCGTAGCGACGAAGGGGCGCAGGCTGCGCAGCGCGCTGGGGTCGAGCATGGGCGAGGTCCGTGTGCGTGAGGTTCTCAGGGGGCGGGCCGCCGCGTGGACAGCAGCGCGCGCAGCCGCGCCGGCGCGACCGGCTTGGTCAGCAGCATCGCGCCATGCTGGTCGAGCCGCTGCAGCGCGTCGGGGCCGGTCGCGCCCGACACCAGCACCGCCAGCGCATGCGGGTGCAGCCGGCGCGTGGCGTCGATCACGTCCATGCCATCGCCGCCGTGGCCCATCTGCAGGTCGGACAGCACGACGTCGAATGGCGCGTCGGGCGCGGCCAGGCGCTGCAGTGCGCCGGCGATGGTGTCCTCGCAGTCGACGTGGCAACCCCACTGCTGCAGCAGCACGCGGCTGCCTTCGAGCGTGCCCAGGTCGTCGTCGACCACCAGGCAGCGCAGGCCGGCGAGCGGCATCGTCAGCGGCTCGTCGGGATGCGGGCAGGGCGCCGTCGGCGCGGGGGACGCGGGTAGCACCAGCGAGAAGGTGCTGCCGCAGCGCAGCGCCGATCGCACGCCGATGCGGGTGCCCAGCAGCGCCGCGATGCGCGCGCAGATCGCCAGGCCCAGGCCGAAGCCCTGGCGCTGGTCGCGCCCGGTGTTGGCCACCTGGTAGAACTCCTCGAAGATGCGCGCATGGTGGATCGGCGCGATGCCTACGCCGTTGTCGCGCACCTCGATGCGCACGCCACCGGCACGGCGCCGGGCCGTCACCAGCACGGTGCCGCCGGCCGGCGCATGGCGGATCGCGTTGCCGACCAGGTTGCCGATCACGCGCTGCAGCAAGCCCACGTCGCTGCGCACCGCCAGACCGCGGTCGCGCCAGCGCAGCCGCACGTCGGCCGCCTCGGCTGCCGACGCATGCTGCGCGGCGATCGCGTCGAACAGCCCGGCCAGCGGCAGCGCGGCGAGCGTGGGCTTGAGCACCTGCGCGTCGAGCCGCGAGATTTCCAGCAGGTCGTCGAGCAGCACGCCCATGAAGCCGGCGCTCTCCTGCAGCCGCAGCACGGCGGGGCGCTGGGCATCGTTCGCCGTGGCGAGCAGGCCGTCGAGGAACAGTCCCATCGCATGCAGCGGCTGGCGCAGGTCGTGGCTGGCGGCGGCCAGGAAGCGGGTGCGCGACAGCGCCGACTGCTCGGCCTCGGCCATGCGCTGCAGCGCCACGGCGGTGGCTTCGCGCACGCGTTCTTCGCTGATCTGCTGGTTGCGCTGCAGCCGTTCGGCCAGGCGGTTGACGTCGTGCGCGAGCGCGACCAGCTCGTGCGGCGGGCCGCCGGCATCGAAGGTGCGCGGCACGGCGCGCACCACCTCGCAACGCGTCTCGAAGCGGCCGGCCTCGAGTGCCGCGACCGTGGCCGACACGCGCCGCAGCGGTCGCGCCACCTTGCGCGCCATCCGCTGCACGGCCAGCCAGGCGGCGAGCATGGTGAGCAGGCCGACCGCCACGCCGGCCAGCAGCGAGCGCATGCGCTCGTGCGCATAGGCGGTGGTGTCGCGGAAGGCCTGCACCTGGCCGATCGGCGCCTCGCCCGCGGTCGAGCCGGCCGGGGCGAAGGCGCTGGCCCGCGAGGCCTCGCGCAGCGTGACGGGTGCCGCGAAGGTGCGCCAGCGGTGGTGCGCGGTCGGCTCGGGGCCGGCCACCACGTGCACGCCGGCGCTGTTGCCGATCTCGATGCGCGTGGCCTGGCCGCCGCGCAGCGCCGCGTTGGCCACGTTCTGCAGCGCCGGCAGGTCGCCGGCGTAAAGGCTCAGGTCCGACATGGCGGCCACCTGCCGCGCCACCGCCTGGCCTTCGGCGTCGAACGCCGTGGCGAGCGCGTCGAGCCGGCTGCGCGTGAACCAGCTGGTGAGCACGAGCGCCACCACGGCGCACGGCAGGATGCCCAGGCGCAGCAGGTCGCGATGCAGGCTGCCGCGTACCGCGAGCGCCGGGCCGATGGCGGGCTGGGCGGAGCTGTCCGTCATCGAAGGGCCGAGATCCGCCGGCCCAGCTCGCGTTCGTCGGGCAGCCGCAGGCCGAGTGCGCGTGCCACCTGCGGGTTGACGCGCACCGTGGCCGGCGCTGCCGCCTCGAGCAGCGGTGCGCCGCCGCTCGCCTGGCCGGTGGCGAGCCGTTCGCACAGGGCGCGTGCCTGCTGCGCGAGCTGGGTCGGCGTCGATACCGCGGCGGCCAGCCCGCCCGAACGCACGAGGCCGTCGCTGTTGCCGAACACCGGCAGGCCCGCCGCCGCCGCCGCGCGCAGCACGGCCAGCGTGGCGGCCTGGTTGTCGCCGACGGCGTCGGGCAGCACCAGCAGCGCGTCGCTCACCAGCACCACGGTGCGCAGCGCGGTCGCGAGCGCATTGGTATCGGGCGCGTACTGGATCTGCAGGTCCCAGCCGGCGGCGGCGCGCTGCAGTTCGCGCAGCAGCGGCTCGGCGTCGACCGTCGTCACCACGCCGAGCCGGCGCTTCTGCGGCAGCACGGCGTCGATCAGCGTGAGCGTGTCGGCCAGCGCCGGATCACGCAGCAGCACGCCGACGCGGCGATCGCTGCGCCGCAGCCCGGGATGGCTGCGCAGACCTTCGTAATCGAGCCGGCTCAGCATGGCGAGCAGCAGCGGCTCCTGGCCCGGCCGTTCGATGGCGGCGCGCGAGGCGGCGGCACCGACCGCCACGGTGACGGGCGCATCGCCCGAACCGGCGCCGGACGCGTTCCGCAGGCTGCGCGTCCGCACACCGGCGACCACGCTGCGGTCGTCGTCATTGGCGGCGGCGTTGCTCGCGGACTCGGCCGGCTCGGTCGCGCCCGAAGGCCCGAGCCGGACGACGTCGACGCGCGCGGCACCGCCTTCGGCGCCTTCGCGCAGCGCGCGCGCGAACTCGGCATGCGCGGGCAGGGCGTCGCCGAGCAGCACCGTCACAGCGGCCGGTGCGCCGCCCGCCGCCAGCAGTGCGCCCAGGCCCACGCAGGTGGCCGCAAGCCATCGGCGCGCGGCGGCACGCAGCGTCCGGAGGTGCGTGGGAAGAGATGTCGCGTGCATGGACTGCCTGCGCAGTGGCTATGGGTGTGCAGCCAATGTACGGACGCCTTCGCCTTCTTGCGATAAGGCGGAAGGTTTAGGCCGCGACGGGTGTTGCCGCGTGCGGCGGCCTATGACGGAGGGCGTAGGTCGCGCGGCCCTTTTGCCGGCTGCGGCGTGCTATGCCGCAGCCGCTGCGACGACCGCCGCATCGACCGCAGCCAGTTGCGCCAGGATCGCCTGCCGCAGCACGCGCGGCGACACCGGCTTGTAGAGCACCGCGATGCCCGCACTGGCCACCTCGCGAAGGCGCTCCGGCTTGGTCTCGCCGGTGACCAGCAGGCGCGCGGTGCCGATGCCGATGCCGTTCGGATGGCGTTCCAGCGCCGCGATCACGTCGATGCCGTTGTCGCCGCCGCGCAGCAGCAGGTCGCTCACCACCGCGTCGGGCGGCTGCGCCCAGCCATCGGCCAGGGCGAGCGCTTCCGCACGGCTCTGCGCCGCGATCACCTCGGCGCCCCAGCTTGCGAGCACCACCTGCAGCCCTTCGAGGATCGTGCGCTCGTCGTCGATCACGAGGATGCGCACGCCGTCCAGCCGGCCCGCGTTCTCGGCGACCGGCGGTGGCGGCAGCGGTGCCAGGCGCGCCGGTGCGGGTGCGGCGCCACGCACCAGGAAGCGCACGCCGGTGCCCTTGTTCGGACGCGAGCTCAGCTCGACCCGCGTGTTCAGCAGGTTCGCGAGCCGCTGCACGGTCGCCAGGCCGAGGCCCATGCCGCGCGCCTCGCGCTTCATGCCGGCCGTGGCGACATGCGGCTCGATCTGGAAGAACTCCTCGAACACGCGTGCCTGATGCTGCGGCGCGATGCCGACGCCGGTGTCCCACACGTCGATGCGCACGCCCTTGCCGCGGCGCCGCGCGCCGACCAGCACGCCGCCTTCGGCCGTGTGGCGCAGCGCATTCGACACCAGGTTGTTCAGGATGCGCGACAGCATCACGTAGTCGCAGCGCACCCAGAGCTCGGTCTTGCGCACCACCAGCCGCAGCTCCTGCTGCTCGGCGACCGGCCGGAAGTTGCGGCTGAGCTCGTCGAACACCTGGTCCAGCGGGAAGTCGGTCCACTGCGGCTGCAGCACGCCCGCGTCGAGCTGCGACAGGTTCAGCAGTTCCGAGAACAACCGGTCCAGCGAGTCCACGCATTCGCGGATGAGGGCGATGCGCTGCAGCCGCACCGGGTCGGTTTCGCCGTTGGAGAGCCCGTCCGAGAACAGCGTGAGCGCATGCAGCGGCTGGCGCAGGTCGTGACTGGCCGCGGCCAGCAGCCGTGTCTTGGCCTGGCTCGCGACCTCGAGCTGGCGGTTCTTGCTGCCCAGCTCGGCGGTCGCGTCGGCGATGCGGCTTTCCAGCAGGCGGCGGCTCTCGGCCAGCGCCGTGGCCGCGTGGTTGAAGCCGCGCTGCAGCCGGCGCACTTCGGTCGTGCCCTCGACATCCACGCGCGCTTCCTCGCCCGCGCCGAGCCGGTCGACCGCTTCGCCCAGCATGCGGATCGGCGCGCTGATGCGGCGCGCCGCCCACCAGCCCGCCAGGCCGACACCGACCACGCTCGCGCCCAGCACCGCGAGCACGTTGAGCCAGACCGACTTGCGCGCGCGCAGCACGTCGTCCAGCCCGATCTCGACCATCACGCTGCCGTTGTGGCGGCCGTCGTCGCTGACGATCGGCACGACCATCTGCAGGCCTTCCTCGCGCCGGCGGTCGACGGTCTCGGCGTTGGCGACGATCTCGCCCTCGTCCGACCAGATCTGCACCTGCTGCACGTGCGGCTGCGACAGGCCCGACTGCGCGGTGCGCAGCAGCGCGCGGCGGTCCATGTGCGACAGCGGCGCCTGCGCGACGGTCGCCACCTGCAGCGCCACGGTCTGTGCATTGGCGCGCAGCAGGTCGGTCACGTTGGCGAGGTGCTGGCGCGTCAGCACGGTGATCGCGCCCAGCGTGGCCACGGTGGCCGGCAGCACCGCCAGCAGCACCAGCTGCTGCGCGAGCGACACGCGGCGCATCGGCCGCATGAACAGCAGGAGCCGGGCCACAGAGGGTGAGATGATCACAAGGCTGCAGGAGTTGTTATCTAATTGTCACCTTCGCCCGGTCGACTGACCAGTCGGCCGTTCGGGCGGCCTGCCTGCCGACCGCTCGACGAACCCTTCGCACGGACGCCTTCCAGAGAGCCTCTTCCGAATGCCGGTTGCCGATTCCTTTCGCCTTCCTTCGCTTGGCATGCCATGGGCACGCAGGGGCTGCGCCGTGCGGGCCATGCTGCGCCGCGCCGCCGCCGTCATGCTGGGCCTGGGCTGCCTGGCCGGTGGCGCGATGGCGCAGAGCGGCGCTGCCGCGGAGTCGTCGTCCACCGGGGTGTCGGCGGTGCCGGTGACCACGATGCCCGCGGCCGGCACGCCGGTGCGCTTCGGCATCCTGCCGCTGGGCGGCGCTTTCGAATCGCGCAACGACTGGGAGCCGGTGCTGGCCGACCTGAGCCGCGCGATCGCGATGCCGGTGAGCATGCTGTCCGTCACGTCGTACGACGCGCTGGAGCAGGCGATCCAGCGCGGCGAGGTCGACATGGCCTTCCTGTCCGGCCAGATGGCGCTCGACGCGGTGACGCTGCGCCGCATGCGGGTGGTGGCACAGGTCACGCGGCACGACGGGCTGCCGGGTTACCGGGCGTTGCTGCTGGCGCGCAAGAGCGGACCGCTCGACAGCCTGAACGGCCTGCTGGCCGAGCCGGACCGCTGGCGCATGGCGCGTGGCGAGAACCGCTCGGTGTCGGGTTTCATCGTCCCGCAGCTGCAGCTCTTCCTGCCGAACAACATCCAGATGGAGACACGTTTTCGCAGCGAGCTGGTGGGCACGCACCAGTTCACCGCGCTGGCCGTCGCCAATGGCGAGGCCGACGTGGCGACCAACAACACGGCGGACTTCGAGCGCTTCAAGCTGCAGTTTCCGGTCGAGGCCGAGCGGCTGCAGGTGATCTGGGAGTCGGAGCTGATCCCGCATGCGCAGATCGTGGTGCGGCGCGACTACCCGCCGGCCTTCCAGGCCAAGGTGCAGGCCTTCCTGGTCGACTATGGCCGCAGCAAGGGGCCGCGCGGCGACGCCGAACGCGTGAACCTGAAGGCGCTGCACGACCTGGCGGGTTTCCTGGCGGCCGACAACGCGTCGCTGCTGCCCGCCGCCAAGCTGGCCTACCAGCTGTCGCGGCAGAGCGCGCTGACCTCGCAATGGGTCAGCGAGGCCGCGCGCCAGACCCGGCTGCAGCGCATCGAGACGACCTATGCGCAGCAGGTGTCGGTGTTGCGGCCTGTGGGGGTGGCGGGGAAGCCGTAGTCGACGCGTGGCGTCGGCGCAGGGATGGCTCTATGCCTGCCAGGGGTTGATCACGGCAGTGCCCGCGGCTTCGAACGGGCCGGTATCCCGGGTAGCGACTGAAAAGCCATTGGCCGCTGCGATCGCGGCGATATAGCCGTCCGCCGTGGCAATGGCAAGGCCGGCCGTGCGCGCCTTCGCCATCAGCGCCGCATAGGCTTGCGTGCAGGCCAGATCGAATGGCAGCACACGACCTGCGAACAACGGCAGCACACGTTTTTCGAGGTTCTCCTGCAGCCCTGAGCGCCGCTTGCCGGCGGGGAGCAGTGCCACACCCGCGCGCAGTTCGGCCACCGTGATGGCGGACAGGAACAACGTTTCCATCGGCTGGGCGTCGATCCACTCGATCACGCGAACTTCGGGTGCGTGGCGGAGCGGTTCCGACACCACGTTGGTGTCCAGCAAGATCATTCGAAACTCACCGGGCGCGCAGGCGTCTTGTCGCGCATCTGCTCGAACACGGCGAACTCTTCGTCGCTCAGTCGGGCCTGCCGACCCATCTCGGCCAGCAGCGAACCCAGCTTCACGCGACCCTGAGGGCTGACGGCGGACTCCAGGATTTCGCGCACCTCGGCCTCCATGCTGTGGCCGTGCTGAGCGGCACGCGCACGCAGGGCGCGGTGAACCTCCTCGGAGAGATTGCGAACTGTGAGCATGGCCATGCGATCACTCCTGAGTGCGTTGAATGCATGCACTTTAGCATTTTGCATTCAACTGAACGTCACGGCTCAGAGTTCATATCTCGTGCGCCGGGGAGGCGCTTCTCCGGTCTCAGGGCTTCGATTTCTTGATGACGACCTGTGCCCTGAGCGCCTGCACGCGTGCTTGCTCGGCAAGCAACAACTGTTTCAAGCCCGCCGCTTGGCCAACGTTTCGCCAAGTTGTTTGCAACGGGTTTTTTTGCAGCTCTGCCGCAAGGCAACCCATGACCGGCGTCAATTTCGGTGCGACGGCGACAAAGTAGGTGTCGTTCCAGGGCAGCGTCGTGATCGCGCCGGCTTCGAACTGAATGGCGGTTGGATTCGTCAGGCCTGCAGGAGCAAGCACGGCCCCTTGAAGAATGAAGTCCGTGGGTTTGATCGAGCGCGTCCAGCTGCCTTTCTTGTTGGCACTCGTGCCTCCGATGAGCAGCACCTCGGGATCCGCGTTCTCCTCTTTGTAGATGTCGATCACAAGCGCGGGATGGCGCGCGTTTGTCGGCTGTCCTCCGAAAGGAAAACGACACCAGACCAAGTCACCGAAACGCGGGAGTGGCCACTGTGGGGTCGCCATTTACAGCAGCGCCATCGCTGCGTCGAGATCCGCACCACCTTGCCAAGTCCCTCCGCCAGTCCGGCCTTCGTCGACCTTCGCGCGGATCGCTCCCATTTCTTCAGCCGTGGGCCACGCTGTGGCGAGAGGCGGCAACACGCTCAGGGCGGTGATGTGTCCCCGCTGAATCTCGTCACGCAGGCGCGCGAGAGCCAGATGGACAAGGCTCGTCGTGTCCTGTCCCATGAACCTCGCCATCTCGTCGACCGTGCCGCGATCGACCGTCATCACCGCGTTCGTCTTCAGATTGACGATCAGGGTGTTGCGGTCGTTCCTGGCTGGGCGGTCGTTGGCTTTGAGTGAAGGCATCGGAAAACTCCTCTAAGAGCGTATATGCAGTGTATAGAAATCACATAGGCATTGGATGGGCAGGGTCAGTCCGGATGCCGTCGATCGTTTGCGGATCACTGAGTACACCCTTCGCCCTAGCCCCCCGCACCCCCCGCATAGACCGTTAGCCAGATTTGCCACCCGGCCCCGCCGCCGGAAACTTCCCGCTTCTTCCAGGCACCCCTGCCATCGACGGAGCGCGGATGAGTTGGCGAACAAAAGTGGTTTGGAGCGAGGGGATGCTCTTGCAACCCCAGCACCTTCAGCAAAGCGAGCGCCATGCCGACCATGCACGGCACGTGCTGCTGCGCAGCACCACGCCTTGCGCCTGGGGCTTCGCTGAGATTGAGATCGACCCGGCCGCGCTCACGCTCGGCAAGCTGTCGCTGGTGCGTGCGGTCGGCGTGTTCGGCGACGGCACCGTGTTCGACATGCCTGCGGTCGACCCGCTGCCCGAGCCGTTGGACATCCCTTCCGGCATGCGCGACGAAGCCGTCGTGCTCGCGCTGCCGCTGCGCCGCGCCGGTGCGCGCGAGGCCGACGCCGAGGCCTTCGAGGACCTGGTGCGCCACCGCGTGCTGGAGTCGGAAGTGCCCGACTCGAACACCGCCGGCGAGCGCACCGCCACATTGCAGCTCGGCCAGCTCCACAGCCGGCTGATGCGCGCGGGCGAGGCCAGCGACGCATGGACCACGCTCAAGGTCGTGCGCGTGGTCGAGCGCCGCGTCGACAACCAGGTGCAGCTCGACCGCACCATGCTGCCGCCGCTGCTCGACGTCGCCGCGCAGGCGCTGATCCGATCCTGGCTCGACGAGCTGCTCGGCCTGCTGCGCCAGCGCGGCGAGGCGCTGGCCGGCCGCATGTCGCAGGGCGGCACCGGCGGCGTCGCCGAGATCGCGGACTTCCTGCTGCTGCAGACCGTGAACCGCCACGAGCCCGTGTTCGCGCACCTCGCCAAGGTCAGCGCGCTCCATCCGCTGCACTTCTACGAACACGCGCTCGCGCTGGCCGGCGACCTCGCCACCTTCCGCGACTCGCGGCGCGCCGCGCGCTTCGGGCCGTACATCCACGACGACCTCGCGCTGAGCTTCCGGCCGGTCATGGACGACCTGCGCCGCAGCCTGTCGATGGTGCTGGAGCAGTCGGCCATCCGCATCGAGCTGCACGACCGCAAGCATGGCGTGCGCGTTGCCGTCATCGCCGACGTCGAGCTGCAGCGCAATGCGACCTTCGTGCTCGCCGTCAACGCGCAGATGCCGAGCGAGGCGCTGCGCGCGCGCTTCCCCACGCAGGTCAAGATCGGCCCGGTCGAGCGCATCCGCGACCTCGTCAACCTGGCGCTGCCGGGCGTCACGCTCACGCCGCTGCCGGTCGCGCCGCGGCAGATCCCCTTCCATTCGGGCGCGAACTACTTCGAGCTCGAAACGCGCAACAGCGATCTCTGGCGGCAGCTCGAGCAATCGGGCGGCATGGCGATGCACATCGCCGGCGACTTCCCAGGTTTGGACCTGGCCTTCTGGGCGATCAGATCATGAGCACACCCGACCCCTTTGCGGCGTTCGAGTCCGAACGCACGGTCATCAAGCCCAAGCCGCGCGGGCCGGGTGGCGGGCAGCCGCCGCCTTCCACGCCGCCCGCTTATGCCGCGGCATCGGCCGAGGCGCTGCCGGCGGAGGTCGGCGAGCTCGCCGTGCTCAATCCGCTGGTGTCGGCCGCGGGCAAGCTGCTGATGCTCACGGCCCGGCTTCGTACGCTGGCGCAGCCGCCCAACGTGCCGGCGCTGCGCGCGTCCGCGGCCGAGGCGGTGAACCAGTTCGACGCGGCGGCGCGCCGCGCGGGCGTGCCCAACGAGTCGGTGCTGGCCGCGCGCTACGTGCTGTGCACGGCCGTCGACGAAGCCGTCGCCAACACGCCCTGGGGCGTGCAGGCCGGCTGGAACAAGCAGAGCCTGCTGGTGCAGTTCCACAACGAGACCTGGGGCGGCGAGAAGGTGTTCCAGCTGCTCGCCAAGCTCGCGCAGGACGTGCCCACGCACCGGCCGCTGCTGGAGCTCATCTACTGCGTGCTCGCGCTCGGTTTCGAAGGCCGCTACCGCGTGGTCGACAACGGCCGCGCACAGCTCGACAGCGTGCGCCAGCGGCTGGCCGGCCTGATCGAGAAGGACCGTCCGCCGCTCGAAGCCGAGCTCTCGCCGCACTGGCGCGGCCAGGGCGCGGGCACGGTGCGGCTGCGCGAGTCGCTGCCGCTGTGGGTCTTCGCGGCCGGCTTCGCGCTGCTGCTCGCGCTGGCGTGGTTCGGGCTGCGCATGGCGCTCAACAACCGCTCCGACAGCACCTACGCGGCGGTCTCCGGCCTGCGCGTGCCCAACGTGCAGATCGCGCCGCCGGCCGCGCCCGCCAGGTCGCCGCGGCTGGCGCGCTTCCTGGAGCCCGAGATCAAGCAGGGCCTGGTCACCGTCACCGACGAGGCCGACCGCAGCACGGTGCGGCTGCGCGGCGATTCCTTCTTCGGCTCCGGCAGCGCCGACCCGATGTCGCAGTCGCTGCCCGTGCTGCACCGCATCGGCCAGGCGCTGGCCGAGGTCAAGGGCGACGTGCTGATCACCGGCCACTCCGACAACCAGCCGATCCGCTCGATGCGCTATCCGTCGAACTGGCACCTGTCGGCCGCGCGCGCCGATGCGGTGAAGGGCGCGCTGTCGACGCTGGTCGACCCGTCGCGCCTGCGCTCGGACGGCAAGGCCGACGCCGAGCCGGTCGCGCCCAACGACACGCCGGCCAACCGCGCACGCAACCGGCGCGTCGACATCGTGCTGCTGTCCGAACCGGAGCGCGTGGCCGCGGCGCCGGCGGCCGTTGCACCTGCGGAGGTGAAGCGATGAAGAAGCTGTTCGGATGGCTGTTCCATCCCCTGTTGCTGACGGCGCTGGCACTGCTCGTCGTCGCCGTGCTGATCTGGTGGATCGGCCCGCTGATCAAGGTCGGTGCGCTGGTGCCGCTGGAAAGCGAGCTGTCGCGCGCCGTGCTGATCGGCGTCATCGTGCTGCTGGTGCTGCTGCGCGCGCTGTGGCGCCGCTGGCGCGCCCGCGCCGCCAGCCGCCACCTGACCGACGGCCTGCTGAAGGCCCAGGCGCCGAAGGGCGGCCCGGCCGACGATGCGGCCTCGGGCGAGCAGAAGATCCTGCACACCCGCTTCACCGAAGCCGTCGCCACGCTGAAGAAGATGCGCCTGCACGCCGCCGGCCGCAAGCCGGGCTGGCGCGACTGGATGTCGCTCTCGGGCGGCAGCTACCTGTACGACCTGCCGTGGTACGTGTTCATCGGCGCGCCCGGCGCGGGCAAGACCACGGCGCTGGTCAACTCCGGCCTGTCGTTTCCGCTGGCCGAGAAGTTCGGCGCGGGCGCGATCCGTGGCGTCGGCGGCACGCGCAACTGCGACTGGTGGTTCACCGACGAGGCGGTGCTGATCGACACCGCCGGCCGCTACACCACGCAGGACAGCCACCAGGCCGAGGACAAGAGCGCCTGGGACGGTTTTCTCGGCCTGCTCAAGAAGGCGCGGCCGCGGCGTCCGCTGAATGGCGTGTTCCTCACCGTCAGCGTGGCCGACCTGCTGAGCCAGAACGCCGAACAGCGCAGCACGCTGGCCGCGTCGATCCGCGCGCGGCTGCTGGAGCTCGACACCCGGCTCACCACGCGGCTGCCGGTCTATGTGCTGGTCACCAAGACCGACCTGCTGAACGGCTTCACCGACACCTTCGCCGAACTCGGCAAGGAACAGCGCGCGCAGGTCTTCGGCTTCACGCTGCCGGTGGAGGATGGGGCGCAACTCGACGAGAAAGGGCTGACCGCAGCCTTCGAACGCGAGTTCGCGCTGCTGCATGCGCGCATCGACGACGGACTGGTCGCACGCATGCAGCGCGAGACCGATGCCGGCCGGCGCGCCGCGATCTTCGCGTTCCCGGCGCAGTTCGGCTCGGTCGGGCCGCTGCTGTCGGAACTGCTCGACATGGTCTTCACCGGCTCGCGCTTCACGCAGCCGCCCTGGGTGCGCGGCGTGTACTTCACCAGCGGCACGCAGGAAGGCAGCCCGATCGACCGCGTGATGGGCAGCCTGGCGCGCAGCTTCGGCCTGGAGCGCGCCATGCCCGCGCCGCAGAAGGCCAGTGGCCGCAGCTACTTCCTCACCACGCTGCTGAAGGACGTGGTGTTCCCCGAGCAGCGGCTGGCCGGCGCCGACGTGGCGCTGGAGCGTCGCCGCCACACGCTGCGGGTCGTCGGCATCGCCGCGATGGCGCTGCTCACGGTCGGGCTGCTGGGCGCCTGGGGCTACAGCACGCTGCAGAACATCAACTACCTGAAGGCGGTCGAGGCGCGCGTCGAGCCGGCGCGCCAGCAACTGGCGGCATTGCCGGCGCGGGTGCAGAACCTGGTCGAGGTCGCGCCGGTGCTGCAGGGCCTGCGCGGCATCTGGCAGACGCCCGAGAACCGCCAGGGCGACGCGCCGCTGGCCATGACGCTCGGCCTCTACCAGGGCGACAAGCTCGATGCCGCCGCCATGCTGGCGCACCAGCGCGCGCTGAACGACGCCTTCCTGCCGCAGCTCGCCAAGCGCCTGGAAGACCAGTTGCGCAGCGCGCAGAAGGACAACCTCGAGTTCACCTACGAGGCGCTCAAGAGCTACCTGATGCTGCACCAGCCCGATCGCTTCGATGCCGATGCGCTCAAGGCCTGGATCACGCTCGACTGGTCGCGCAGCCTCGACCGCGGCATTCCGGAAGACCAGCGCCGCGCGCTGGAAGAGCAGCTCGACGTGCTGATCGCGCAGGGCCCGCCGCGCTCGCCGCTCAAGATGGACGAGAACCTGGTGCGCAGCGTGCGCGCGGTGCTGGCGAGCTACCCGCTGGAGCAGCGCGTGTTCAGCCGACTCAAGCGGCAGCGGCTGGGCCAGGACATTCCGGCCTTCAGCGTCGCGACCGCGGCCGGGCCATCGGGTCCGCTGGTGTTCGAGCGCATCAGCGGCAAGCCGCTGACCGATGGCGTGCCGGGCATGTTCACCTACGACGGGTATCACAAGCGCTTCCAGACCGAGGTCGTCACCGTCACCGGCCTGCTCGCGCAGGAAGACCCGTGGGTGCTGGGCATGGACCGCAGCGTGGCCGACCGCGCGCGCGACGTCGCCCAGCTCGGCGCGCTGACCGACCGCGTGCGCCGGCTCTACCTCGAGGAGTACGTGAAGGTCTGGGAGGCGCTGCTGTCCGACATCCGGCTGGTGCGCGCGACCGGGCTCGAGAAGAACATCGAGACCGCGCGCATCCTGTCCGGCGCGGGCTCGCCGCTGGCCAACTTCCTGCGCGCGGTGGTCAAGGAAACCACGCTGACGCCGGCCGAAGGCGCGAAGGACGTGGTCAGCAAGGCGAGCGAGACCGTGCGCAACACGCGCAAGGGGCTGGAAGACCTGTTCGGCGGCGACCCGGCCCGGCCCCAGGTGGCGCCCGGCAAGCGTATCGAGAGCATCGTGGACGACCGCTTCGAGCCGTTGCGCCGGCTGGTGACCGCGCCTGCGCCCGGCGCACCCGCGCCGCTCGACGATGCGCTCAAGCTGTTCAACGAGGTCTACGTCTACCTCACGGCGGTCGACACCGCGGTCAAGGCGCGCAGCTCGCCGCCGCCCGGCGACGTGGCCGGCAAGCTCAAGTCCGACGCCGGCCGGCTGCCCGAGCCGGTGCGCACGATGGTCGAGAACCTCAGCACGAGCGGCGCCACCCAGGCGCGCGTGGCCGAGCGCGGCAACCTGAGCCAGGACCTGCGCCCGGTCAGCGAGTTCTGCACGCGCGCCATCGCCGGCCGCTACCCCTTCGTCGGCAGCAGCACGCGCGACGTGCTGCCCGAGGACTTCGGCCAGATGTTCGGCCCCGGCGGCCTGATGGACGACTTCTTCCAGAAGCGGCTGGCCGCGCTGGTCGACACCAGCACCCGGCCGTGGCGATACAAGCCGGTGGCCGAGCAGGGCGCGATCACGCCGGCCGCGCTCGCGCAGTTCGAGCGGGCGGCGCGCATCAAGGACATCTTCTTCCGCGGCGGCGGGCGCACGCCCGGGCTGCGGCTGGACTTCAAGCCGGTCGAGATGGACGCGGGCATCACGCAGTTCATCCTCGACGTCGACGGCCAGCTGGTGAAGTACGCGCACGGGCCGGTGGTGCCGATGGCGGTGCAGTGGCCCGGGCCGAAGGGCAGCAACCAGGTGCGCGTGCAGGTCACGCCGCCGTCGACCAGCGGCAGCTCGGGCATGGCGGTCGACGGGCCATGGGCGCTGTTCCGCGCGCTCGACGACGGCCAGCTCGAGGCCGGCGACGCGCCCGAGAAGTTCTTTATCACCTTCCAGATCGGCGCCCGCAAGACGCGCTTCGAGGTGACGACCAACAGCGTGCAGCACCCGATCCGCCTGAAGGAACTGCGCGAATTCCAATGCCCGGAGGGCTTGTGAACGCAGCGCCCGTTGCCGTTGCACTGCCTGGGTGGTTCGGCAAGCTGCCGGGCATGGGCGACTTCGCCCACCGGCGCCTGCCCGATGCCTTCCGCGAGACCTGGGACCACTGGCTGCACGACGGCCTGATGCGGCTGCGCGAACGCCATGCCGACTGGACCGCGCGCTACCTGGAGGCGCCGCTGTGGTGCTTCGTGCTGGGCCGCGGCGTGGCCGGCGACGGCTGCTGGCTCGGCGTGCTGATGCCCTCGGTCGACGGCGTGGGGCGCTACTTTCCTTTCACGGTGGCGATCGCGTTCGACGATGCGCCGCCCGCGCCGCTGCCGTGGTGGGCAATCGCCGCGCAGGCCGCGCTCGACGGGCTGGAGCACGACCTCGATGCGCTGCGCTTCGATGCGCTGCTGCAGCGGCTGTTCGACGAGGGCGCCGCGGCGTTCGGCATCGGCGAGCAGCCGCCTGCAAGCGACGACCTGTTGCCATCGCCCGGCCGGGCCCTGTGGCTCGCGGCACCCGAAGACACCGGCGCCCCGCGCATGGCCACCGCCGGCCTGCCGCGCGGCGCGGCCTTCGACGCGCTGTTCGGCTTCGGCGACGAAGCGCTGCCGACGGAGGTCCGGCCATGAGCGACGGCAAGGACATCGGCACCGGTTTCGATGGCGACGACGAGCGCACGCAGGTCGTGACCGGCGCGTCGTCGATCGGCCCGGCGCCGGCGACATCGGCCGCATCCGCGCCGTCATCCGCGCCATTGCCCGACGACGGCGCCACCGTCATCGCCAGCGGCGGCATGTTCGCGCCCAGCGGCACCGGCAAGGCGCCGCCGCCCGGCAGCAGCGAAGCGCACGAAGCCGGCTTGCTGCCGGTCGGCAGCCGGGTCGCCGAATTCGAGATCACGCGCGTGGTCGGGCAGGGCGGCTTCGGCGTGGTCTACGAGGCCTGGGACCACACGCTCGAACGCGTGGTCGCGATCAAGGAATATCTGCCGACGGCGCTGTCGACCCGGCAGGCCGACGGCAGCGTGGTGCCGCTGTCGGAGCGGCACCGCGAGACCTTCGACCTCGGCATGCGCAGCTTCATCAACGAGGCGCGGCTGCTGGCGCAGTTCGACCATGCGTCGCTGCTCAAGGTCTACCGCTTCTGGCAGGAGCGCGGCACGACCTACATGGTCATGCCCTTCTATCGCGGCGACACGCTGCGCCAGGCGCTGGCGGCGATCCCCGGCGGCGTGGACGAAGCCTGGCTGATGCGCATCATGGACGGCGTGACGCAGGCGCTGGCCGTCATGCATCACGCCCATTGCTACCACCGCGACATCGCGCCCGACAACATCATCCTGCTCGAAGGCTCGGGCCGCCCGGTGGTGCTGGACTTCGGCGCCGCGCGCCGCGTGATCACCGACAAGACGCAGGCGATCACCGTCATCCTGAAGCCCGGCTACGCGCCGATCGAGCAGTACGCCGAAATGCCGGACATGGTGCAGGGCGCCTGGACCGACGTGTATGCGCTGGCCGCGGTGATGCACGTCGCGGTCTGCGGACGCGCGCCGCCGCCGTCGGTCGCGCGCCTGCTGGCCGACAGCTACGTGCCGTTGTCGGGCAACGAGATCCTGCGGCAGCGCTACAGCCCGCAGTTGCTGGCCGCGATCGACGCCGGCCTGGGCGTGCGGCCGGATGCGCGTCCGCAGTCGATGGGCGAGCTGCGCGCGATGCTCGGGCTGGACGGCGAGCAGACGCTCGCGCCGACGCGCCCCGCCGTGACGCAGGGCGGGCGCGGCGCGGGCGGCGGGCCTGTCACCGCGCAACGCGCGTCGGCATCCGGGAGCCGCACGGCCGGCAACGCCGCCGCGACCGCAACCGGCGTTGCGAATCAGGACCGCGCGGCGAGCCGCCGCATGCCGCTGGTCGCTGCGGCGTTGGCCGTGCTCGTGCTGGCCGGCGGCGCCGGCTGGTGGTGGATGGGCCGCGGTGCCGCCGACGGCGCCGTGGCATCGGGTGCGCCCGCGGGCGCACCGGTGCAGGCCGCGCAGGACGGCGGCACGCCGTCGGCCGGCAGCGTGGCCGCCGCGCCCGCTGCCGTGCCGGCGCCACCGCCGCCTGCGCCGCGCACGCCGGTCGACTCGCTGCAGGCGCTGGTCGACGGCGCGACGCCGGGCTTCGGCGTCACCGCCACGCCGCGCAAGCCGGAGGTCACGATCGGCAAGGACCGGCTGGCCTTCGAGGTGCGCAGCCAGCGCGAGGGCTATGTCTACGTCTACCTGCTGTCCAGCGGCGGCGAGATGTTCCTGCTGTTCCCGAACCTGCTCGACAAGTACAACAAGATCGCCGCCAACAGCACGCTGGCGCTGCCGCGCGCCTCGTGGCCGATGGACGCGGGCGGGCCGGCCGGCAGCAACCGCTTCGTGGTGATGGTGAGCGAACACGAGCGCGACTTCGGCGCGTCCGGCGTGCAGAACGACGGCGTGTTCCCGCAGTTCCCGCTGCCCGTGCTGGCGGCGCTCGAAGCCACGCGCGGCAACGGGCCGACGCCGCTGGCAGGTCGGCCGAACTGCCCCGGCGGCACGGCCTGCAAGGACGTCTATGGCGCCGCCAATTTCAAAATCGTCGAGAAGTGATCGTCTGCTCGGCGTGGGCCCGCGGGCCCCTGTTTCCATTTCCAGGAGCCTCCCATGAACGCAGCACCGTCACCGACCCCTGAATGCCTTGCCCGGCGATGGGCGCCCTCGCAGGTGGCGGCCACGGCGCTGGCTGCGGCGCTGGCCGCCGCACTGGCCGGCTGTGCGGCGCCACCGCCGGCCGCGCAGCCCGCGCCGCCACCGGCGCCCAGCGTGTCGGCCGCGCCCGAACCCGAGCCGGCCGCGCCCGCCGCCGCCGCGCGGCCCGCGTTGTCGAACGCCAGCGTGGCCGGCCAGGCGCGCACCTTCTCGACCCAGCTCGCCACCTACACCTCGGTCGCGTTCGGCGCGATGCCGGGCTGGGGCCGCGACGACTTCGTCGAGAGCTGGCCGGCCTTTCTCGGCAGCTGCAAGGTGCTGAACGGCCGCGGCACCGAATGGAAGGAGGTCTGCACGCGCGCCGTCGACGTCGACGGCAAGAACAACCTCGCCATCCGCGGCTTCTTCGAGCGCGAGTTCTCGGCCTACCAGATCCGCGACGACGACCGCAAGCCCGACGGCGTGGTCACCGGCTACTTCGAGCCCGAGATCACCGGCAGCCGCAGCTACGCGCCGCCCTTCATCTATCCGGTGTACGGCCAGCCGGAGGACATGCTCTTCGTCGACGCGCGCAAGCTGCCGCCGGGCAACGGCACGGTGGCCGCACGCATTGAGGGCCGCAACGTCGTCGTGCAGACCGGCCTGAACACGCGCGACATGGGCGCGCCCGGCCTCTATGCGCTCGACCTGTCGACCATCACGCGCGACACGCTCGACCGCAAGGTGCGGCTGCGCACCGAAGGCCGCCAATTGCGGCCGTACTACACGCGCGAGGAGATCGAGACCAAGGGCGCGCCGAACGCCAAGGTGCTGGCCTTCGTGAGCAGCGCGACCGCGCTGTACGAGATGCAGATCCAGGGCTCGGGCCGCATCCGCCTCGCGAGCGGCGAGCTGATCCGCGTGGCCTATGCCGAGCAGAACGGCCAGCCCTTCCGCCCGACGCTGGCCAAGGCGGCCAACGGCAAGGACCGCACGGCGGTGAAGACGCGCGGCAGCGGCGTCGAGCTGGAACTGGACGACGGCGACGACGACGAAGGTGCCGCGACCGACACCAGCGTGATCCGCACGCGCGGCTTCACGCTCGCGCGGCCGGTCGCGAGCGGGCCGGTGGTGGTGCCGGGCCGCACCGTGGCGGGCGCCAAGGGCTCGGGCATCCAGGATCCGAGCTATGTGTTCTTCAAGGAAGCCGTGGCGGCCGTGGGCGCCGGGCCGGTGGGGGCGTTCGGCGTGCCGCTGTCGGCCGGCCGCTCGATCGCGGTCGACCCGCGCAGCACGCCGCTCGGCTACCCGGTGTTCGTGTCGACGCGCGCGCCCGGCACCGGCGCGCCGATGCAGCGCCTGACCATCGCGCAGGACACCGGCGGCGCGATCCGCGGCGCGGTGCGGGCCGACTATTTCTTCGGCAACGGCCAGCAGGCCGCGACCAATGCGCGCCGCATGAAGGAGCGCGGCCAGCTCTGGATCCTGCTGCCGCGCGGGCTGGCGGTGGCGGCGGCGGCGACGTCGTCGATCCGCACCCGCGGCGCCGCGGTCGGCGACGACCTGCCGCAGTGCCTCGTGCCCGAAGAAGGCTCCTGCGTCGATGACTGATGCATGGCTGCGCATTTCCGGGGAACACCGCGGAACCGGCTTTGCCGGGCCGCTGGTGTTGCCCCCGGTGAGGGGGTTGGCGAAGCGACACGCAGTGCGCGAAGCCTGGGGGAGAGCCTGTGCTTGAAACGCTCTCTTCGTCCGACAGCAGCGAGCTGATGCGCCTGTGGCAGCGCCGCCAGACGCTGTCGCCCGGCGACATGGGGCGCATGTACGCGATCGTCGGTGGCGCGCTGCAGGCCTGCAATCCGCCGGAGCTGAAGGTGCTCGGCGAAGGCCGGCAGGAGCTGGTCGCGCAGTTCATCTACGTGAAGGTGCTGCGGCTCGATGCCGATCCGGACGACGGGGGCGATGGCACGGAGGTCGTCGATCGTGGTGATGCGGTGCGCAGCGCGCACAGCGCGCCGTCGAGTGCGTTCGCGCTGTGCGCGTACTTCCGCCGCTACCTGATCGACTGCACGCGCGCGAGCAGCTTCCGCCGCAAGCTGTCGATCGGCAGCCAGATCAGCGACGCCGACTTCGAGGCGCAGGTCGGCACCGGCGACGAGGCCGGCGACGAGCTGGCCGAGCATGGGCTCGATGCGCGCGGCGTGCAGCGGGCGGCGCGCGCCTTCATCGCCGAACTCGACGAGCCCGAACGCCTGCTGCTGTGCGAGGGCTTCGGCCGCGAGGCGGCCGGCGGGCTGTCGGGCGTGGCGTCGCGGCACGCCATCGCGTCATACCACTACCGCGCGGGGCGGCTCGGCCTGGTCCACAAGCGCGACAGCCTGCCCGCGGACTACGCGCGCACCGCACTCGGCCGCTGGATCTCGCAGACGCTGGGCATCGCGATCGCGCCGGACAACATGGGCGCGATCCTGCTGGTTTTCAAAATCCTCGGTGCTGAAGCGTCTTACGCCTGAAGACATAGCCATTCAGGACAACCACGCCATGACCACCGACCTCTGGCCACCGCTCGACCATCTGCGAAGCGCTCTCGCGGGCGGCGACGCACGCGCCCCGAAACGCCGCAAGGACCGCAAGGATCGCGAGCCGGTGCCACCGCGCGTGCGGGCCACGCCGCTGCCGCGCCGCTGCGAAGCCGACCTGGCGCTGCCGCTGGCCGAACTCGCGCGGCGCCGCGAGGCGGTCGCCGCGCGCGGCTTCTCGGCGCGCTGGGCGCCGGGCCGGCTGGTCAGCGTGCTGCACGACGGCGTGCTGATGGGCGTGCTGCTCGACCGGCGGCTGCCGGGCGATCTCTGGCAGGGCTGGGTGGCCGCCGGCGAGCCCGACTGGGCCGGCGCCTTCGACGTGCTGCTGGAACCCGAGGACGAACCCTTCGAGCCGATGTTCGGCCTGGTCCAGACCTGGAACGTGCTGGCGCTCGCGCCGTCGCCGACGCTGTGCGCGCGCGTGGTCGGCGAGGTGTCGGCGACGCGGCTCGCGGCGATCCGCGCGGTGCATGACGAATGGGCTGCCGACATGCCGCTGGCGATCGCGTCCGAGCCCGGCGTGATCGCGCTGCGCTCGGCAGGCGACGGTGCCTTCACGGTGCTCACCGGCACGCCGCTGGCGCGGGTCGACCTGCGCATCGGCTACCAGACGCTCTACCGCGAGCTGGCGGCGCGCGTCGGGCGGCATCTGCAGTCGTCCGCGGCCGGCGCCGCGCCGGCCCGGCCCCCCGATGCGGCCCGGACGACCGGCACCATCGGCGGCGACGGCACCGGCGGCAGCCATGGCGGCGGCACGGGCTGGGCCCGCGTGAAGCAATGGTTCGCGGCCGACCGGCTCGTGCGGCCGGCCTTCGCGGTGCTGCTGCTCGCCGTGGTGGTGCAGCAGGTCGGCCTGCATGGCAGCGCGGTGGAGGACGATGCCGTGCGCTTTCGCAGCGTGCCGCAGGGTGATGCGCCCGTCGGCGCTCCGGCCGGCGAGGCCACCGTGCCCGCATCGCCCGACCTCGCCGTGCGCTGGAAGCCCGGCGTGGCCTGGGACGACGCTGCGCGGCTGCTGCGCACGCTGCCGGCCGAGGTCGTCGGCGGACCCGACGCGGACGGCACCTGGCTGCTGCGCACGCCCGACGCCGCGGTTGCGCGCGTGGTGCTGCGCACTTCTTCGCTGGTCGATTCGGTGGTGCTGGCGCAGGGCGCGCAGGCCGGCGCCGGATCGCCGTCACCGCCATCACCACCGTCCTCCGCTCCGAAATGACGCCATGAACGACCGGTTGCGCCGCTGCTTCCGCCAATGCCTCGCGTGCCTCGTGCTGCTGCCGCTGTGGCTGGTCGCGGGCGGCGCGGGTGCGACGCAGCGTGCACTGCTGGTCGGCGTGTCGGAGCTGGTCAACCAGCCGGCTGCGCTGTGGCTGCAGGCGCCGCGCAACGACGTGCTGCTGATGCGCGACGCGCTGCAGCGCCAGGGCTTCGCGCCGGCCGACATCGCCCTGCTGGCCGACGGCGTGCCGGGCGCGGCGCTGCCCGATGCGGCGGGCATCCATGACGCGCTCGCGCGGCTGCTCGCGCAGTCGGCGCCGGGCGACTTCGTGCTGTTGTATTTCTCGGGCCACGGCACGCGGCTGCGCGACACCGCCAAGCGCTACCAGGAGCCCGACGGGCTGGCCGAGAACTTCCTCGCGCGCGACGTGCGCGGCACCGTCGGCGGCACGACGCCGCTGGCCGGTGGGCTGCGCGACGCCGAGGTGGACGCGTGGATCGGCGCCTTCCTGGCGCGCGACGTGTTCGTCTGGGCCATGTTCGACACCTGCTCGGCCGCGTCGATGACGCGCGGCGGCGTGGCGCCCGCGGTGCGCACCGGTTCTGCGGATGCCGACGACGAGGTGCGCTTCCGCGGCGTGCGGGTCGACCAGCTCGTGAACCCGGGCCCGGGCACCGATCTTTCCAGCGCCACGTCCACGTCGTCGTCGCCCGCTGGCCCCAACGTGCCGCGCGCCCGCTACGTGGCCTTCTTCGCGTCGGAAAGCCACCAGGTCACGCCCGAGCTGCGCTTGCCGCGCAAGGACCGCAGCGCGCGCCCGCAAGGCCTGCTGACCTGGGCCGTGAGCGAGGCGCTGCAGCGCAAGCCCGCGACCTGGCGCGAACTCTTCAACGGCGTGCTCGCGCTCTATCCGCCGGTCATCGACGAACTGGAGCTGCGCTTTCCGGGCCGCGAGTTGCCGTCGCCGGTGGCCGAGGGCAACCTCGACCTGCCGCTGTTCGCCAACACGGCCGCACCGTTGTCGACGCGGCCCGAATGGCGTGCGCAGCGGCGTGGCAGCCGGCTCGTCGTGGAGGCCGGCGCGCTCGACGGGCTGGAGGCCGCGCAGCCGGTGCGCGTGCTCGCCACGCTGGCCGATGGCACCGTGCGCAGTGCCGACGCGGTGGTCGCGCAGCTCGCGCCGGGGCAGGCCGAGGTCGCGCTGCCGGCGGCACTGGATGCGTCGCCGGAGGTCGCGGAGGTCGTTCAATGGGCGCTGTCGCCGCTCGGCCCGCCGGCCGGTGTCGCACTGCGCGTCGCCAGTGCGGGCGCGTTGCCGGACGGGCTGTCGCTCGGGTATCCGAGCGGCGTCGTGCGGGTGCCGATCGGCGGCGCGGGCAGCGAGGCCGCCGACGTGCGCTGGCGCGACATGGGCGCGGCGGGCCAGCGCATCGAGCTGCTGTCGCCGGTGCTCGCGGCGCTGTTCGCGTCGCCGTCCGACGCGGGTGCCGCACGGGCCGGTCGCACGGATGTCGTCTCGTTCGCCGTGCCCGATCGCGCCGCCTTGCGCGAGCGCCTGCAGGACCTCGCGCGGCTCAAGTGGCTGGCGCGCCTGCCGGTGCTGGCGGGCGATGGGTCGCTGGAGGGTTTCGAGGCCAGCGTCGATCTGGTGGAGGTCGACGGCAGCGGCGAGCGCCTGCTGCGCAGCGAGCCGCTGCGCGCGGCAGGGCCGATGCACGGGCTCGGCCCGGGTTCGGGCCTGGGTTCGCGCCGGCAGGTGGCGCTGTCCGTGCGCAACGCCAGCGGGCATTCGCTCGACCTGCTGGTGATCGGCATCGATGCACAGGGTGCGCTGCAGCCGGTGTTTCCGCGCGAGCCTGGCGAGAGCAATCGCTTCGAGCGCGGCACGCCCGAGGCGCCGGCGGCCAAGCGCTTCGCGCTGCCCTGGCTCGACGGTGTGCGCGGCGGCCGGCTGCTGGTGCTGGCGAGCCCGTCGGTGCCGCAGAGTGCGCCGCGGCTGTTCGGCCTGGGCGACCTCGGCGGATCGGTCCGTGCCCGCGCCGCCACGGTGGCGGCCGATGCCGTCGCGGCGGTGCGCACGCGCGGCGCGCCAGGCGCAGGCGCATCCGCCGTCGAGCGAACCCGCCAGGTCTTCGCCGCCATCTCGCGCTGGGACTGACGTCCGGCGCGACCCTTTTCATCCACCCGTTTCAGGAGACACCATGTCACTCAATTCCGACGGACGACTCGACACCGACGAGGCACTGCGGCTGCTCGACCTGTCGCGCCAGGGCGGCAGCGCGCTCGACATGCTGATGCTGATCGAGAACCGCGGCACCGTGATCGAAGGCGAGTCGTCGCGCCGCTTCGCCGACGGCAAGCAGCGCATGGACGTGCTGGGCTACGACATGCATGCCGGCCTGCTGCTGCCCGCGGGCGCGTCGTCGCCGCGGCTGGTGGTGTCGCACCTGCACGTGGTGCGGCGCTGCGACGCGGCGACCGCGTCGATCGCCAGCCTGCTGCGCAGCCAGACCACCGACCTGCGGATCCGGCTGTCGATGTTCCGCGCGGGCGGCGACGCCAGCCCGGATGCGCAGGCCAAGCTCGAATTCGAGTTCGAGGGCGCGCGCGTCGCGGAGATCGCGCTGCTCACCGGCGGCGAGGTCGGCGGCCCGTGCGAAGTGCTGCGCTTCGGCTACCGCACGTTGCGCATCCATTCGGCGCCGCAGCAGGCGACGGGTGCGCGCGGCGCGGTCCGCACCTGCGAACTGACAGGCCAATGAACCCCCGGCTCACCGAAAGGACGCGCGATGACCGCTGCTGAACTGCTCAAGGCTTCCGACCCCGTCGCCGCACTCAAGGCGCTCACCGACGAGGTGCGCGCCAAGCCGGCCGACAGCCGGCATCGCGTCTTCCTCGCGCAGTTGCTGTGCGTGCTCGGGCAATGGGAGCGCGCGCTGAACCAGCTCACCGTCGCGGCCGAACTCGATGCGCTCGCGGTGCCGATGAAGCAGGTGTACGGCGACGCGATCCGCTGCGAAGGCCTGCGCGCCGAGGTCTTCGCGGGGCGCCGCACGCCGATGGTCTTTGGCCAGCCGGACGAATGGCTCGCGCTGCTGATCGAGTCGCTGTTGCAGCAGGGCCGTGGCGAAGCAGCCGCCGCCGAGTCGCTGCGCGAACGCGCCTTCGACGCTGCGCCGGCCCGCAGCGGCACGATCGACGGCGTGCCCTTCGCGTGGCTCGCCGACGCCGACATGCGGCTCGGCCCGGTGCTCGAGGCCTACGTCAACGGCAAGTACTACTGGGTGCCGTACGCACGGCTCGCGCACATCAAGATCGAACCGCCGGAGGACCTGCGCGACTGCGTCTGGCTGCCCGCGCACCTGCAGTTCGCGAACGGCGGCGAGACGCTGGCGCTGATCCCGACGCGCTACCCCGGCAGCGAGCAGAGCGCCGACGGCGGCGTGCAGCTGGCGCGCAAGACCGAATGGCGCGAGCTGCAGCCCGGCGTCTGGGCCGGCCTGGGCCAGCGCGTGCTCGGCAGCGACGCGGGCGACCATCCGCTGATGGACGTGCGGGAGATTCTGTTCGATGCGGCGGAGGAAGACGCTTCGCCAGGCGCCGCCGATGGTGCGGTGGCCGGCGATGTGGGTGATGGAGGCACGGCGGACACGGCGGGCGCGGCAGGTTCCCATGGCTGACGCGTCGGCGCAGGAGCGGCTGCAGCCGTCCTTGCTCGACCGCCTGGTCGACCTCGCGCCCGGCGAGCAGCGAGAGAGCGACGACAAGCGCACGCTGACCCGCCAGGCGCTGCGCCAGGCGGTGCTGCGCGACCTGGGTTGGCTCTTCAACGCGACCGGCCAGGGGCTCGACGAGAAGCGGCATCCGCATGCGGCGCGCTCGGTGCTGAACTATGGGTTGCCGATGCTGTCGGGCCAGTTCACGTCGAGCGTGCAGCGCGTGAGCATGGAACAGGCGCTGAAGAACGCGATCCTGCACTTCGAGCCACGCATCCTGCCGCGCACGCTGGAGGTCGAACTGGTGATGGAAGGCTCGGCGATGGAATCGCACAACCGCATCGGTCTGCAGATCCGCGGAATGCTGTGGGCACAGCCGGTGCCGCTGGAGTTTCTGATGCGGAGCCGGGTGGATCTGGAGGAGGGGCGGATTGAGATTGTGGAGGCGGGGAGCGGCAGTGGACGATAGGCCTTCTTCGCCCACTGCCACGATCAGCGCTTGCGCACCGAGGCCACGATGCCGTTCCACAAAGTCAGCACCTGTTCATCAGACAGGCTGGCGTTGTCCTGCTTGTGCACCATTGCCTTCTGTTGAGGGTTGTAGGAGCTCATGCTGGTATCCGGCGGACGTTGGTCACCTGTCACGGGGGTCTGGTATTCGGTTCCCGTGCGCAACTTCATACTGAAATGGGGTTGATCCAACGTACGTCGCTCCTCTGTCCGGCGTTCGATGTCGAAACTGTGCTGTGTGATCGGTCGAACCAACTTGGCCAATAGTTCCTCTGCCGGCATGCCTGCCAGTGTGGTCAATCTTTCCCGCAGTGTCACGGCCACCAGACGGAGGGCGGGTAGGTAGCGGTAGGCTTCCGCATTTCGTTCAAACAGCCCCGCTCGGGGCTGCCCGGTCACGGCGTGATAGTCCACTTCAAATATGAGGTCTGGTATTCCCTTGGCCCTGAAGAAGAAGTTCGCGACTTCATCGTCCTGCCCGACATCGAAGATCACGCCCTGCATGCAGAAACCGGGCTTGGCACGCGCTGCCGTCTCGTAGTACATGAGCTTGGAGGCGATCATCTTCAGGCGAGCCTCGGCCGGTGCCGGATCGGACTTCTCGTAAGTGATGTCCTTTTCGTCCCTGCTGAAGGACTCCTGCTCGAGCGTGACATAGTGCGGGCCGACCAGAACATGCACTTCCGTTTTGATCGAGCCGGCCGATCCCTCGTCAGGAAGTCTGCGCATCAGTGCTGTGGAGTCGTCGATTTGTTCGCCATGGAGCAGCATGGGTCCGTGAGTTTCACGATTGATCTTGTCTGTCAGTGCGAATCGGCGCGCATTCACTGCATCCCAGAACTCCTCTCGGCTGTATCGCCCCGGCTTGACAGTCGCATAGACCCGCCGGAAGTTCTTGTCCAGGCCGTAGTACAGCTCGATGTCGCCCCACCCACCCGTCTGCAGCTCGAAGTTGACGGGCAGGTCGACCAGGTAGCGGCCGATGCAATGGGTGGTGCGCTGCGCGGGAATCTCTGTCATGGTCTCGGGCCTGTAGCTGGGGGCGTAGATGAAGGGCAGCCAGCCGCGCAGCAGCGCGGTGGCGATGGCGAGTGCAATGGCCAGCAAGACCAAGCGCTTGTGGGTGTAGTGGCGGCGCAGCCATTGACCGCTGCTGTGGTCGGGCTTCATGTCTTCGCGATCCGTCGGCCGGCATCGCGTGCTCAGCGCTTGCGCACGGAAGCCACGATGCCGTCCCACAAAGTCAGCACCTGGGTGTCAGACAGGATGGCGTCGGCTCGCCGATACACCATGGCATGTGCCTGCGGCAGATACGACGCCATCAGCGTGTCACGCGGGATTTCGCCCATCACTGGCACCTGGTATTCGTTGCCTGTGGTCAGGCTCAGCGCGAAGAACGGCCGGTCGAGCGAGCGCTTCTCGACATCGCGCCGCTCGATGTCGAAGTAGTGGTGCGTGGCTGGCCGCACCGACTTGCGCAAGTACTCTTCGGCCTGTAACTTGCCCAGCGTCGTCGGACCTTCTCGCAGTGTGGCCATGACAGTAAAGAGGGTTGGCAGCACCATCAAGGCATCGCGCTTGCGCTCCGGCAGGCCCCGGCTCGGCTGCCCGGTTACGGCGTGGTAGTACACGTCCAACCGCAGATCAGGCAGATCCTTGGCGCGGAATCGGAAGGAAGTACTTTCATCGTCCTGCCCGACATCGAAGATCACGCCCTGCATGCAGAAACCGGGCTTGGCACGCGCTGCCGTCTCGTAGTACATGAGCTTGGAGGCGATCATCTTCAGGCGAGCCTCGGCCGGTGCCGGATCGGACTTCTCGTAAGTGATGTCCTTTTCGTCCCTGCTGAAGGACTCCTGCTCCAGCGTGACATAGTGCGGGCCGACCAGAACGTGCACTTCCGTTTTGATCGAGCCGGCCGACTCTTCATCGGGCAGCCGCCGCATCAATGCGGTGGAGTCGTCGATTTGTTCGCCATGGAGCAGCATGGGGCCGTGGGTCTGGTCGTTCTTCTTCTCTGCCAGCTCAAACCGGCGCGTATTGACTGCGTCCCAGAACTCCGCGCGGCTGTATCGCCCCGGCTTGACAGTCGCATAGACCCGCTGGAA